>NZ_JAFCTR010000012.1:0-181844 GCF_049896125.1 Pararhizobium sp. DWP1-1-3
TCGAAGCCATAAAGACAAGCGAAGCATCAAACTGAGACGAAACAAAGCCGGACGAAACCCTCAATACATGGCCGATATCATCGCCGCTTGACCGTTAACTTGGATTCACGGCCGTGCCCCTTCATTGACGATAATTGCGTTTCAGATCGTCCGATGTTATAACTCAATTATAACATCGGAGATTTTTCCATGAACCTTACCATTCGCAAAATCGGCAACTCCGAAGGCATTATCATCCCAAAAGAAGTCCTTGAACGTTTGGGGCTAAAGGCGGGCGACGAGTTTCAATTGAAGGAAACCGGGGGTACGCTTGAGCTGGCGCCCCAGAAGGACGATCTTGCAGAACAATTGCGGGCGGCCAGAATTGGTATGAAAAAATATCATGTCGCGCTGCGTGAATTGGCGAAATGATGTCCATTAAATGGCTGTCACGCCAAGCAATTGAAATCATACATCATGAACAATTGTTGGAACACGGTGGCTTGCCGGGTCTCAAGGATGTCAACGCTCTCGAATCTGCTTTGGCCCGTCCGGTCAACAAAGCAGCCTACGGCGAGGAAGATATACACGTTCTCGCCGCTGCCTACCTCTACGGCATTGTTCGAAACCACGGGTTTTCGGATGGCAATAAGCGGACTGGTTGGCTTGCAGCGTTTACTTTTCTGGCGATCAACGGCCTACTTATCGAAGCGGAGCAGGCGGACGTTATCGCTTTTGTTCTATCCGTTGCTGCAGGAGAGATTGACGAAGCCGGTACGGCGCAATTCCTGCGAGATCACACCGTTCCGTTTGATCTCTGACAGCTATTAGATTTCGCCAACTCAACCGCCCGCAGATCCATCATCCGGTAAACTTGCCACTCCTCGGGAAGCCCTTCGGCACGGCCCTGCCCGCTGTTGCGCGGTCGCCCATCCATTCCAGCAGTTCGTCCTTGGACTTGGTGAAGCTGCGGCCGGCGCTGTCGGCCCATGTCAGGCCGTCGGCGATGGCAAAGCAGCGCATGTCGGAGACACCGCCATCCTTGTAGCGTTGCAATCGTACGCCCTTGCCGCGGCCCATTTCCGGGATCTGCACCAAGGGGAAGACCAGCATCTTGCGGTTTTCGCCGACGATGGCGACGTGGTCGCCCTTGACCGGGATGACCAGCTTGGCTTCGTCCGGCATGGCAACGTTCATGATCTGCTTGCCCTTGCGGGTATTGGCAGCCATGTCGCCTTCCAGCACCACAAAGCCGTTGCCGGCAGCCGACGAGATCAGCAGTTTTCGCGCCGGATCGTGGACGAAGGCGGTCAGCACGTCCTGGTCATTTTCCATATCGACGATGATGCGCAGCGGTTCGCCGTGCCCGCGTCCGCCCGGCAGCTTGTCGCCGCCCAGCGTATAGGCCTTGCCGCCGGTGGTGACGACGAGGATGCGGTCGGTGGTCGAGGCCGGGAACGACAGTTTCAGCCCGTCGCCCTCCTTGAACTGCAGCGTCGAGACATCGGAAATGTGGCCCTTCAGCGCCCGGATCCAGCCCTTTTCAGAGATGACGACGGTGATCGGTTCCTTCTCGATCATCGCCTGCTGGATCGCTTCCAGATCGGCTTCCGGCGCATTGGAGAACAACGTCCGGCGGCGGCCGATCTCGGTGGCCTTGGCGAATTTCTTCTTCACCTCGCCGATTTCCCAGGCGACGGTCTGCCACTGCTTGTCGTCGGATGCCAGCAGAGTCTCGATCTCAGCCTTTTCCTTCGAAAGAGCTTCGAATTCGGTGCGGATCTCGAACTCTTCCAGCTTGCGCAGCGAGCGCAGGCGCATGTTGAGGATCGATTCGGCCTGCAGGTCGGTGAGCGTGAACCGCTCCATCAAGGCGGGCTTGGGCTCGTCCTCCTCGCGGATGATGCGGATCACCTCGTCGAGATTGAGATAGGCGATCAGGTAACCGCCGAGGATTTCAAGGCGCCGGTCGATCGCCGCCAGCCGGAAGCGCGAGCGGCGCTGCAGCACGTCGCGGCGATGGGCGAGCCATTCCAGCAGGACCTCGTTCAGCGCCATCACCTTGGGAACGCGGCCCATCGACAGGACGTTCATGTTGAGCGGAATGCGATTTTCCAGCTCCGACAGCTTGAACAGCGATTCCATCAGGATGGTCGGATCGACCGAACGGCTCTTCGGCACCAGCACGAGGCGGACATCCTCGGCCGATTCGTCCCGCACGTCTTCCAGCAGCGGCAGCTTGCGGGCGAGCAGAAGCTCGGCGATCTTTTCGATCAGCCGCGACTTCTGCACCTGGAAGGGAATTTCGGTGACGATGATCTGGTAGCCGCCGCGGCCGGTATCTTCGACTTCCCATTTCGCCCGGACGCGAAAGCCGCCGCGACCGGTCTTGTAGGCCTCGATGATGCTCTCGCGGCTATCGATGATGATGCCGCCGGTCGGAAGGTCAGGACCTTCGATCCCGCCGCGCTCGGGATTGTTCGGATCGAGCATCAGCTCTTCGATGGTCGCGCCCGGGTTCTTGATCAGGTGCAGTGCGGCGTCGCAAAGTTCATGGGCGTTGTGCGGCGGGATCGAGGTCGCCATGCCGACGGCAATGCCGGAGGCGCCGTTCGCCAGCAAATTCGGGAAGGCGCCGGGCATGACGACCGGTTCCTGATCTTCCTCATTGTAGGTTGGACGAAAATCCACCGCGTCCTGATCGATGCCTTCGAGCAGAAGGCTCGCCACATCGGTCATACGAGCTTCGGTGTACCGGTAGGCGGCGGCACTGTCCCCGTCGATATTGCCGAAATTGCCCTGGCCATCGACGATCGGATAGCGCTGCGAGAAATCCTGCGCCAGGCGCACCAGCGCATCATAGACAGACTGGTCGCCATGCGGGTGGAACTTACCGATGACGTCGCCGACGATACGGGCGCATTTCTTGAACGAGGAATTGGAGCGCAGCCCCATTTCGCTCATCGCATGGATGATGCGGCGATGGACGGGCTTCAGGCCGTCGCGCACGTCAGGCAGTGCCCGGTGCATGATGGTCGACAGCGCATAGGCGAGATAGCGCTCTTCCAGCGCCGCCTTGAGGTCAACCGGCAGAATATGATCGTCTCCGCCCGACGGCGGCAAAAGGCTTTGTCCCATGATTTCTTGCTACCGCAACAAACCCTGAACGGCAAGGATTGCAGGGCATTGCGCTGTGGAGAACCCTGTGTGGCAATGGCGATGTGCGATGTCAGCGGACGTGGACGAAACCCCTTCGTCTGGCATCAGTCACCGCGGCAGCTGTCGCCGTGACCGGTTCGGGCCTCAAAATGATTCCTCAGCCCACGCCAGATTTGCAATGTCCTTGAAAATTTGAAGGCTCATCCTGCGTTGATCTGCCTGGAAAGCGCATGCCGTTTGCGGGAAATGGCGGTCCCACGAACAATTTTCATCTTAAAATTGAATAGTCTCACGAAACATCGCTTGCGGAGGCAATTCGAATATATTTCGGCCTTAATCCGTATTAGAAATGCCTTCGAAATTAGAGCTTTACAACAAGGAACCGCTCCATGATGCCTACCCGCAACCTTCGTCTGATGCTAGCGAGCGCCGCTTTTATCGGCCTTTCCGGTCCGGCCTTCGCGCTCGACGGCGCGGATCTCGTCACCAAGCTGAACGCCGCCTATGCCCTCAATGGCGCAACCGTTGCCTATGAAAAGGTCGCTGTCGATGGCACGACCGTGACGCTTACCGGCGTCAGCGTCAAATCGACCGCCGCCCCCGGCAAGGATTTCAAGATCGGCGACGTAACGCTTGAGGGCGTCGAAGAAACCGATGGCGGCGGCTACTATGCCGAAACCGTCACGCTGCCGGATGTCGATGTCAAGGAAGACGAAACAGCGATTACCGCCAAGGACATCTCCATCGGCGGCCTCAGCATCCCCGGCAATCCGGCCGGCGGCACGGTCCACGATATCGTCCTTTACGAATCCGCAACGACTGGCCCGGTAACGGTCACCGCCAAGGGCAAGCCGGTGTTTTCGATGGACGAATCGGAAGCCAATCTGACGAAGCAAGAAAGCGACGCGGGTTTCGATTTTGACGCCACCTTTTCGGGCATCAAGGCCGATCTCTCCGGCGTCGAGGACCCCAAGTCGAAGGATGCGATTGAAAAGCTCGGCCTGAAAAACCTTGCCGGCGAGATGACGATGAAGGGCAGCTGGGAAGTGGCCACGGGCAACGTCTCGCTTGAGGAATACGCCTTCGACTTCGCCAATGTCGGCCGCCTGGCGATCGCCTTCGACGTTTCCGGCTACACGCTGGACTTCATGAAGTCCGTGCAGGAAGCCATGAAGGCGGCGGAAACCAATCCGAACAAGGAAGAAGCCAACCAGGCCATGGGCCTGTCGATGATGGGCCTGATCCAGCAGCTGACGTTCAACAGCGCCTCGATCCGCTTCGACGACGCGACGATCACCAAGCGCGTTCTCGACTATATCGGCTCGCAGCAGGGCACCACGGGCGATCAGCTGGCGCAGTCGCTGAAGGGCATGGTTCCGTTGATGATGGCACAGCTGAACGTGCCGGAATTGCAGAACCAGGTCTCGAGCGCCGTCAACACCTATCTCGATGCACCGAAGAGCCTGACGATCGCGGCCGAACCGGCCAACCCGGTTCCGTTCCCGATGATCATCGGCGCCGCCATGGGCGCGCCGAACACGGTCCCGAGCGTCCTCGGCGTCAAGGTCACCGCCAACGATTGATCCGGCGGATCACAACCGAACATAAGAAGGCCCGGCGAGAGATCGCCGGGCCTTCTTTCTTATAAGCTCAAGGCCAATCGCAGACACGAAAAACCCGGCGATTGGCATCGCCGGGTTGATCAAAATCCAATCAGTAAAGGACTGCCGTTAGTCTTTCTTCAGCGGCGGGATGACGCGCAGTGACAGCTCAAGCAGCTGCTTGGGCATCGCCGGAGCCGGGGCGTTCATCAGGAGGTCCTGTGCCTGCTGGTTCATCGGGAACAGCGTGATTTCGCGCAGGTTCTTGGCGCCGAGCAAAAGCATGACGACGCGGTCGATACCGAAGGCGCAGCCGCCATGCGGAGGGGCGCCGTACTGGAAGGCGCGGTACATGCCGCCAAAACGGTCTTCAACGTCGGTCTGGCTGAGGCCGACCAGCTCGAACGCCTTGACCATCAGTTCCGGCGACTGGTTACGGATCGAGCCCGAGGCGATTTCGAAGCCGTTGCAGACGGCGTCATACTGATAGGCCTTGATCGTCAGCGGGTCCTGCGTCTGCAGCGCCTCGAGGCCACCCTGCGGCATCGAGAACGGGTTGTGGGCAAAATCGACCTTCTTGTCTTCCTCGCTCCATTCGTAGAACGGGAAGTCGATGATCCAGCACAGTTCGAACCGGTCGCGATCGATGAGGTTCAGGTCCTCGCCGGCCTTGGTGCGGGCTTCGCCTGCGAACTTATAGAATTTGGCCGGGTCGCCGGCGACGAAGAAGCAGGCATCGCCTGCATCAAGACCAAGCTGCGTGCGCAGCGCTTCGGTGCGCTCCTCGCCGATGTTCTTGGCAAGCGGGCCGGAGCCGGCAGTCGTGCCGTCTTCTTCCTTACGCCAGAAGATGTAGCCGAGGCCCGGCTGGCCGGTCGACTGCGCCCAGGCATTCATGCGGTCGCAGAAGGCGCGCGAACCACCGGTCTTGGCCGGGATCGCCCAGACTTCGACCTTCGGATCGCGCTCGATCATGCCGGCAAACACCTTGAAGCCGGAGCCGGCAAAGTGTTCGGTGACGGCCTGCATCTCGATCGGGTTGCGCAGGTCCGGCTTGTCGGAACCGTATTTGCGGATCGCCTGATCATAAGGAATGCGCGGCCATTCCTTGGTGACCGGCTTTCCTTCGGCAAACTGCTCGAACACGCCGGTCATGATCGGTGCCATCGTGTCCCAGACGTCTTCCTGGGTAACGAAGCTCATTTCCAGGTCGAGCTGGTAGAATTCGCCCGGCAGACGGTCGGCACGCGGGTCTTCATCGCGGAAGCACGGGGCGATCTGGAAATAGCGGTCGAAACCGGCCACCATCAACAGCTGCTTGTACTGCTGCGGCGCCTGCGGCAGGGCGAAGAACGTGCCGGGATGGATGCGGCTCGGCACCAAAAAGTCGCGCGCGCCTTCCGGCGACGAGGCCGTCAGGATGGGTGTCGAATATTCGGCAAAGCCGGCCGAGTTCATGCGCGAGCGCATATCGGAAATGATCTGGCTGCGCTTGACGATGTTCTTGTGCAGCGTTTCGCGGCGCAGATCGAGAAAGCGGTACTTGAGGCGGATGTCTTCAGGGTAATCCGGCTCGCCGAACACCGGCAGCGGCAGTTCCTTGGCGGCGGAGAGAACTTCGATCTCCTGCGCGTAAAGCTCGATCTCGCCGGTCGCCATCTGCTTGTTGACGGTCTCGTCCGATCGCGCCTTGACGGTGCCGTCGATGCGGATGACCCATTCGCCGCGCACCGTCTCGGCCGCCTTGAAGGCCGGTGAGTCGGGATCGACGACGATCTGCGTCATGCCATAGTGATCGCGAAGATCGATGAACAGCAGGCCGCCATGGTCGCGAACGCGGTGGACCCAGCCGGAGATGCGGACGGTCTGGCCGACATCGGCTTTGCGAAGAGCGGCACAAGTGTGGCTGCGGTAACGATGCATGATATTATCCTGGAACCAAGGGGCTGCGCGGCCACGCCAAAGCGCGCTGCGGCAGCGTCAAAATCGGGCGGAAAAGCGCATGGTGAGGCCGATTTGTCAAGGCCGGGACGTGCGCGCAGGCAATCAAAGACAACCATAGGACCGCGTTTGCGCGACTGCGGAAGCCGCCCATTCATGCCGGATGCTGACCGGACCATCAATTATCGTGACTGTTTTTGCCGGATGGCTGCGTCTAAGACTGAGGCATGGCACGCCGGCATGGAGTCGCGTCCGCCCGGATCGTTTTCTTCATGTCGCAGCTTCGCCCGCTCATCCCCCTCCTCATCACCGCCGGCATCCTGATCGGCGGCAACGGGCTGCAGGGGACCTATATTTCGCTGCGCGCCCTGCAGGAGGGCTTTTCGACATCGCTGATCGGCCTTGTCGGCACCGGCTACAATATCGGCTTTGCCATCGGCTGCATCTATGTGACGCGCATCCTGCGCTCGATCGGTCATATAAGGACGTTCTCGGCGATGGCGGCGATCGCCTCGGCAGCCTCGCTGGCCATGGTGCTTCTGATCGATCCGTGGTTCTGGTTCCTGATGCGGCTGATTGCCGGCATCTGTTTTGCCAGCCTGTTTGCCACCGTCGAAAGCTGGCTGAATGCCCGGGTCAACAATTCCAACCGCGCCCGCACGCTGTCGATCTACCGCCTGGTCGATCTCGGCTCGGTGACGGCGGCGCAATATCTGATCCCGACCGTCGGCATCGAGGGGTTCCAGCTGTTTGCCATCGTCTCCATGGCGCTCACGCTGTCGCTGGTGCCGATCTCCTTTGCCGACCGCTCCAGCCCTGGATTGCCGGAGGCGATCAAGTTCGACGTCAAGGCGCTGTGGAACATCTCGCCGCTGGCCACGATCGGCTGTATCGTCGTCGGGCTGACCAATTCCACCTTCCGCTCGCTCGGGCCGATCTATGCCGAGGGTATCGGCCTGTCGATCACCGCCATTGCCACCTTCATGAGCGTCGGGATCATCGGCGGCGTCGTGCTGCAATATCCGCTTGGGCTCTATTCCGACCGGCTGGACCGGCGGCTGATCATCCTCTTTGCCACCTTCGGCTCGCTGCTTGCCGGGCTGTATCTCGCCCTGTTCGCCGGTAGCGACGAATGGCTGAACTTCATCGGCATCTTCATCTTCGGCGCCTTCGCCATGCCGCTCTATTCGCTCTGCTCGGCCCATGCCAACGACCATGCCGCCGAGGGTCAGCACGCGCTGGTGTCGGCCGGCATGCTGTTCTTCTGGTCGTGCGGCGCCATCATCGGGCCGCTGTTCGCCTCGTTCATGCTGGATATTTTTGGGCCGCCGGCGCTGTTCATCTATACCGCCGCGGTGCTTGCAGCCTTCATGCTCTATACCCTGCAAAGGATGATGGCGCGCGGTGCAGTGCCCACCGGTGAACGCTCGATGCGGTTTCGCAACCTTTTGCGTACCTCCTCCTTCTTCAACAAGCTGGCGGCCAGGCCCGAGGATAAGAAGTAACGTTTGGGCGGCTGACTGCGGCAAGATGCGCGCAAATGGCAATTGATGAATACCGGCATCAAGTTTAAACGGGGACATCTCAATCTCCGGAATCCCGCCATGCCGATCATCAGCCGCCGCACACTTCTGAAGGGATCGGCTGCAGCCGCTGCCTCCTTCGCCATCGGCGGCGGGCTTGCGGCGCGAAACGGAATTGCGGCCCCGGGCCCGCTGCTGCTCAAGGCGCAATTCACCGAGGCAAAACTGGCCCCTGACGGCATCACCCCGAAAATCATGACCTACGGCACAAGCGATGCGCCTGCCACCGGCATGCCGCCGGTCATCCGCATGAAAAAGGGCGAGCCCTTCGCCGCCCGGCTGGTGAATGCACTGGACGAGCCGACCACGGTTCACTGGCACGGGTTGCGCATCGTCAACGCCATGGACGGCGTGCCGGAGATGACCCAACCTTACGTCTATCCCGGCGACAGCTTCGACTATGCCTTCACGCCGCCGGACGCGGGCACCTTCTGGTATCATCCGCATTGCAACACGCTGACCCAGATGGGCCACGGGCTGACCGGCGTCATCGTCGTGGAGAATCCCGATGATCCCGTCTTCGACGCCGAGATCGTGCTCAACCTGCGCGACTGGCGGCTCGGCACCGGCGGCGCCTTCATCGCCCCGTTCAAGCCACGCGATGCCGCACGCGGCGGCACCTATGGCACGGTGCGCACCACCAACTGGCAGCAGCAGCCGCGCTATGACGCACCTTCGGGCGGTCTCGTTCGCATCCGCATCGCCGCCACCGACGTGACGCGCATCTATTCGCTTGCCGCAGAAGGTGCGCCGGCTGTCGTCATCGCGCTCGACGGCAATCCGGTCGATGCGCCCTTCCCGCTCGATCTGCTCGATGTCGGCCCCGGCCAGCGCGTCGAACTGGTCGTGCGCATGCCGGACGCGGAAGGTGCTGAGGTCAAGCTCGGCAATCTGCGCGGCTCAAACCCGTTTACGGTGGCCACCCTGCGCGCCACCGGCACCTCGCTGAAACGCGATATCCGCGACGTAAAACCGTTGCCGGCCAATCCGATTGCCGAAGCCGATCTGTCGATCGCCGAACGCATCCCGCTCGAATTTACCGCAACGGCGGAACATGCGCCGGTTCCCAGCATCTGCGGCACCCTCGGCTATACGTTCTGGGCAATCAACAAGGTGCCGTGGCAGGGCGATACGCCGGATCCGGGAGCCCCGGTTTCCGAGTTGAAACTCGGCAAAAGCTATGTGCTGCAGGTCAGGAACCGCACACCGCATGCGCATCCGATCCACCTGCATGGCCTGAGCTTCCGCATCCTCAGTTCCAACAAGCGCACCGTCCTGCCGCCACCGACCGACACGATCCTGCTCCTGCCGGACGAACAGGCCGAACTCGGTCTCGTCGCCGATAACCTCGGCGACTGGTTGCTCCATTGTCATATCATCGAGCACCAGAAGACAGGAATGTCCGGATATTTCCGCGTTGTTTGAGCATTTTTTGTTGTGGCACCGGGCGTGACGGGATACATCGGGTGAGTTTTAACGGCCGCATTTCCGCCACAGTGATTGAAGTTTGATGATCGAGACAACCGCCGAACTTGCCGCCGCCTGCGAAACGCTGGCCAGCGGGGAATACCTGACAATCGATACGGAATTTCTCCGCGAGACGACCTTCTGGCCGCAGCTCTGCCTGATCCAGATGGCCGGACCGGACATTGCCGTCATTGTCGATCCGATGGCCAAGGATATCGACCTTGCGCCGTTCTTCGAGCTGATGGCCAATACGAATGTCGTCAAGGTCTTCCATGCGGCCCGCCAGGACATCGAAATCATCTACAATCTCGGCAAGCTGATCCCGCATCCGATCTTCGACACGCAGGTCGCCGCCATGGTCTGCGGCTTCGGCGACAGCGTCTCCTACGACCAGCTGGTCAGCCGCATCAAGAACGTCCATATCGACAAGTCCTCGCGCTTCACCGACTGGAGCCGCCGGCCGCTGTCGGAAAAGCAGCTCGATTACGCGCTGGCCGACGTCACCCATCTGCGCGATGTCTACCTGCACCTGAAGGCCGAGCTCGAGCGCGAAGGCCGCTCGCTGTGGCTGACCGAGGAAATGGCCATCCTCGAAGCCAAGGAAACCTATGACATCCATCCGGACGACGCCTGGCAGCGCCTGAAGATGCGGCTGAAGAAGCCGATCGAACTTGCCGTGCTGCAGAAGGTCGCCGCCTGGCGCGAGCGCGAGGCCCGCAACCGCAACGTTCCGCGCGGCCGCATCCTCAAGGATGACGGTCTCTACGAGATCGCCCAACAGCAGCCAAAGGACGTCGAAGCACTGTCGCGCCTGCGCACCATCCCCAAGGGTTGGGAGCGTTCGGCAGCCGGAACGGCAATCCTTGAAGCGGTCAATGCAGCGCTCGACTTGCCGAAGGCCGACATGCCGAAGCTGCCGCGTCAGAACCAGGCCCCGGAAGGCGCCCAGGCCGCCGGCGAAATGCTCAAGGTCCTGTTGAAGCTGATTGCCGAAAAACAGGGCGTCGCCGCCAAGATCATCGCCAATAGCGAGGATCTCGAACGGATTGCATCGGAAGGCCAAAACGCCGATGTCGGCGCCTTGAGAGGCTGGCGTCGCGAACTGTTCGGCGATACAGCCCTGAAGCTGATCAACGGCGAAGTCGCCCTGCGCTTCGTCGATCGCAAGATCGAAGCCGTCGAGCTTTAAGACATTTCGCCAGAGCATTTCCGCTGTTCTTCGAATCGCGAAAACGCTCTGTCTTTTTGTTTTGCCGCAATTCCGGACGCAAAACCGCTGCGCGCTTTTGCTGGAATTGCTCTAGGGGTGCATCTTTGCACCCTTGGTGATCTTGTCGGCGATCTTCTTGTCGGCATGAAGTGCAATGCCGACAACCTTTGCATCATCCGGACCGAACAGGGCGAATACCTCGCGGTTTGCCGCGTCGTGCCCGGTCGCAAACATCTCTTCGACATAAAGCGATGTCTTGACCTCGCGCTCCAGCGCCCGACGGTGGATAGCGGCAATGGTCTTTTGGTCGGCAGATAGCACGATGACCGGCTGGATGCTCAAGGGATTGTAGACGTTGCCATCCGCATCGCGGTAGACTTCGCCGATTATTCCGGGCTTTTCGGCAATGATGCCGCTGGTCAGGAACGCCGTGACGTTGAGCTTTTGCCAGACGGCCAGATCCTCGCGCAGCACGATTGCAAATTTGGTATCGAACATGAATGCCAACTCCACTCTTGGAAACAGGACGCTCGAAGCGTCCGGGGCCTCCATAGCCCGCAGTGGTCATGGCAATCTTGAACGTTCGTGCATATCGGCGGCGTCCGACAGCATCAAGGTCGCGCCCGTCTCGGGCGGCATCGAGCGGATCGAGGCGCATTTTCACGGCAACGCCTTTGAGCCGCATCGCCATGATACCTATGCGCTCGGCCTGACGTTGCAGGGCGTGCAGGCGTTCCGCTACCGTGGATCGGTCCGTTACAGCCAGCCCGGTGATATCATCGTGCTGCATCCCGACGAGGTCCATGATGGCGGTGCGGGAACGGAGGAAGGCCTGCGCTACCGGATGCTGTACCTGCCGCCCGAAATGCTGATCGATGCGCTTGGAGAAAGGCCGCGCGGCCTGCCCTTCGTGCCGTCGCCGGTGATCGCCGACCGGGCCTTTGCCGCAAGTCTTGCGGAGGTTATGCGTGATCTCGATGGGGCCATCGGCGAGCTGCGTCTGGACGATACGCTCACCGGTATCGCCGACGCGCTGTTGCGGCATTCGGACGGCGGCCGCAAGGCGTCCGGCCGGACGTTTGATCCGGCCGCAATCCGCAGAACCTGCGACTTCCTGCAGACCCATTCCGACCGGCAGGTGAATAGCGCCGAGCTCGAAAACGTCAGCGGCCTCGACCGTTTTACGCTCGCCCGGCATTTCCGCTGGAGTGTCGGCACCAGCCCGCACCGCTATCTCGTCATGCGCCGGCTCGAGCGGGCGCGCGGCATGATCGGCAGCGGCAGGAGCCTCGTCGATATCGCGCCCGAAAGCGGCTTTTCCGACCAGGCGCATTTCACCCGGCACTTCAAGAAAGCCCATGGGATGACCCCAGGGCGCTGGGCGAGCCTTTGCGGCCGGGCTTGAATGATGCGACACACCGTTACACGAAATCGCTTGACCCGACCTGTCCAAGGGGAACAATACCTGCCTGCACGGGGGGAGTGGAAACTGATTCATGAGAGAAATATCCCCAACGGAGAACTGGCTGCTGATCGCGCTCGGCATGGCGCTGTCCGGCGTGCTTTATGGCCTTGTGGTCTTTCCAGGTGAACCGATCATCATCGGTGCGGTGTTTGCCGTCTTCATGGGTCTGCCGCTGATCGCCTTTGAACGCCGGATCCTGTTTCGCCCGCTTTACCGGCGGATCGAGCGGCTTCCGACCTTCGCCTATATCGTTGTTGCACTGATAATCTACGAGCTCCTGATGAGCGCGGGTTATGCCCTGGCAGCCATGCTTCTCTGGTGGCTCAAGCTTGTCAAACCGGCATCGCTCAGCGACATCATCGTCATGCCGTTCCATGTTTTCCTTTATGCGCTGGCCGTCTGCGCTCTGATCGTCTTCATCCTGCGCGTACGCGACCTGCTCGGCCGTGACGTCTTTACCAGCATGCTGATCAGCCGTTACCGCCGGCCGGTGAAGGAGGAGCGCGTTTTCCTGTTCATCGACCTTGCAGGTTCGACGTCCTTTGCCGAAAAGCACGGCGATTTGCGCGCGCAGGAATTTCTCAAAGCCCTGTTTGCGGCCTTCGCCGAACCGGTCCGGCGGCACAAGGGTGCGATCGACGACTATGTCGGCGACGCCGCGATCGTCACTTGGCGGCTGGAACGGGGCATCAAATTTGCGCGCTGCGTTCGCTGCATCTTCGATATCCTCGATGACATCGAAGCCAATGCCGATACCTGGCGCAAGAATTTCGGCCACGTTCCGCGGCTGCGCGCAGCCCTTCACGGCGGGTTCATCATCACGGCGGAAATCGGCGTCGATCATCACAAGATCGCCTATTTCGGCGATACGGTGAATACGACGGCCCGGCTGGAATCCCTGTGCAAGTCGCTCGGCCGACAGGTGCTGATCTCGGCTGAGCTCGCTCAGCGCATCAAGCTGCCGGATACGATTGCCATCGAGGATCTGGGAACCCATGCCGTCAAGGGGCGTGGCCAGACGCTCGGCGTCATGGCATTGGCCGAGCAAGCCAAGGCCGAGCTTATCGCCCCGATCGAACTGCGGATTCCCGCCGAGTAAACGCCCTGCCGCTGCACCGTCACCAAAGCTTCATCCAGCCGTCAAGTCGCCGACATCAAAGCCCTGCTAAGCGGAACCCCTCGACCAACCGCTCAATGGGGACATGATGAAAAACGCTCTCTTCACTTCCGTGGCTTTCAGCCTTCTGATGACATCGGCCGCTCTTGCCGAAGACACCGTCTTCCCGGCCAAGCTTGCCGCCCACGCCATCCTGCCGGCCAACACGATCATCGCCGCGCCTGCCGACGCGGCCGGTTACCTGAAGACATCGGGCAAGTTCACGACCCCGGATCGCAAGCGCACCGAAGCGCTCGGCACCGTTCCCGGCAAGGACGGCGTGCGTCTGACCGGCCTGTCGCTGCCGTTCGACGGCCAGCCGATGCAGGGCTTTTCCGGCATCAAGACCATGGCGGACGGTACCTTCTGGAGCATGTCCGACAATGGTTTCGGCTCGAAGCTGAATTCGTCCGACACGATGCTGATGTTGCACAACATCAAGATCGACTGGGATGCAGGCAAGGTCGAAGCCAAAAAGACGCTTTTTCTCTCCGATCCCGACAAGAAGGCGCCCTTCCCGATCGTCATGGAAGGTGCGGCCACACGCTACCTGACGGGTGCTGATTTCGACGTCGAATCGATCCAGCCGGTTGCCGATGGTTTCTGGGTCGGCGAGGAATTCGGTCCCTACATCCTGAAATTCCACCTCGACGGCAAGCTGACCGACGTTATCGCCACCACCGTCAACGGCAAGCCGGTCATGTCGCCCGACAACCCGACGCTGGCTGTTCAGGCCGACCCGTCCAAGCCGATGCCGGCGCTCAACGTCAAGCGCTCCGGCGGCTATGAAGGTCTGGCTCTGTCGAAGGACGGCAGCAAGCTCTACGGCCTGCTCGAGGGCCCGGTCTGGACCGACGCCGAAAATGTCGAGCAGGCCGAAGGCCGCCCGGCGCTGCGCATCATCGAACTCGACGTCGCCTCGAAGGCCTGGACCGGCCGCAGCTGGCTCTATCCGCTGGCCGAAGGCGGAGAAGCCATCGGCGATTTCAACATGCTGGACGGCACGACGGCGCTGGTGATCGAGCGCGACAATGGTGCAGGCACCATCGACAAGGCCTGCGCCGACCCGAAGGCACCGAAGCCGGATTGCTTTGCCGTCGGCTCCAAGGTCAAGCGCGTCTACAAAATCGAGATGACCGACGAGAACGCCGGCAAGGCGGTGCGCAAGATCGGCTATATCGATCTGCTCAAGATCGCCGATCCGGACAACAAGAAGCGCCAGGGCGGCGGCGAAGGTTTTTACGACATGCCGTTCGTCACCATCGAGAACGTCGATCGCGTCGATGACACCCACATCATCGTCGGCAACGACAACAACCTGCCCTTCTCGGCCGGCCGCTCGCTCGACAAGGCCGACGACAACGAATTCGTCCTGCTCGAAGTCGGCGAGTTCCTGAACGCCAAGTAAACATCACTGCGACAGATAAGCGAAGGCTCCGCAAAATCAATTGCGGGGCCTTCGTACTGCTGACAGCCGTGGCTTTGGCTACTTTTGTGACGGCAGCAATGTGCGCGGTAGGCATTCCACACTCTCCGTCATCCCGGACTTGTTCCGGGATCCAGTCAGCTCACGTCTCTGAGCTGGAAGAGTCTTTTGACCCGACGGACGTCGGGTCGCTGGATCCCCACCACAAGGGTGAGGATGACGGAGCTTGGGTTGGCCGCTTCGCCAACGGGAACATCCGCAGGTTTGGTCACCGATCCAGGCGACACCAGGTCGTGGCGCCTGTACCCATGTCATCTACTGATCACTCGAACCGGAACGCGATCCGCTTGCCGGTCAGCTTCGCCAGCTGCTGCAGGCGGCCATCGAGCCGTTCGCCGGCGAATTCCGAATAGGCGGATGGAACGATGAACTCGAGATCGAGGTCAGGCGAGGTCGATGGCCTGATATCGAGATTGCGCGCGACCCCGGGCATGGACGCCGAGAGCAGATAGACCACCCTCAAAAGACCGCCGAGAAGCTTGGCGAGCTCCAGCATGCGCGGGGTGGCGATCGCCGCCAAAGGCTCGGTGGCGCCGTCGTCGTTCAGGCCCTCGAAACGGTAATAGTTGGCAAGGGCGATATAGGCACGCCCGGCATGGGTGATGCCGGAAAACGTGCTGTGGGCGATGATGTTGAGCGCCTGCAGGCCGCGATAATCCGGATGGGCGCGCCAGCTGATATCGGCGAGCAGGCAGGCCGCCTGGCGGTAGCGCCCCTCTTCCTCGGTCTCATCGATGCCGAAATGCGGCACCACTTTGCCGCTCCAGTCGGCAAGCTCGCGGGCATGCTCGGGCGAGCGGGCGCGCAGAATGGCAATTTCGCGCGCGGCAGCCAGCAGCGGATCGTGCGACCGCACCGTGTCGGATAGCAGCGAATAGAGGTAGCCTTCACGAACGCCGAGCGCCGAAAACGAAATCATCGACGGCTTCATCTGGGCGATGACTTCCTGCAGGGCAACGGCGCCGAACGGCAGCAGGGCGCGGCGGCTCTTGGAAATATGCGCGTAAGCCGGCGATTTGACATCCTTCGGCTCGATCACCTCCGGCAGGAAGGCCATGGCTTCGTCGAAGGAGATTTCGTAGCCCTGCATCATGTGCAGCGGATAGTCGCGCAGTTCCATATGCAGCTTGGCGATCGAACGCCAGGTACCACCGACCGCGTAGAACGTGCGGCCGCCGGCATTCTGCAAAACCTGCGCGCCCTTCAGGTAGCGGCGCACATGGCTGCGGGCCTTGACGACCGATCCCTCGGCATGTTCCGACAGGCGGATACCGCCAAGCGGCAGGGTGATGCCCTTGCCGACCTTGGGGCCGAAGACATCGACAAGCTCCAGCGAACCGCCGCCGAAGTCGCCGACGACGCCATCGGGATCGTGATAGCCGCTGATGATACCGAGCGCGGAGAAATAGGCTTCCTCCTCGCCGGTCAAAACACGGACCTTCTGGCCGAGAATGATCTCTGCGCGGCGGATGAAATCGGGGCCGTTCGAGGCATCGCGCGCGGCAGCTGTCGCCAGCACGAAAACGGTGGAGGCGCGCGCCTGCGTCGACAATGCCCGGAATCGGTGCAGCGCCTTCAGCGCCCGTTCGACGCTTTCGGCGTCCATCCGGCCGGTCGCATCGATGCCCTTGCCGAGGCCGCACATGACCTTTTCATTGAACAGAATGGCCGGAGACCGGCTCAGCCCCTCATAGATCACCAGGCGAATTGAGTTCGACCCAATATCCACGACGGAGACCGGGGCAATACCAGGCAAACGCCCCTGGGCTTCAGACTCTACCATGCAATTCCAGTTTTATCTTCTGCGGCCGCTATCCCAGCCGGCAATTACCTTCGGCGTGCTGGATTTCAAGGCCTCTCCCCGCCCGGACAGGCTGGGATTGGTCATGAAATAGACCTGCGCATTGAACGGTTCGGAATCCTTGGCGACTTCCATGCGCCGTGACGTTCCGTCAGGAAGGATCTCGTAGCTCTGCTGGTTATCGATGAGATTACCCAGCATAATCTGCGACAGCACCTGTTCATGCACAGTCCGGTTGATGAGAGGCACAAGGGTCTCCACCCGCCGGTCCAGATTGCGCGGCATCATGTCCGCTGACCCGATATAGACGAGCGCGTGCTCCGAGGGAAGCCCATGGCCGTTGCCGAAACAGAAGATGCGTGAATGCTCGAGGAAGCGCCCGACGATCGACTTGACGCGGATCTTGTCGGACAGGCCGGGAACCTGCGGCCGCAGGCAGCAGATGCCGCGCACAACCAGGTCGATCTGTACTCCGGCGCGGCTGGCCCGGTAGAGCGCATCGATGATTTCCGGATCGACCAGCGAATTCATCTTCATCCAGATCGACGCCGGACGGCCGGCCTCGGCATGGACGATTTCCTCGCCGATATGCTGCAGGATGCGCGGACGCAACGTATGCGGCGAAATCGCCAGCTTCATTCCCGCTTCCGGCTCGCCGTAGCCGGTGATGAAATTGAAGATATTGGCCATGTCATGGGCAATCTTCGGATTGCAGGTGAAGAACGACAGGTCGGTGTAGATCTTCGCTGTGACCGGGTGATAGTTGCCGGTGCCGAGATGACAGTAGGTCCGAAGCTTGCCTTCCTCGCGGCGCACCACCATCGACATCTTGGCGTGCGTCTTCAGTTCGATGAAGCCGAACACCACCTGCACGCCGGCGCGTTCGAGGTCGCGCGCCCAGCGGATATTGGCTTCCTCGTCGAAACGGGCCTTCAGTTCCACCAGCGCCGTCACCGACTTGCCGGCCTCGGCCGCATCGATCAGCGCGCGGACGATCGGGCTGTCGTTCGAGGTGCGGTAGAGCGTCTGCTTTATCGCCAGAACGTCAGGATCGCGCGCAGCCTGGAGCAGAAACTGCACCACCACGTCGAAGCTTTCGTAGGGGTGATGGACGACCATGTCCTTTTCGCGGATGGCGGCGAGGCAATCTCCGGCATGTTCGCGGACGCGCTCGGGAAATCGCGCATTGTACGGCTCGAAGCGCAGATCCTCGCGCGGCGCCTTGGTGATCTCCGAGAGTGTGTTGAGCGCCAGAAGGCCTGGCAGGACGGCAACGCGGTTTTCCGGAACGCCGAGTTCGCCGACGACGAACTGCCGCAGTTCGAACGGCATTTCCGAATCGATCTCGATGCGAATGACCGAGCCGCGCCGGCGCCGCTTCAGGGCCGTCTCATAGAATTGCACGAGATCTTCGGCTTCTTCCTCGACCTCGATATCGCTGTCGCGAATGATGCGGAAGGTGCCCGAACCCTTGACCTCGTAACCCGGGAACAGCCGTTCGATGAACAGGCTGACGGCATCTTCGAGCGTGATGTAACGGATCACCGCCTTGGCGTCCGGCAGACGGATGAAGCGATCAAGCGCGACGGGCAGGCGCAGAAGCGCCGTCATCGGCTCGCGCCCGCGCGTGCTGGTCAGCTGCAGGCCCATGGTGAAGCCGAGATTGGGGATGAACGGAAACGGATGGGCGGGATCGATCGACAAAGGCGTCAGGACCGGAAAGATCGCCTGCTCGAATTCGTTGGCAAGCCAGATTCGGTCCTGCGCCGACAACGAGACCGGCCGGACGATCAGTATGTCTTCCTTGGCCAGATATTGCTGCAGGACGGCCAGAGAGGCTTGCTGCTCCATCTGCAGATTGTCGATTTCCTTGAGAATATCCTGCAGCTGCTCGGCCGGGGTCTTGCCGTCCGGGCTGCGCACGACGACACCCTGGCGGACCTGGCCTTCGAGACCGGCGACACGGACCATGAAGAATTCATCGAGATTGGCGGCCGAAATCGACAGGAAGCGGACGCGCTCCAGCAGAGGATGGGCGGTGTTGAGGGTTTCCTCAAGGACGCGGCGATTGAACTGCAGCCAGGAAAATTCGCGGTTGATGAAGCGCTCGGGGCTGGTCAGAAGATCGATTTCGTCGGCCACCGGCGCGTTTGCCGTCGTTGCAGGTGTCACAGTGTCCATTGTCCTCAGTCCGCCTTTTTGCTTTTCTCGAAGCAGCTAGCTCAGTTTGACGACCTAACTGTGACAGTCAATCGATTTCGCCAGTCTTTCCAAGGGCGTTGAGCACTTCCAGTGCCAGCGCCCGGTTGATGCGGGTGCCGCGCGCCAGCGCCAGATGATCCAGCCGCTCGACAATCGTCTGGGCGGATTCCAGCGACCGCTCCATGCGGGCGACGATATAGGCGATCAGCCGGTCATCGACGGCAAGCTGGCGGTCGGCCAGGAGCTTGACCAGCACCTGGGCCAGCAGTTCATCATCGGGCTCGCCGATCTCGACCACCGTCGCCGCCTTCAGGCGCGAACGCAGGTCAGGCAGGTCGACCGGCCAGGACATCGGCCAGAGGCGGCTGGTGATCAGCAGGCTGGTGCCGTTTTCGCGCACGCTGTTGATGACGTGGAACAGGGCACGATCATCGAACCCCTGCCGGTCGGCATCCTCGAAAAGCACCGGGCCTGCCGCTGCGATTTCGGCCGCGTTACTATCGGCCGTCGGGTGAATGGACATGGCAGCGCTGTTTTCCCGCCAGATCGCTGCAAGGTGCGATTTGCCCGATCCCACGGGACCGGCCAGGATCACCACCGGCGACGGCCAGCGCGGCCAGCTGTCAATGATCGTCACGGCCGCCTTCAGGCGTTCGGACACGAGCAGATCGTCACGACCCGTCTGCGGTTCGTGCTCGAAAACGAGCGGCAATTGTTCGAACTTGCGGACCATACGCTGTTACTCTTGAAGCTTGGGGCTTTTGTGTTCCTGCTCGATCGTCAGGATATGGCGATGACCATGGTAGAGCGCACTGTCGAGATAGCGGCCGATGCCGAAGCGGACAAGCACGCCGATGGCGGCAGCGCACGGGACTGCGACCAGCAGACCGACGAACCCGAACAGTGCGCCGAAGGCCAACAGCGCGAACATCAGCCAGACCGGATGCAGCCCGACGCTCTTGCCGACCAGCCGCGGCTGAAGAATATTGCCCTCGAGGAACTGCCCCGCAAAGAAGATAGCCGCGATGATGACGATATTGAGGTACTCCGGCCAGAACTGCACCAGAGCAACGCCGAGGGCAAGTACGAGACCAACCATCGAGCCGACATAGGGAATGAAGCTGATCATGCCGGCAAACAGGCCGATCAGCAGGCCGAAATTCAGGCCGGCGAAGGTGAGCGAAATCCCATAGAACAGGCCGAGAATGATGCAGAGCGAGCCTTGGCCGCGCACGAAACCGGCAATCGTCGCGTTCATGTCGCGGGATATCTGGCGCACGGTCGCAACATGATCGCGCGGCACCCAGCTATCGACCCGCTCGACCATCCGGTCCCAGTCGAGCAGCAGATAGAAGGCGACGACGGGGGTGATCACGAACAGCGAGATGATGTCGAGCAGCGCCACGCCCGAATTCCACAATTGCTGGAACAGCGTGCCGAGGAAACCGGCGCCCTGTTCGAGCAGCTTGGCGGAGTTTTGCTTGATCGTGTCCATCTGCCCGGAAACCCAGTCCGGCAGCCAGGCGGCGTCCGGGCTGGTCAGGAATTCCTGCAGCTTCGAGACGTAACCGGGCATCTTCTGGATGAAGTCGGAGGCCTGGGTAAACACGATCGGTATGATCACCACCAGCGACAGAGCAAAGACGACGACGAAGCCGATCAGGATGACGACCGTCGCCATCAGCCGGCTGAGGCCGATGCGCTCCAGCCGGTCGGCGACGGGATCGAGGAAATAGGCGAGCGCCATGCCGGCGATGAACGGCAGGAGAATGGTGGAGAATACCATCAGGAAGGCGATGAATGCGGCAAGGAAAAGCAGCCAGAAGATGATCTGGCGCTGCAGCCCGCTGCCGCTCAATTTGTTGACCATGCCGCTGTTCCGATGCCTTGCCGTAAGCGCTGCCCAGCGCTGCTTCCAATGTTGGAGATAGGATGTGGTACCGGCCATGGTCAAGCCTGTGGTGCAAAAGGGCTGGCAATGGCCGGCAAAACATCAAAAAAGCGGGAGTAACCGGGGCAATAAGCTTGCACTTGCGGCACCACCATGCCAATCGCAATCCAAATATGACGAGCCGGCGGAGATCAAGCCATGAGCGAGCCAGGAAAGAACGGTCTGACCTACAGCGATGCAGGTGTGGACATCGATGCCGGAAACCTTTTGGTGGAAAAGATCAAGCCGCATGTGCGCTCGACAAGGCGTCCCGGCGCCGATGGCGAGATCGGTGGCTTCGGCGGCCTGTTCGACCTGAAGGCGGCCGGTTTCAAGGATCCGGTCCTCGTGGCTGCCAATGACGGCGTCGGAACCAAGCTGAAGATCGCCATCGAAGCCAACAAGCATGACACGGTCGGCATCGACCTCGTCGCCATGTGCGTCAACGACCTCGTCGTCCAGGGCGCCGAGCCGCTATTCTTTCTCGACTACTTTGCCACCGGCAAGCTCGATCCCGACCAGGGTGCCGCCATCGTCGGCGGCATTGCCGCCGGTTGCCGCGAGGCAGGCTGCGCCCTGATCGGTGGCGAGACCGCCGAAATGCCCGGCATGTATGCCGGCGGCGATTACGATCTCGCAGGTTTTGCGGTGGGTGCCGCCGAACGCGGCCAACTGCTGCCGGCCGGCGACATCGCCGAAGGCGACGTCATTCTCGGCCTCGCCTCCTCCGGCGTGCATTCCAACGGCTATTCGCTGGTGCGCAAGATCGTTTCGCTGTCGGGCCTCGCCTGGGACGCGCCTGCGCCGTTCGGCGAAGGAACGCTTGCCGACGTGCTGATGACCCCGACGCGCATCTATGTGAAGCCGCTGTTGAAGGCGATCCGCGAAACCGGCAAGCTGAAGGCGCTCGCCCACATCACCGGCGGCGGTTTTCCGGAAAACATTCCGCGGGTGCTGCCGAAGCATCTCGCCGCTGAAATCGACCTGACCGCCATCCAGGCACCGGCCGTATTCTCCTGGCTGGCCAAAACCGGTGGCGTCGCCGCCAACGAAATGCTGCGCACCTTCAACTGCGGCGTCGGCATGATTGTCGTGGTTGCTGCCGAAGATGCCGATCAGGTCACCTCGGTGCTGAAAGCCGAAGGCGAGACCGTCTTTGCACTCGGCCGCATGGTCGCCCGCGATGAAGGCGCTGCCGGCACGATCTACAAGGGCACGCTCACTCTATGAACGACACGGTGAAAGCGGCCCGCAAGCGGGTCGTGGTGTTCATTTCCGGCGGCGGCTCCAACATGCTGGCGCTGGTCAAGGCTGCCTCCGCGCCGGACTATCCCGCCGAAATCGTTGCCGTGATCTCCGACAAGGCAGATGCCGGCGGCCTGGCCAAAGCCGCTGCGCTGGGCATCGCCACCTTCTCGTTCGTGCGCAAGGATTTCGACAGCAAGGACGCCCACGAAGCGGCGATCCTTTCGGCGCTGGAAACGCTTTCGCCCGACATCATCTGCCTGGCCGGCTACATGCGGCTGCTGACTGCCACCTTCATCAATGCCTACGAAGGCCGGATCATCAATATCCACCCTTCCCTGCTGCCGCTCTTCCCCGGCCTGCACACCCACCAGCGCGCCATCGACGCCGGCATGACTGAGGCCGGCTGCACCGTGCATTTCGTCACTGAAGGCATGGACGAAGGCCCGGTTATCCTTCAGGCAAAGGTGCCGGTATTGCCGGGCGATACGGCGAACGAACTTTCAGCACGCGTGCTGGTCGAAGAGCACAAATCCTATCCGGCAGCGCTGCGGCTTGTGGCCGAGGGCAAGGTGCGGATGCTGGATGACGGGGTTGTGTCCGCCGCATCCTGAGAGGTTGGGCAGGTATGACCAACCGGTTGACCAACTGAGATATCTTCCGTTAGGATACGTCCGCATACCAGCGGAGATCGGGCTATGACCAGAACTGTAAAGGTCGC
Source organism: Pararhizobium sp. DWP1-1-3 (assembly GCF_049896125.1). NCBI lineage: Bacteria > Pseudomonadati > Pseudomonadota > Alphaproteobacteria > Hyphomicrobiales > Rhizobiaceae > Pararhizobium > Pararhizobium sp. DWP1-1-3. The sequence continues at coordinate 22,947 of NZ_JAFCTR010000012.1, forward strand.
TGAAGCCAAAACGCATTTGTCGGAATTGCTTACGAAGGTGGAGTTAGGCGAGGAAATCATTATTTCGAGAGGCGACACGCCAGTGGCACGGCTCGTGCCAATCGATGATGAGGAGCGCCGTGCAAATCTCTTCCGCTTGATCCGGCGAGACCGCGCGAAAAACAAACCGGTCTCGCTTGAAGAGATTTTAAAATGGCGGGACGAAGGTCGTAAATGAAGTCCGATTTCGTCGTTGACGCCTCGGTCGCCGCTGTGTGGTTTCTGCCGGATGAGGATAGCGACGTCGCTGACGCCGTCATGGGCGCACTGCTTCGCAAAACTGCATGTGCGCCCGATCTTCTGCGACACGAAGTTCGCAGCGTATTGTTGATGGCAGAACGCCGCAAACGGATCAGCAGTGATCTTGTCTTGGCATCCCTCATCGGTTGCATCACTTGCCAATCGTCATTGCCGATTCCGGCGACGACGCTCTCGTGATCGGCCTCGCGCGCGCGCATCAACTTTCAGCATATGACGCGGCTTATCTCGCGCTTGCGATCACCGAAGGGCTTCCGCTCGCCACGCTCGATAAAAAGCTTCGACAAGCCGCCGCCGCAGAAGCGGTTCAACTCTTCTCCGCATAGTTCAGCCCGCCATCAGCTTCCCCCTATTCAACATCGCCCATTGCAACAGCATGATCGTCTTGCCATCGCAGATGTCGCCCGTGTCGATCATCGCCATGGCGTCGGCGAGCGGAACTTCCAGCACTTCGATATCCTCGTCCTCATGCGCGGCGCCGCCACCGTCTTCGGCGCGCACCGTCACGTCGATGATCGCGGCGAAGAAGTGGACGGTTTCGGTCACGGCACCGGGCGACATGAAGGCCTGGAAGACGGGACGAACGTCCGTCACCAGATAGCCGGTTTCCTCCATCACCTCGCGCTTGATCGCCTCGGCCGGATGATCGCCGTCGAGCAGCCCGGCCGGCGTTTCCAGAAGCCAGCCCGAATGGCCGTTGAGATGGGCCGGGATACGGAACTGCCGCACCAGGACGACGCTGTCGCGCTTGGGATCATAGAGCAGGATGGTGGCGCCGTTGCCGCGATCGTAGACCTCCCGCTTCAGCGTCTTGGTGATGCCGTTCGAGCCGGTATAATTGAAGGTGACGTTGCGCAGGTGGTACCAGTTTTTCGAAAGCGTCTCGTCCTTGAGGATTTCGACCTTGGCATTTTCGAACTTCGTCATCGACTGCTATTCCTTGCGCATCCATACGCGATTGTCGTGAAAGGCAGCTCCCCCATAGGGTGCCGCCGCGTCGGCGCCGGTGAGCACATTGATGCCCTCGCCATCCAGATGCGCATCGTTGGGCCAAAGGCCTTCGGCGATGACCACACCACGCCGGGCGCCGCCGCCGAGCTTGGCGTGCAGCCGGATCTCGCCGCGATCATTGCCGATCCGCACGACCTCGCCGTCGGCGATACCAAGAGCCTCGGCATCCTCCGCATGGATCATCGCTTCCGGCCGGACTTCCTTCTGCACTGACGACGGCGTTTCAGCGAACGTCGAATTGAGGAAGGACCGGGCCGGCGATGTCGCCAGGCGGAACGGATGGGTTGGGGTCGCCACCTCGATCAGATCGACATGGTCTGGAAACTCCGGCAGTTGCGCGTGCGGACCGAAGACACCCAGCGCCTTTGGGGGGCGGTTCGGTGCGGGCGTGCCGGTCCAGTCGGCCTTGAAGCGGAATTTTCCATCCGGATGGCCGAAACCATCGACGAAATGCGCGGTGTCGAAATCCGGCTGGACGTCGAGCCATTTTTCGCGCTTCAGCGCGTCATAACCGATCCCGTAATTGACCAGGATATGGTCGATATGGCCGCGCTCGCTCAAACCGAAACCGGGTTTTTCCGCGACGCCGAGCCGTTTTGCCAGTTCCTCGATGACGAACAGATTGGTGCGCACGGTGGATGGCGGCTCGACCACCTTGGGGCCGAGCAGGATGTGCTGGTGGCCGCCGCCGCGATAGAGATCGTCATGCTCGAGGAACATGGTGGCGGGCAGCACGATGTCGGCCACCTTGGCCGTATCGGTCATGAACTGCTCGTGCACCGCGACGAACAGGTCGTCGCGCAGAAAACCGCGCTTCACCAGCCGCTGTTCCGGCGCGACATTGACCGGATTGGTGTTCTGGATCAGCATCGCCGTCACCGGGCCGCGATGGCGCAGCGCTTCGGCATCTCCGGTCAGCACCCGGCCGACCTGCGACTGGTCGAGCATGCGGATATCCGGATCCAGCATCACTGATCCGACCAGCTCGCGCTTGTCGAACCGGAAAATATCGTTGTTGGTATGGAAGGCGCCGCCGCCTTCATGCTGCCAGGAACCAAGTACGGTCGGCACCGAGGCTGCGGCGTGGATGGCCACCGCACCGTTGCGCTGACGGGTAAAACCGTAGCCGAGACGGAAATAGGTTTTGGGCGTTGTGCCGATCAGCCTGCCGAACGCTTCTATCTCCTCCACGGGCAATCCGGTGATGGCGGAAGCCCATTGCGGCGTGCGGGTCTTCAGATGGTTCTCAAGACCGGCCGGATCGTCGGCATATTTTGCGAGGTAGGCCCGGTCGGCATAGCCGTCACGGAACGCGATATGCATGACGGCGCAGGCAAGGGCGGCGTCGGTTCCCGGCTTCAGCACCAGGCCCATATCGGCCTGCTTGATCGTCGGATTGTCGTAGATGTCGATAACGACGATCTTCGCGCCGCGCTCCTTGCGGGCCTTGATCGCGTGGGTCATGACGTTGACCTGGGTGGAGACCGCATTGGTGCCCCAGATGACGACGCAATCGGATTTGGCCATCTCGCGCGGATCGGGGCCACGCAGCGAACCGGTCGCCATCGCCAGCCCGGTCCAGGCGAGGTTGGTGCAGATCGAGCCGAAGAAGCCGGAATATTTCTTGGCGTGTCGCAGGCGGTCGATCGAATCGCGCTGCACCTGCCCCATCGTGCCGGCATAGAAATAGGGCCAGACGGCTTCGGACCCATATTGCTGCTCGGCCTTGACGAAGGCGCCGGCGATCTCGTCCAGCGCGTCCTCCCAGGACAGCTCCTGCCAGCGGCCCTCGCCCTTGGCACCCTTGCGGCGCTGCGGCACCATCAGGCGGCCGGGGTGATAGATGCGCTCGGAATAGCGTGCGACCTTGGCGCAGATGACGCCGGCAGTGTAGGTATTGGCGCTGGCGCCGCGCACCCGGCCGATCCGGCCTTCGGGCGTAATATCGACCTCCAGCGCGCAGGCCGAGGGACAGTCGTGCGGACAGACGGTGTGGCCGACGGACTTTTCTGGTTTTATAGGGGTCGCAACGTTCATGGCTTTTCTATATTGCATCGCGAAAGGGTGTCACAGTCCCCTTCGCCATACATTCCAACATTTCACGGGACGATAAGGGACGCGAATGAATTACCGTCACATCTACCACGCCGGAAACTTCGCCGATGTCCTCAAGCATGCCGTGCTCGCCCGGCTGATCGTCTACATGGCGCAGAAGGAAAAAGCGTTTCGTGTGCTCGATACCCATGCGGGCATCGGTCTTTATGACCTTTCGAGCGAAGAAGCGCAGAAGACCGGCGAATGGGTCGACGGCATCGGCCGCATTCTCGACGCCGATATTCCGGCTAAGGCTAAGGCGATCCTCGAACCATACCTCACGGCCGTGCGCGATCTCAATCCGGATCGGGGCCAAGATGGCGGCCTGACGCTCTATCCCGGCTCGCCAAAACTGACCCGCATGCTGATGCGGCCGCAGGACCGGCTGTCGGCGATGGAACTGCATCCCGACGACTACGAGACGCTGCACCGGCTGTTCGACGGCGATTTCCAGAGCCGGATCACCGAGCTCGACGGCTGGCTGGCGCTCGGCGCCCATCTGCCGCCGAAGGAAAAGCGCGGCATCGTGCTGGTCGATCCGCCGTTCGAAATCGCTGGCGAATACGAGCGGCTGGCGGACGGCTTGCACAAAGCCTACCGGCGGTTTTCCGGCGGCACCTTCTGCCTGTGGTATCCACTCAAGCAGGGCGCGCCGATCGCCGAATTCCACGCCGCCCTTCAGGCATTGGAAATCCCCAAAATGCTCTGCGCCGAGCTCTCGGTCCGCAGCGACCGTGACACGGCCGGGCTTTCCGGTTCCGGCCTGATCATCGTCAACCCGCCGTTCACGCTGAAAAGCGAACTGGACATCCTCTTGCCCTTCCTCAAGGACCGGCTGAAGCAGGACCGCCATGCGTCTGCCCGCGCCTTCTGGCTGCGCGGCGAGGACGTGCTGGAACGGGGTTGAACAAGAGCGGGATTGAACCGGGACTTGACGGTCCCCTATCAAGAGACGCAATCTGACAGACGTCCACCGCGTGGACCTAAGGGAGACGATCATGACCGGAATGCTTGTCCCAGCTGTTCTATTCTCTCTGGCGGCGGTTGCCTGCAGCACCGCACCGGTGGCGGCGGCCGACTATATGGACGACGGCACGGGGCGCGTTGCCGATGCTTGCGGCAGCCCCGCCGTGCTGGGATTCATCAGGTCGAATTTCGACGACAAGGCAGACGGCTATCTGAAAACCGATATGGCCATCGCCGAAATCCGCGGCATGCACCAGAACCGCGTCGAGCTTCGCGACGAGACCCATCTGGTCCAGCGCGAATATTGCCGGGCTACGGCGACCACCACCGATGGCAAGCGGCGGCCGCTGTGGTATCTGATCGAACGCGGCTGGGGTTTCGCCGGCATCGGTCCGAACATCGAGTTCTGCCTGAGCGGGCTTGATCCCTGGTACGTGTATGGTGCGCAGTGCGCTTCGTTGCGGTGAAATCGGTGATTTCATGCTTTCGCTTTTCTGTCGCCGCCCTCTGTGGACTGTTGCTGCTTGCTGCCTGCAGCGGCGAGAGTGGGGAAGACAGCTCCAAGGTCAAAACAGACCCCGCTGCGTCCACGGCCAACACGCCGATCATCGGCACGCCGGCCAGCGGAACACGTCAGAAAACCCGGTCGGTTCCGCTGGGCAGCGGTTTCGATTTCTATGTCCTGTCGCTGTCCTGGTCGCCAAGCTGGTGCCTGGACAACGATCCGTCGGGACGATCGATGCAATGCGACCCGGACAACGATCACGGTTTCATCGTCCACGGGCTCTGGCCGCAGAACGAGCAAGGCTATCCGGAATTCTGCCGGACGCGGGAATCCGACCGGGTGCCGGACGCGTTGGGGCGAACCCTGTTCGATATCATGCCGTCGATGGGGCTGATCGGCCATGAATGGCGCAAGCACGGTTCCTGCTCGGGGCTGAGCCAGAAGGATTATTTTTCCGTTTTGCGCGCCGCCCGTGAAAAACTGGTGATCCCGCCGTCCCTGCAATCGGTCGGATCGGACCAGAGGACAAATGCCACGCAAATCGAGACGGCGCTGACATCGGCCAATCCGGGCCTGCGCCCCGATGCGCTGGCGGTCACCTGTGCCTCCGGCCGCGTCGATGAAGTCCGCATCTGCTTCAACAAGGATCTCAGCTTCCGCGCCTGCGGCGAGATCGATCGCGCCGGCTGCAAGGTAAAAAGCCTCGAGCTTCCGGCGATCCCCTGATCTTCCCATCAATGACCATGCAACGAAAGAAAGTCCGCATGAAGATCTTCTACTCCCCCACCTCCCCCTATTCCAACAAGGTGCGCATGGCGGCGCGCTACGCCGGCCTTGCGACCGAAAACGTTTTGACCGACACCAACGGCAATCCGCAGGACCTGATCGCCAGCAACCCGTTCGGCAAGATCCCGACGCTGGTGACCGACGAGGGCAAGGCGATCTACGACAGCCGCGTGATCATGAATTTCATCGACCGCGAGACCAAGGGCAAGCTTTATCCGCGCAACGCTGAGAAGCGCACCGATGTGGACATACTGGAAGCCTTGTGCGACGGCATCTGCGACTGCCTTCTGGCGATCGTCTATGAAAAGCGCTTCCATCCGCCGGAAAAGGTCCACCAGCCCTGGATCGACAGGCAGTGGGAAAAGGCCGGCCGCGGCCTCGACCTCCTCAATGCCAACATGCCGAAAACCGGGGCCAAGCTGCATGCCGGTCATTTCGCGCTTGCAGCGCTGCTGCGCTATCTCGAGTTGCGTTTTGCCGGTGAATGGCAGAAGGGCCGCCCGAAGCTGAAGAACTGGCCGCAGAAGTTCGAAAAGTTCTTCCCCGACTACGCCCAGTTCAAGGTCTGAGACCGCCGAGATCACTGATTAAAATGCAAAAAGGCCGGATCGCTCCGGCCTTTTTGTCAGGTGCAGTCTGATGGATCAGAACTTGACGCCCATACCGACGCGGACGCTGTGTTCGTCGTAGCCCGACGAAACCCTGCCGCCCGGCAGGTTGAAATCCTTCGAACCGTAGTCCGAGTAGCGGTATTCGACGCGCGCCGTGACATTGTCGGTCACGAAGGCTTCGGCACCGGCACCGGCCGTCCAGCCGAGCAGCGTGTTCTTGTCCGAGCCGCCTGCATTGCCAGTGGCCTTGACGCTGGATGCAGCGACACCGGCCGTACCATAGACGAGAACCGGGTTCAGGTCGTAACCGACGCGGCCGCGAACCGAGCCGTTGACGCCCTGTTCCATGCGGCGGTCGGAGTTGCGCGCATCGTTGTCGCCGTAGTTGATATCGGCTTCCGCACCGTAAACGATGTTGCCGCTCTGCATGTTGTAGCCGCCATAGAGACCGCCGCCGAAGCCGGCCGCACCACGGCCGCCGGTCGCGCCATACTCGCCACGAGCCCAGTTGGCGGTACCACCGACATAGGCGCCCGACCAGTTCTTGACAACCGGTTCGTTATATTCGGCAGCCGGAGCGGCCGGAACTTCGTCGATCGCGTCGGCAGCCTGCACGGCGGAAAAAGCGATGAGGGATACGGCAGATGCCATAAGAGTGGTGATGAGAGTACGCATTAAAGTCTCCTTTACGAACCGATGTTCCGGACCCTCGCGGTCCCAAACTGATACATCGGGAAATTTCTATTTAACCCCGCCCGGTTGATGGAGAAATTGACAATCAAATGCGGATTCTCAAGAGCTAAATTGTGAAATTTTAAAGGCGGAAGCATGGCTAAAATTCGATGTTGCTTCGGAGCCACATGGTAATTATTAACCATGAAACAGTATTAATAAAATATATACTATAACAACGCGAAATAATTCAATTTACCGCTTTTGCATTAATTTTTCCGAAACGAATGCATCGGGCCGTTTCACAAGAACGCCCCTCCTCCTATATCCTTGCGGCATGCAAAAATACGAATCGCATAACGGCACCCGGAGCACGCCTTTGAAAACAGCGCTGGTCACCGGTGGTGCCAAACGCATTGGCAAGGCTATCGTCGAGGATCTTGCCCGGCACGGCTTTGCCGTGGCCATTCACGCCAACACATCGCTGGCGCAGGCGGAGGCGCTCGCAGCCACGATACGCGCAAACGGCGGCACCGCGTCGGCAATCATGGCGGACCTGGCCGATACGGCCTCGACCCAGGCATTGATGCAAAAGGCCGTCGCAGCGCTTGGACCGATCGGCCTGCTGGTCAACAACGCCTCGCTGTTCAAGAAAGACAGCCTTGAAGACTTTGACGAAGCGATATGGGACCGGCATTTCGCCCTGCACGTCAAAGCCCCGTCCCTGCTGGCCCGTGATTTTGCCGCCCAATTGCCGCCTGAGAATTCCGGGCTGGTCGTCAACATCATCGATCAGCGGGTCTGGGCTCCCAATCCGAGATTTTATTCCTATATGTTGTCGAAGTCGGCGCTTTTGACGGCGACGAAAACGATGGCGCAGGCCTTGGCTCCGGCAATCCGCGTCAACGGCATCGGCCCCGGCCCGACGCTGCCGAACGAACGGCAGAATACGACGGATTTCGACACGCAGATCGAGGCGCTGATCTTGAAGCGTGGTCCGCAGCTTGACGAATTCGGCCGGACGATCCGGTTCCTGTTCGACACGCCGTCGATCACCGGCCAGATGATCGCGCTTGACGGCGGCCAGCATCTGGCCTGGGAAACGCCGGATATTTTGGAGATCGTGGAATGAACGGGCGCGTGCCCAACGATGGCGGCATTCTCTATGATGAAAATGCCAGGGACGACGAAGACCTGATCGAGGGAACGGATCCGGCTGCGCCGGCGCCGATCCTCGACTGGGCGGAGACCAGCGCCATTCCCGACGGCTTGCGCGGTGCCGACCTGATCCAGGCCTTCGTCAAGCTCTTGCCCAACAGCCCCGGCGTCTACCGCATGTTCAACGAAGCCGGCGACGTGCTCTATGTCGGCAAGGCACGAAACCTGAAGAAGCGCGTCAGCAACTATGCGCAAGGACGGCTGCATTCCAACCGCCTGACCAAGATGGTGCGCGAAACCGCCCATATGGAATTCGTCACGACGCGCACCGAGATCGAGGCGCTGCTGCTCGAAGCCAACCTGATCAAGCGCCTGCGGCCGCGCTTCAACGTGCTGTTGCGCGACGACAAGTCGTTTCCCTATATTCTGGTGACGGGCGACAGCCGCGCACCGGCGCTGTACAAGCATCGCGGCGCGCGCAGCCGCAAGGGCGATTTCTTTGGTCCCTTCGCCTCGGCCGGCGCCGTCGGCCGCACCATCAATTCGCTGCAGCGTGCCTTTCTGCTGCGCACCTGCACCGACAGCGTGTTTGAAAGCCGCACCCGCCCCTGCCTGCTGCATCAGATCAAGCGCTGCGCCGCACCCTGCACCCATGAGGTCAGCGACGCCGACTATGCCGAGCTGGTAACCGAGGCCAAGGATTTCCTCTCGGGCAAGAGCCAGGCGGTGAAGGCGACGATTTCGGCGGCGATGAGCGAGGCCTCCGAAAATCTCGATTTCGAGCGGGCGGCGCTCTACCGCGACCGGCTCGCGGCGCTGTCGCATGTCCAGAGCCACCAGGGTATCAATCCGTCCGGGGTCGAGGAAGCCGATGTCTTCGCCATCCATCACGAAGGCGGCGTCTCCTGCATCCAGGTATTCTTCTTCCGCACCGGCCAGAACTGGGGCAACCGCGCCTATTTCCCCAAGGCCGACCCAACGCTCACGTCAGCCGAAGTGCTCAGCGCGTTCCTTGCTCAGTTCTACGACGACAAGCCCTGTCCCCGGCAACTCCTGCTCTGCGAGACAGTCGAGGAGCAGGAGCTGCTCGGCGCAGCACTCAGCGAAAAATCCGGCTACAAGGTCGTCATTCTGGTGCCGCAGCGTGGCGAGAAGAAGGATCTGGTCGAGCATGCCATTGCCAATGCCCGCGAGGCGCATGGCCGCAAACTGGCCGAAACCGCCTCGCAATCACGGCTGCTGGACGGCTTTGCCACGACGTTCAAGCTCGAGCGCGCCCCGCGCCGCATCGAGATCTACGACAATTCCCACATCATGGGCACCAATGCCGTCGGCGGCATGGTGGTGGCGGGGCCGGAAGGTTTCGTCAAAAGCCAATACCGGAAGTTCAACATCAAATCGACCGACATCACCCCAGGCGACGATTTTGGCATGATGAAGGAAGTGATGACGCGACGGTTTTCGCGGCTTTTGAAGGAAGAGGGAAAACCCGACCGCAGTGTCGAGACCAACGAGGACAGCGCGTTCCCGGCCTGGCCGGATGTGATCCTCATCGATGGCGGCCAGGGCCAGATGACGGCGGTGCGCGCCATTCTCAAAGAGTTGGATATCGAGGATTGCGTCACCGCCATCGGCGTCGCCAAGGGCGTCGATCGCGAGGCCGGCCGCGAGCGGTTCTTTCCGCCGGGCGGCAGCCGTGACGGGTTTTCGCTGCCGCCGCGCGATCCCGTGCTCTATTTCATCCAGCGCATGCGCGACGAAGCGCACCGGTTTGCCATCGGCACGCACCGGGCGCGGCGCAAGAAGGAGATGGTCAAGAACCCGCTCGACGAGATCGGCGGCATCGGCCCGACCCGCAAGCGCGCCCTGCTCCATCATTTCGGCACCGCCAAGGCCGTCTCACGCGCCGGGATCAACGACCTGACCGCCGTCGAGGGCATTTCCGAAGCGGTGGCGCGGCTGGTCTACGATCATTTCCATGAGGACGGCACGAAATAGGCGTGTGCCTGCCTTCAAGGCCTAGACGGTCAGCCGCCCCAGACCGGAGAGCATATAGGTCAACTCCGCCTGACGCCGCGTTCCGGTCTTGAGGAAAATGCGTTTCAGATAGGTTCGGACCGTTTCCAGCTTCAGGCCGAGCTTGACGGATACGGCCTCCAGGCTTGCGCCGGAGGCAAGTTCCCGGGCCACACGGGCCTCTCCGGGCGTCAGGTCGAACAGGCCGCTCAGCACCCGCATATCCGGCGGCCCTGCCTGGCCGACCGGTGTCGCGATCAGCACCGCAAGGCTCTTGGAAAAGATGTCGCGCGCATTGCGCCTCACCGGCAGCAGATGCAGGATCAGGGCCGGCATGCCCTGTTCCGCCGCCAGGGGAATGGACTGGACGTTGGATGCCTGCGCGACAACCAACTGATCCAGCGCCGCCAGAACCAGTCCGTTGACCGTAGGGTTTTTCAGTGAAATCCTGTTGGCGGCACCGGTGCGAATGCGCGGCGAGAGCGCTTCCATATCATCGTTCATCGCCAGCACCCGATTGTCGTTGCCGAGAACCGCGGCCGGAAGACCGATCAACGCAAGCGTTGCCGCGATGCTTTCTGCCTGCCGGAAAACCATCCGCGACGCGATCAGCGTGGCGCGGGCAAGATCGCCTTTCAAGCTGTTGGCACGATCGAGAGCCGCGATCGAGAAAGGTCCGTCACTGCTGCGGCCGATCATGTCGAAGATCAGGGTGTGTCCCGACGGCTCGGTCAGCACCGCTCCCATGCTCCAGCCGAGACCAACCGGCCGTAAAAATGTGTTGTAGATGGGATCGGCCGCGATTTCTTCGGCGGTCATCAGATCGACATCCCGGGCGAACGCCATCGGCGATAACTGCATCGAGCGCTCGGGCCGCGGGTTCTGCAGTTTCACCTCGCTCGCCGCATACCGCTCCATCTGTTCCGCGATGTTCGGCGAACACACCCATCGCATCGTCGAATCCGTATCAATGGTCAGGATGCCAGCGGAAAACCCGGAGACTTCCTCAGCCAGACTGGCGCAGACATCCGGCCACAGCTCGGGAATAACTGCGGCTTCGTAAATCCTGTCGATCAGCGTCATGTCATCGGACATTATTTGCTCTGCGTTGGAGCATTTATTCGATGATGCCCTAAGGACGGAGCTTTTGCCAAGCGCAATGCGTGAACAGACCAAAAATGGGGCTTTCAGTTCACCCTGCGTTCAGACGAATTCCGCCATAATTCAGGCCGATCTCTAATGACTGGTTGACGCCGCAGTCACAAAGTCTTTCATCTGTCGTCAAAGAACTCGCAGAGAACCCGAATCGATGTCCACCACGCCTGCCGCTTACAACATTCCCAATCTCCTGACCTATGCCCGTATTCTGGCCGTGCCGCTGATCGTCCTGTGTTTCTTTGTCGAAGGCAGGCTGCAGAGCTCGGATTTTGCCCGATGGACGGCGCTGGGGCTGTTTGCCGTGGCCTCGATCACCGATTTCTTCGATGGTTACCTGGCGCGCATCTGGAAACAGACCTCCAATATCGGCCGCATGCTGGATCCGATCGCCGACAAGCTGCTGGTCGCTTCGGTTCTGCTGCTGGTCGCCGCCGATGGCACGATTGCCGGCTGGTCGATCTGGGCTGCGATCATCATTCTGTGCCGTGAAATCCTCGTTTCCGGCCTGCGCGAATATCTCGCCGCCCTGAAGGTCAGCGTGCCGGTAACCCGCATCGCCAAATGGAAAACGACGATCCAGATGGTTGCCATCGCCTTCCTGCTGGCCGGCCCTGCCGGCGACAAGGTGCTGCCCTACACGACCGAAATGGGCATCGGCCTGCTCTGGCTTGCCGCCGCCATCACGCTCTATACCGGCTACGACTATTTTCGCGCCGGCCTGAAACACATGGTCGACTGATGGCGAGCGTCAATCTCGTCTATTTCGCCTGGGTGCGCGAGCGGATCGGCAGGGGCGAGGAAACGCTGGAGCTTCCGGACAGCGTGGTCACGGCAGGCGACCTGCTCGCCCACCTGAAGACGCTGGGCGACGAATACGAGACGGCGCTGGAGCATGAAAACGTCATCCGCGTCGCCATCAACCAGGAACATGTCGATCACGACGAGACGATCACCGGTGCGCGGGAAATCGCTCTTTTCCCGCCGATGACCGGAGGCTGAGACCGTGACGGCCGCTCCCGTCACGGTGCGCGTCCAGCGCGGCGATTTCGATCTGGCATCGGAAGTACAGGCACTTTCGGCCGGCCACCACGATATCGGCGCCGTGGTGACGTTTTCCGGGCTTTGCCGCGACGAAGCCGGAACGCTGAGCGCGCTTGAACTCGAGCACTATCCAGGCATGGCGCAAGCCGAAATCACCCGTATCTGCGACGAAGCTATCACCCGCTTCAGCCTTCAGGCCGTCACAGCCATCCATCGCTACGGCAAGATCGCGCCCGGCGAAAACATCGTGCTTGTCATCACCGCCTCGCCGCACCGGCAGGCGGCCTTCGATGGTGCCAATTTCATCATGGATTTCTTGAAAACCGCGGCCCCCTTCTGGAAGAAGGAACATGGCACCGATGGTACTGTGGGTGGCTGGGTAAGCGCCAAGGACGAGGACGACAGCGCAAGGGACCGCTGGTCGGACTGACCAGGCCAATCTGTCAGGGCTGAAACTGCTCCTTGCGCGTCAGCACCAAAAGCAGCACCAGGAACGAAAAAATCACAAAATCCCGCCACAGCATTGGCCCATAGGCGCTCCATAGCGTTTCGCTCAATCCCATCACCGCTGCCCCCACGGCCGCCAGGACAGGTGCGGTCTGGCCGCCGATCGCGGCAATGAACAGCACCTTGACGCCGAACACCAGACCAGCGCCGAAATCCATCGTGCCGTAATAGGCCGTCGCCAGAATGCCCGCGATCGCCGCCAAAAGGGCCGAAAATCCGTAGGCGGCGATGAAGATGCGGCGGCCATCCACGCCGCACAATGCCGCAGCACCCGCATCGTCGGACACGGCCCGCCATGCACGGCCCCAGGCCGAGCGCGCGAGGAACAGCTGCCCTGCCCCGATGATGGCCAGCATCAGCGCCGTGTTGACAAGCTGCACCACCGTCAGCGTCACCGGAAATCGTGGATCGGACCAGAGCGTCACCGGCGTATTGAGAAAAGGCGGCAGCCACAGGCTGCGCGTCTGCGCCGCGATCCGCGACACTTCCATCAGCACCAGCGCGATGCCGAGCGAGACGACCACCACCGTGTTGGCCGAGGTTGCCGCCAGCCTGTGCATGATCGAACGGCCGATCAACAGGCCGGCGCCGAGCGTATAGACCAGAGCTGAGACCGCACCGACCGCAAACGCTGCCGGCAGCACCAGCCACAGGCGGTTCCAGGCAAAATCGGAAAACAGCAGGAATATCTGCCCGGCAAAGCCGAACAGTGCGCCATAGGTGAGATCCGCTCGCCGGGTAACGGAAAAGGCGATGGAATAGCCGAAGGCGAGCAGCGCATAAAGAGCCGCGATAGGCAGGGCGCTGGCAAGCTGCTGCAGAAAATAGGCCATGACACATCCACTGATGACAAAATCAGTATAACTGGTAAAATGCGTTTTACCAGTTAGGATATTGCATGACGTTTTCCTGGACCCAGCATCGCTTTTCCGGTGGCACACTCGCCCTCGATGTCGCCAATTCGGTGATCCTGCGTTTCGACGCCGAGCGGCGGATCGACCGCTATGCCGATCCCGTTGCGATGCGCGACTTTGCCGCTGCAGCAAACCGGTTCTCTGCGGAAAAGCAGCTGTTCGGGGTGCTGGATCCGGTTGCCCTGGAAAACCGCGAGGCGTTTCTGAACCTGCGCGAGGCCACCGACCGGCATTTTCGTGCCCGCGTGCTCGGCGCCTCCACCGGAGACGATCTGGCCGACCTGCTCGACGCGGCCTCCGCCATCATCCGCAGGCATAAGGCGGAAACCGCGCGAACGCCGCTCGATGCCGCCACGGCGCGCTCGGCGCTGATGCTGGCGACATTCAGCGAGCCAGAGCGGCTGAAAATCTGCCCCAATTGCCGATGGCTGTTTCTCGACCGCAGCCGCAACCGCAGCCGCACCTGGTGCGACATGACGGTCTGCGGCAACCGCGCCAAGGCCAACCGCCACTACCAGCGCCAGAAGAAGGAGTTTGCCGCATGAGCACCCGGCGCCTCACCCTTGCTGCCCCGCTTCTTACCGTTATGGCCGTTCTGCCTGCCTGCCAGCGCGAGACCGGCCCCGACCCGCTTCAGTTGACCGGCAAGATGTTCATCTTCAACTACCGCCTCGCCTATGCAACCTACATGATCACGCTGACAAAGACCGAACAGGTTGCGGACGGCAGCACCGTTGTCGCCACATTCGAAGATCCATCCGGCGGTCCGCCCCTGACGCTCGACCGCAAGCTGTTTCCAAAGCTCGACAAGATCGTTCTAGAAAGCCCCGACGTCACCTGCGTGAAGAGACAAAAACCCTATGCGGTGACGATCGAAGTCAAAGGCCCCGACGGCACCATCCTGCAGACACTGAAAACCTCGGTCATTTCCAACCTCGACCAGGACATCATGCCCGCAGAAGCCCTGGTGGTCGGCCCGGCCTATGACAAGAACCCGGACGTCTTCAAGAACGGCAAGGCCCCGGAGCATTTCCAGACAGCGAAGTGTCCTACCTGAGACGCCATAACATAAAAAAGCCGGAGCGTTTCCGCCCCGGCTTTTTACAGTCTTTTCAAATTCCTCGGGTCAAAACCCTCAGAGATTGATTCAGCCGACGATTTCGGTGTCGGAGAACCAGTACTTGATTTCCTGGGCAGCGGTTTCCGGAGCGTCCGAACCGTGAACCGAATTTTCGCCGATCGACAGAGCGTGGGTCTTGCGGATCGTGCCTTCGTCGGCGTTGGCCGGGTTGGTCGCGCCCATGATTTCGCGGTTCTTCAGGATGGCGCCTTCGCCTTCCAGAACCTGGACGACGGTCGGGCCGGAGGTCATGCCTTCAACCAGTTCGCCGAAGAAAGGACGTTCCTTGTGAACGGCGTAAAAACCTTCGGCTTCGCGGGTGCTCATCCAGACGCGCTTGGAAGCGATGACGCGCAGACCTGCGTCTTCGAGCATCTTGGTGATGGCGCCCGTCAGGTTACGCTTGGTTGCGTCCGGCTTGATCATCGAAAATGTGCGTTCAATCGCCATTGTCTCAATTCCCTTTGCTTACATAAATCGGGGGTTTTTCCGCGAATTTTGCGGTTCAATAGCCGCCAATTCCGTGCAAAACAAGGGGGAGACGCGAAGTTTCACGCCGCTGTCACGCAGCGCCCGGCACCGTTATGCAGATCGAGGCAACGCTCGAACCACTCGATCACCGGATCGCCCGGCTCGAGAATCCGCTTCGTCGAGACGATGCGCGCCCATTGCAGTGGCCCGAAGACGATATAGTCGGCAAACAATGGTGTCTCGCCGCCGATGAACGGCTGCTTCTTCAGCATCGTGCGCAACGGCTCAAGCTTTGCCGCGAAGGTCTTTAGTTCCTCTATCCCGGTTTCGGCCACCGCCTCGAGGCTCATGCCGAAGCGGGCTTCGCGGGAGGTGCGGAAATAGGCCTGATCGACCGGCTCCAGGCTGCCGTGAATGTCCTTGAGGATGATGCGCACAAGCGATGTGTGCAATGTCATCAGCGACCAGCTCTCGATGAACCGTGCCATCCCCTTGCCGCCCTCGCCGCCAAACAGCGATGGACGATCCGGATAGGTCTTCTCCAGATAAAGCGCGATCTCAAAGCTGTCACTGACCAATTGCTCGCCGTCGCGCAGCAAGGGTACGATCTTCGTTGCCGCGTTCTCGATCACCGGGATCTGGGTGAAGCCCACCGGCATGGTCTGGTGATCCAGGCCCTTATGGGCAAGCGACAGGACCGTCTTCCACGTATGGGGCGAAAACGGCCGGCTCCGGTCTGCGCCGCAGAGCGTATAGAGGGTGCGGGTCATGTCGTCTCCTTCAAAGGCATGGCAACCAAAAGCATGGCAACATGGGCATTCGAAACCACAGACAGCCAACAATCAAATCAGTAAATTTCATGGATCGCATCACCCATCGCGATGCGTTTTGGCGCTAGACTGCGCAAAACCTTGGGGACTACCGCGATGCTCGATCACTACCGGATGTTTGCCGACTATAATCGCTGGGCCAACCGGCTTGTCTTTGACGCGGCTGGCAAGCTCGACGACGCGCGATACCGCGACAACAAGGGCGCTTTCTTCGGCTCGCTGCACGCGACGCTCAACCACGTGCTATCAGCCGACCGGATCTGGATGAAGCGTTTTACCGGCACCGGCGAAGCGCCGGCAACACTCGACGGCATCCTGTTCGATGATTTCGCCGAACTCTCGGCTGCACGAACCGCGGAAGACGCGCGCATCGTCGCCTTTGTCGCCGGCCTCAGCGAAGACGATCTCGCCGGCCGGTTTACCTATACGCCGGTCAGCAACCCCATCCCCGTCACCCAGCGCCTCGCCCCGCCGCTCGCCCATTTCTTCAACCACCAGACCCACCATCGCGGCCAGTGTCACATGACATTGACGGCGCTGGGCGGGCCGAGCCTTGCGCTGGACATGAGCTATTTCTTGCGGGCGCCGGAATTCCGGCATTATGCGGAGTGAGGCAAGCACCGGAAATCATTTGGTTCTTCGCTGATGTCACAGCAATGTCACAAGGCTTGAGCAAGTCAGCCGCGTCATAGTCCGTTCATATTTTAAGAATGGAGCAGGACGACGCCATGGATTGGTATCCCATCGAAGCGCTTGAGGCCGGCAAGCTTGCCGTGCTGCATTTTGAAAATCAGGACGAGCAGCGCTGGGTCGGCTACATCCATGACGACGGCATCTGCCACTGGCCGGAGAATGTGTCGGGACGCCGCCCCGATGGCTGGCAGGATCTCTCTGCCCTGTTCTCGGCGCTGCCCGACAGCGCAAAGCAGATCGTCTCGGCATCGTTCTGACGCCTGCCCCGGTTATGCGGCAGCGCCTGTGGCGTGCCGCAAAGCCCAATATTCCCAGACAGCGACAACGAACAGCACTGCGGTCGCGGTGATCTGGATGATATAATTGCTGCAGAACGGCACGAGCCCGGCGGTTGCCGCAAGCAGAACCAGCCCGGCGATATGCGACACCGGGATTTTTCGGGCGACTGCCATCTTCACCCAGATATTGCCGGCGAGAAACAGGATCGGGCCGCCGATCATCGCCAGTGCGTTTTTCAGCGAGCTATCCTCCTGCGCATGCGACAGGCTGAAATCCTCGCCGACCGCCGTCAGGATGATGCCGGCGATGATCGGCAGATGGCCGTAGGTGAACAGGTTGTGCGCAACGCTCTCCGGGCGTGAGGTGTTTTCCGCCTTGTCGGCCGCATCCGCCTGTCCATGATGGAAATAGATCCACCACATGAAGCCGGTGCTGAGGAAGGCACTGCAGAACACCGCAAAGGTCGTGTTCGAGTTCATATGCTCGGCGGCGTTCTTGCCGGTGGTCAGGATGGTTTCGCCCAGGCAGATGATGACGAACAGGGCGCAGCGTTCGGCCATGTGCTCGCCCGAGACATCCAGCGTTTCCGGCGGCGATTTTCCAAGGCCCGGCACGGCGTAGCGGACGGCGGGCGAGGCATAGTCGATGATCAAAGCGAAGCTCCACAGCGCGATCCGGCCTTCCAGCTCCATCATCGCGCCGGCCAGCCAGAAGACGGACGAGGCCAGCGTCCAGAGCGTGATCCGCACGAAGGTGGTGAAGGATGCGTCGTCGACACCCCGATAGGCATAGAGCGTGAAGAGCGAGCGGCCGACCTGCATGGCGCAGTAGATCAGCGCGAACATCAGCCCATGCTCGCCAAAGGCTTCCGGCAGCGCCAGCGCCAGCAGCACGCCGCCGAACATCAGGCAGAACAGCATCAGCCTGACGGCTTCCGTGCCGGTGTGCAAAAGATTGGTGACCCAGGTCGTATTGATCCAGACCCACCAGATTGCCAGGACCAAAAGCATGGATTCGAATGCCGCCGTCGGCCCGAAATCGGAGGCCAGCGTATGCGACAGCTGCACGAGCGCGAAAACGAAGACCAGATCGAAGAACAGTTCGGGAAAACTGGCGCTGGTCTGGTCGGGCTCTTCTGTGCGCAGCCAATTCGGACGCTTAGCCGGCATGAGACGCTCCGTTTTTGCCGCTGCTCTTTACCCGATCATCCCTGTACATGATGTTTTCCCGCCTGATTTCGCAGGTGATATAGAGCGCTGCCCGTGTCGGGCAACGGCGCAAATTACGGCGGCCCGGCAGTTTTGCCAAGGGTAACCGCTCGCGCCTTTGACAGTCTTTTAATCCCGATGCTTTATCAGCTTTCTCCTGCAACCACCGCGCTTTCCGCGGTTTTGTGAGGGATGCGCAATGACGGACAAGCCCCAGCACGACGGCAATCAGGCGCAGAACGCCGCGATCCTGCTCAGGGTCGCCCAGACCATGGCCAAGCTTGGCGTTGCCGCTTTCCCGCGCAATTACGAACTGTTCTACGAGGCCCTGTCCGGCAACAATCCGCAATTGACGCGCGAGGTCGCGGCGCTCGGCGCGCACCCGATGCAAAACCAGATCGAGCAGATCGGCATCCAATATCACCTGTCCGGCTTTGCCGCGATCGAGGCCGACACGATCCGCGCCGATACGGCCCGCTCGATCTCCGCCGTCAGCCATGTGCTGAAGGACAGCATCGCCAAGAAGGAAGTCTTTGCCGCGATGCTGCGCAGCTTCATCACCCGGCTAGAAACCGATCCGGTCGCCGGCATGTCGGACTTCGCCGATGATGCCGCGCACCTGCGCGATGCGGTGGCGGTGTTCGAGCGCGAGGAAAAGGCCTTTGCCGCCGCGATGAACGAGACCGTGACGCAGCTTGGCGGCATCGACAGCGATATCGAGACGATGCGCAAGGCCGCCACCCGCGATCCCGTCACCGGCCTGCCGAACCGCATCGCCTTCTCGGCCAAGCTCACCGCACTCTATGACGACGGCAAGGCTGTCGGACCGGCAGCGCTGGCGCTGGTCGCCGTCGAGGGCCTGCGTGACATGGGCGAGCGCCATGGCGCCGCAACCGTCGAAAAGGCGCTGAAGAAACTGGCGCCGGAATTCCGCAAGTCCGTCAAGAAGAACGATTTCGTCGCCCGCATCGGCACCGACGAGTTCGCCTTTATCTTCCACGACGTCTCGGCCGACAATGCCGAGGCGATTGCGCAGCGCATCTGCACATCGGTCGAAGGCGTCCAGGTGGCCTTGCCGAACCGGGCGTTCACGACACAGGCGCTGTCGCTATCCACCGGCATCGCCATGGCGTTTACCGCGTCCGGTGGGGTCGATCTGTTCACCCAGGCCGAGCTTGCGCTTCGGGCCGTGCGCAGCGGCGGCAAGCCGGGAACTTTGGTGTTTTCCGCCGCAATCGGCGGCCGGACGAAAAAAACCTACTCTCCGCACGCCGCCTGACCCTGTTGCACTGCGGCAAACCCTTGCCTTCTCGGCCGAGTTCGGCCAAAACGCCGCCATGATCACGCTCAATAATCTTTCGGCCCGCATTGTCGGACGCCTTCTCATCGACCAGGCCAGCGTTGCGCTTCCGGCCGGCATCAAGGCAGGCCTCGTCGGCAAGAACGGCGCCGGCAAGTCGACCCTGTTCAAAATCATCACCGGCGACATGGAAGCCGAGACCGGTTCGGTCTCGATCCCGAAGAATGCCCGCATCGGCCAGGTGGCGCAGGAAGCCCCCGGCACCGAGGAGCCGCTGATCGAGATCGTGCTCAAGGCCGACAAGGAGCGCGAGGCGCTTCTCGCCGAAGCCGAGACCGCCACCGACCCGCACCGGATCGCCGACATCCACATGCGGCTTGCCGATATCCAGGCCCATTCGGCCGAATCGCGCGCCGCCAGCATTCTGGCCGGCCTCGGTTTCGATGCCGCCGCGCAGTTGCGACCGGCCTCGTCGTTCTCCGGCGGCTGGCGCATGCGCGTGGCGCTGGCTGCCGTGCTGTTTTCCGAGCCGGATCTGCTTCTGCTCGACGAGCCGACCAACTATCTCGACCTTGAAGGCACGTTGTGGCTTGAGGATTACATCAGCAAGTACCCGCACACGGTCATCATCATCAGCCATGACCGCGACCTGTTGAACACCGCCGTCAATGCCATCGTCCATCTCGACCAGCAGAAGCTGACCTTCTATCGCGGTTCCTACGACCAGTTCGAGCGCCAGCGCGCCGAGGCGATGGAATTGCAGACCAAGGCCAAGGTCAAGAACGATGCGGCGCGCAAGCACCTGCAGGCTTTCATCGACCGTTTCAAGGCCAAGGCCTCCAAAGCCCGCCAGGCGCAGAGCCGCGTCAAGGCGCTGGAGCGCATGGGCACGGTCTCGTCCGTCATCGAGGATCACGTTCAGGGCTTCAAGTTCCCCGATCCGGAGAAGGAAGCCGCATCGCCAATCATCGCGCTGGAAAACGGCACCGTCGGCTATACGCCGGGCAAGCCGATCTTGCAGCACATGTCGCTGCGCATCGACACCGACGACCGCATCGCGCTGCTCGGCTCGAACGGCAACGGCAAGTCCACCTTCGCCAAGCTGATCTCCGGCCGCCTGCCCGCCACCGGCGGCTCGGTCCAGACGGCGCCGGGCCTGAAGATCGGCTTCTTCGCCCAGCACCAGCTCGACGACCTGATCCCCGAACACGATGCCGTCGAACATGTGCGCCAGCGCATGCCCGGTGCCACCGAAGGCAAGGTGCGCGCCCGCGTCGCCCAGATGGGCCTTGCCACCGCCAAGATGAGCACGCCGGCCAAGGACCTCTCCGGTGGTGAAAAGGCCCGTCTGCTGATGGGCCTTGCCGCCTTCGATGCGCCGAACCTGTTGATCCTCGATGAGCCGACCAACCATCTGGATATCGACAGCCGCAACGCACTGATCCAGGCGCTGAACGAATATACCGGCGCCGTCATCCTGATCTCGCACGATCGCCACCTGATCGAGGCGACGGCCGACCGGCTGTGGCTGGTGAAGGACGGTACCGTCTCCAACTATGACGGCGACCTAGAGGACTACCGCGCAACCATCGTCCAGAGTTCCAAGGGCAAGGGCGGCAAGAGCAAGGGTAACGGCGGCGAGGAGCAGCTGAGCAAGGCCGAGCAACGCAAGGCCAATGCCGACAAGCGCGCCACCTTCGCGCCGCTGAAGAAAAAGATCAACGATGTCGAATCCTTGACGGCAAAACTGAACAAACAGATTCAAGCCCTCGACAAGGAGCTTGAAGACCAGGACCTCTACGACAAGTTCCCGGAAAAGGCGGCTGCCAAGGTCAAGGAACGCGCCGAAGTCGTGGCCAAGCTCGCCAAGGCCGAAGAGCACTGGATGACATTGTCCGACGAATACGAACAGGCAATGGCAAGCTGATCGGCGGCGGCCAACTGAAAAAAGCGTTTCCAGTTATCGACCTGTGATTGGGAACACGGGCCACTAGGCTCCCCGTCATTCCCGTGCTCGTCACGGGAATCCAGCCACGCGACGTCCGTCGCGTGAAAAGACTTCTTTAGCGGCGCAGACGCGCCGCTGCTGTACCCCCGCCACAAGTCCTCGGGTTAACCCGAGGAGAGGAAGACGGAATATGAGGTGCCCGCCGGATCAAACCGCACGGGCATTCCCTTCAAGCAGACAATGCCCCCTTCCGCGCCGGTATCGTCATAGCCGCGACTCAGGACGGTTGCGGCTCCCCGGCCGCTGTTTCCTCCGTGCCGAAAATGCCGCGCGGGGAAGCGGGATCGTCAACACCGACAGCATGGCAACGATGTAGGCTCTTGTGGCCGATGACCTGGCGGCCGGACGGCTTGTCCGGCCGTTTGCGCTGTCGATCGGCGGCCCGCTGACCTTCGCCTATTTTGCCATCTTTCCACTCGGCATCATGCAAAATCCACCGGCGGGGAATTTCATCCACTGGCTGCACACCGAGGCCCAAACGGACGGCACCGCCTGATCAGGCAGGAACACGCTTGCGGGCCGGGATGGTCATGGCCATGACGCCGCTGATGACGCAGGCAAGACCCACAAGTGCCGTGCTGCTGATGCTTTCTCCCAGAAAGATGACGCCGATCGCCACGCCGATCGGAACGCGCAGATAGGCCTGCGCCGTCGTCCCGACCGAGCCAAGCGTGTGCACCAGCCGGAAATAGATGACGAAGGCCAGTGCCGTTGAAAATACCGAGAGGCACAGCAAGGCGAGGATCGAGCCTGTGGAAGGCGCCAATGTCCAAGGTTGTTCGATCGCCAGGCTGAGCGGCATCAGGATGACGGCGCCGCAGATCAGCGACCCGGCCGCTGGCATCATCGGATCGAGCGACTTGAAGCCACGGCCGAAAATGGCAGCGCCTGCATAGCAGATCGTTGCGGCGACGATGGCGAGTTGGGCCGGTAGCTGGTCACCGGCACCGTTCAACGCTTCCAAGCCGACGACAAGGGTAATCCCGGCAATCCCGGCGACGACGCCGAACAGCTTGCGTCCCGTCACCGGTTCATGGCGGGTGAGAAGGGCTGTCAGAAAGGCAAAGATCGGCGTCGTCGAGTTCAGGATGGCGGCGAGACCGGCATCGACGGTTTGTTCCGCCCAGGCGATCAGCGTGAAGGGGATCGCGCTGTTCAGGCAGGCCTGAAACAGAAACCGTCCCCACGTCGCTTTGTCCTTCGGAAGGGAAAGCCCCCGGAGGCGCAGGACTGCCAGCAGCAACAGGCCGGCGATCAGGGTGCGGGTGGCAATCAGCGTGATCGGCGAAATGGTCTCTACGCCGATCTTGATGAAGGTGTAGGAGGCGCCCCAGAGCGTCGCGAGCGCCAGCAGCACCGCCAGTTCCTGTTTCAGATTTATCGTGTCCGGTGTCATGATCGTCTCACATCAGAAGGATTGCCAAATTCCATCCTGCTATATCGACCTTGACGCCGGAATGCTTCGATGAAGACCGAAGTGTAAAGCTCTGTTGGGAAAAGTCTCCGGCCGCCCCGCTCCTACCGGGCGAACTTTCGCGCACCAGCAACACAAAGGATGACAGCAACAGTCACCGCCAGCATCGTTGAGCTCACCGGCTCATGCAGCAGGGTTGCTGCCAGCGCCAGGCCGAAGAACGGCTGCAGCAGTTGCAACTGGCCGACGGCGGCAATGCCGCCCTGTACGAGGCCGCGATACCAGAAGATGAAACCGATCAGCATGCTGAACAGCGACACATAGGCAAGGCTGAGCCAGGTGGGCAGCGCAACGCCGGAAAACGTGTCCGGCCTGAAGACAATCGATAGCGCGATCATCACCGGCAGCGACAGGACCAGCGCCCAGCAGATCACTTGCCAGCCGCCCAGCGTGCGTGACAGCCTTGCCCCTTCGGCATAACCGAGCCCGCAGACGATGATTGCGGCAAGCATCAGTCCATCACCGAGAGGGGATGTCGATCCACCCTGTACAAGCGCAAAACCGGCGACCAGCGCACTGCCGAGCGTCGAGAATATCCAGAAGGCCGGCTTTGGCCGCTCGCCGCCGCGCAGCACGCCGAAGATCGCCGTCGCCAGCGGCAGCAGGCCGACGAAAACGATGGAATGCGCCGAGGTGACGTGCTGGAGCGCCAGCGCAGTCAACAGCGGAAAGCCGACGACGACACCGAGGGCGACGACAACCAGCGAGACGATATCGCCGCGCGACGGCCGCTTCTGCCGGAAGACGAGAAGCAGGCAAAGTGCCAAGAGGCCGGCAATCGCCGCGCGCGCAACGGTCAAGAACACCGGGTCCAGCTGCATCACCGCTACTCGGGTTGCCGGCAGCGAACCGCTGAAGATCACCACGCCGATCAATCCGTTGATCCATCCGCTCGCCATCCGGTCCATTCAAAGCTCCTTGGTTTTCCTTCTTATCGGCGGCGGTGGCTGGCAATGCCAGCAACAGTCATGTACGGTTTAGCAAAACTGTTATGGTATCGGATCACGTACAGATGCTCGACGAAACGAAGAGTGGTACCCTTATCGCCATGGTGATCGCCGCCATCAGGCAACGCATTGCCGGCCGCAGCCTGACTGCAGGCGACAAGCTGCCGTCGATCCGGGCGTTTGCGCGAACCTTGCAGGTCTCCACCTCCACCGTGGTCGAAGCCTATGACAGGCTTGCCGCCGAAGGCGTGATCCAGCCGCGTCCGGGCTCGGGCTTTTACGTGGCGAGCCAGGCCGCCGCCCTCGCTCTGTCGGAAATCGGGCCGAAACTGGACCGCGCGGTCGATCCCTTCTGGGTATCGCGCCAATCGCTGGATGCAGGCAGCGATGATCTCAAACCGGGATGCGGCTGGCTGCCGCCCTCGTGGCTGCCGGACGACGGCGTGCGCCGCGCCTTGCGGACCCTGTCGCGCGCCGATGGCGCGTCGCTTGCCGACTACGGCACGCCGCTCGGCCTGCCGCCCTTGCGCCAGTTGATCGCACGCAGAATGGCCGACCACGGCATCGACGCTTCGCCGGACCAGATCATGCTGACGGAATCGGGAACGCAGGCGCTCGATCTCATGTGCCGGTTTCTGCTGGAACCAGGCGACACCGTCATGGTGGACGATCCCTGCTATTTCAATTTCCATGCGCTGCTGCGCGCCCACCGCGCCCGCATCGTCAGCGTTGCCTACACGCCCACCGGGCCTGATATCGAGCAGTTCGCCAAAGTGCTGCAGGAGCACAAGCCGCGGCTCTACATCACCAACTCCGCCATTCACAACCCGACCGGGGCGACGCTGTCGCCGGTGACGGCGCACCGCGTGCTGAAACTGGCCGAACATGCCGGGCTGACCATCATCGAGGACGATATCTTTGCCGATTTCGAACATGTTGCCGCCCCGAGACTTGCCGCCTTCGACGGTCTTGACCGCGTCATCCATATCGGCAGTTTTTCCAAAACCCTGTCGGCATCGGCGCGCTGCGGCTTCATCGCCACCCGCCCGGATTGGATCGAGGGGCTGATCGATCTGAAGATCGCCACCACATTCGGCGGCGGACGGCTCACCGCCGAGCTGGTGCTGAATGTGCTGCGCGACGGCAGCTACCGCAAGCACATGGAGGGACTGCGCCTGCGCCTCTCCCGCGCCATGACCGATGTCAGCGCCCGGCTAAAAAACCTCGGGCTCGAATCTTGGATCGAGCCGCAGGCCGGCATGTTCCTGTGGAGCCGGCTGCCGGACGGTCTTGATTCGGCTGAGATTGCCCGGGAAGCGCTGGCCGACAACATCGTTCTTGCCCCCGGCAACGTCTTCAGCCTGGCGCAGTCGGCAACCCGCTTTTTACGGTTCAATGTCTCGCAATCCCAGGACGACCGCATCTTCACGGCGCTGCACAAGGCCATGACGAAAAAGCGGTAGGCAGTCGCTGCAGATCGCGGTCGGACACTATCCACAAGCAAACGCTAAATTTTTACCAAAACCTTTAAGCCACCGTTCAAATCGAGGCTTTAACGTCCTTTTCCATGAACAACGAAACCCAAAATGCCTTCCGGTTCCGGCGCGTCAAATGGGGCGATCCCCGCCACGCGATGAACGCGTTGCGCAACAAGGAGCCGGTTTTCGTCGAAGAGGCTCAGGCATCAAGCCGCCTGTTCTGGGTTCTCGTCGTGCTGCTGGTGATCGCCGTCTTCGCCAGCATCGTCATCTTCGGCAGCCATCGCAGCTTGCCGTTCTGGAACTGATGCGCCCTATCCCAATTCGAACGTGGTGATGCCGTAGATCTGCCCGAGCGGCAGGTCCGGCACCGGTCCGCGATACATCCGCGCCGTTTCGAACACCGGCTTCAGATTGTAGCGATCGCACAGCCCTCGGGCTGCCGCGTTGGGCTCGGGGATATCGAGATAGACCTGGCCGCCGCCAACACTGGTCACCAGCTTGCGGAAAATCAGGTCGGCATTCGTTTCGCTGTCGGCAAACAGCGGGCCAATCTTGTGGCCTTCGCGGCAGGCCCGGATGGTGCCGTAGCCGGCAACCTCGGAATTGCGCAGCAGGGCGAAGCTTTCGCGCGTGTCCATAGCCTTCAGCCATTCGCGCAGGAAGGCGTTGCGCCGGGCCGGATTGAATCGCGCATCGTAATCGGAGAGCATCGGCACCAGCACGGGCGAGACCGAGACCAGTTCGGTGCCCGGCGGCTCGGTGCACTGGACCTCGCCGCCATAGCGGAAATTGGCATGGGCGTAAACGAAGCCCGACTTGCGGTAATTGTCCTGCTGGGCCACCACCCCATCCAGCCCGACCGTCCGGTCTCCCGCTTCCGAAAGCGCCTTTTGCCAAAGCGCAAGACCGATCCCCTGCCCGCGATAATCCGGATGCGCCATGTAGAACCCGAGGAACGCATAGGTCTCGTCGTAACGCACCAGCGACAATGCCGCGGCCATGATGCCGTCTTCCTCGGCAATCCAGTAGCCGTCCGGGTCCGCTGCCCAGAAAGCCGGTGCATCGTCGAGACCCGGATTCCAGCCCTCTTTGGCGGCCCAGTCGATCAGGACATCGAGATCGGCGCGGTCGGCTTTTCGGATGATAGGAGGCATGGGCAAAACTTCCGCAAACTTTACAATCGTCCGGTCTTATCTATAGTGAATATTCAATTGTTCAAATCGGAATATTCAAATGCCGCTCTACGTCCGGGACGAGACCGTGAATGATCTGGCTACGCAGGCACAGCGTTTGCTCAAAACCAAAACGAAGACGGAAGCGATCCGGATTGCGCTGGAGCGCGTCGTCCACAGAGATACCCCACCTGAAACCTTACAGGAGCGACTGAAGGTTTTTCAGGATCGTTTTCGCGCTCTTGGCGAACCTGTCGAAAATTTCGACGAGAAGGCGTATCTGGACGAGATGTGGGGCAACGAATAATGTTCCTCGAAACCTCGGCAATCGTCGAATACATAGCAGAAGAGCCGCGCGCCAACGAGATGGCTGACCGTTTGAGCGCTACGACATCGCCGCTTGTGACCGCACCGACCGTTCTGTTCGAAGCGGCTGTTGTTTTGTCTCGCAAGCGCAAGTGTTCCGTTGCCGAGACCAAGACTTTGCTCCTGGATTTTCTGGAAGCGATGGACGTGAGCGTCATCCCCATCACGCCCGAAATAGGCTTTGCCGCCATCGACGCCTTTGCGCGATACGGCAAAGGGCGCGGGCATCCGGCCCAGCTGAATTTCGGCGACTGTTTTTCCTATGCTGCATGCAAGGCGGCGCATGTGCCGATGCTGTTTGTCGGCGACGACTTCACGAAAACGGATCTGGCATAACGGCCGCGCCGGACGGCTTGCCCGGGACTGTCTTTCTGCTACAAAAGCCCACCATAAAAGTCATACAAATCGAGCGAAGCACCATGAGCCCCATCCATATCTCGATCGTCGGCGTCGGCAAGATCGTCCGCGACCAGCATCTTCCTTCCATCGCCAAGAATGCGGATTACAAGCTGATCGCTGCCGCCAGCCGCCACGGCGTCGTCGATGGCATCGACAATTTCAAGTCGATCGAAGCGATGCTCGACGCGGTTCCGGCGATCGATGCGGTGTCGCTCTGCATGCCGCCGCAGTTCCGCTATGCCGCAGCCCGCACGGCGCTGGAAGCCGGCAAGCACGTCTTCCTCGAAAAGCCGCCGGGTGCGACGCTGAGCGAAGTCGCCGACCTTCAGGCGCTGGCCGACGAAAAGGGCCTGTCGCTGTTTGCCAGCTGGCATTCGCGCTATGCGCCCGCCGTCGAGGCCGCAAAGGCATTCCTTGCCTCGACCAGGATCAACGACGTCAAGGTGATCTGGAAGGAAGACGTGCGCCACTGGCATCCGAACCAGGACTGGATCTGGGCCGCCGGCGGCCTCGGCGTCTTCGATCCCGGTATCAACGCCCTGTCAATCGTCACCCATATCCTGCCGAACCCGCTGTTCATCACCTCGGCAACCCTTGAGTTCCCGGAAAACCGCGACGCGCCGATCGCCGCCTCTATCGTCTTCAGCGACGCCAAAAACCTGCCGGTTTCGGCCGAATTCGACTGGCGCCAGACCGGCCATCAGAGCTGGGACATCGTTGCCGAAACCGATGCCGGCATGATGGTCCTCTCCGAAGGCGGCGCCAAGCTGTCGATCGACGGCAAGCTGGTTCATGACGAGCCGGAACAGGAATACCCGGCGCTCTACGCCCGCTTCGCCGATATCATCAAGGCAAAGACGTCAGACGTCGATCTGGCGCCGCTGCGGCACGTCGCCGATGCCTTCATGCTCGGTCGTCGCAAGTTCGTGGATGCGTTCTTCGATTGAGCGTTTCAAGAATCATGAAGGCCGCGCACCGTTCGGTGCGCGGCCTTTTTTTTGTGACAGGCGTAATATGATTAAATCGTACTGCATGCTAAAATCCTGTGAAATGGAGGATCAGGCAATGCGAACAACACAAGCCCTCAGCATAACCCTTCCCATCGAAATGGCCGAAATGGTCAAGGCGAAAGTATCGTCGGGCGAATATGCCAGCGAAAGCGAAGTGATCCGGGATGGATTGCGCACGCTTGCCGCGCGCGACGCGGCCATCGAGAAATGGCTGATCGAGGAGGTCGTGCCGACCATCGACGCTCATGATGCCGACCCGAGCCGCGCGCTTTCCGTTGAAGAGGTCCGAAAGCGGCTTCATGATCATATGGATGCACGTCAGGAACAAAAACAACCTGGCCGCCCATGAGCCACGCCATTATCTTCGACGTGGCGGCAGAGGCCGATCTCAGCGACTTATATGACTATCTGCTGCCGCGCGCCGGACCGCGTGACGCCAGAGTGTATATTAACGAGATCGTTGATTACTGCGTGTCTTTCGCCACCTTTCCCGAACGAGGCAGCCGTTCGGATAGAAGGACGGGTTTGCGCTTAGTGGGCTTCCGCCGCCGGGCAACCATAGCCTTCCGCATCAAGGGTGATGTTGTCACCATCATGCGCATATTCCATCGCGGCAGGAATGTTACATTCTCTCAAGAGGACTGAGCATTCTTCGAAACGGTTGATCAAGCCTTCTTCACCCAGCGCCCGTCCTGATTCTGCTGCCAATAGGTCAGCGCATGGCCCTCGCCCTTGAGCACCTTCCAGTGCGCCCGCGCGCCTTCCAGCTGGCCCTGGTCATAGCCGTCGAACATGAACACCACCCGCTCGTAGGCGCCGACCGGCGGCGGCACGGCGCCGTCGATGATGAAGCGGACGGTGGCGTTGTTGCCGTTATCTTCGCCAGCGGTCAAGAGAATCGGCTGATCGCTCGAAAACTCCGTCGCGTCGGTGCCATGCGGCAGAAAACTGTCGTCGCGATAGGTCCAGAGGTGATTGTCGAGCATGTCGCGGCGCTCGTCGGCCACCGTCTGCACGACGACGCGCCAGCCACGCTCGACACAGCGGTCGAGCAGCGGCGGCAGCGCGTCTTCGAGCTTGGATTCCGTCAGGTGGTAGAACAGGATTTCGGTCACGTCGCCGTCAGCTCTCGTAATTGGAGCGAACGAGTTCATCGAGCAACCGCACGCCAAAACCGGAGGCCCAGGACTGGTTGATCTCGTCGGTCGGCGAGCCCATCGCCGTACCGGCAATATCCAGATGCGCCCAGGGCGTGTCCTTGACGAAGCGCTTGAGGAACTGGGCGGCGGTGATCGAGCCGGCATAGCGCCCGCCGGTGTTCTTCATGTCGGCAAACTTGCTGTCGATCATCTTGTCATATTCCTTGCCGAGCGGCAGGCGCCAAAGCCTTTCCTGCGTCGTCAGCCCCGCCGCCGTCAGCTGGCCGGCCAGCGTGTCGTCATTGGTGAACAGGCCCGCATGATGGCTGCCGAGCGCCACCATGACAGCGCCGGTCAAGGTGGCAAGGTTGATCATGAATTGCGGCTTGAAGCGGTCGTTGCAATACCACAGCGCGTCACAGAGCACGAGCCGGCCTTCCGCATCGGTGTTGATGATCTCGATGGTCTGGCCGGACATCGAGGTGACGATGTCGCCCGGACGCTGGGCGTTGCCATCCGGCATGTTTTCCACAAGGCCGATGATCCCGACGACATTCGCTTTGGCCTTGCGCGTTGCCAGAACATGCATCAGGCCGGTGACGGCGGCCGCACCGCCCATGTCGCCCTTCATCTCCTCCATGCCGGCGCCCGGCTTGATCGAGATGCCGCCGCTGTCGAACACCACGCCCTTGCCGACGAAGGCGACCGGCCGGTCCTTCGGCTTGCCGCCCTTCCATTGCATGATCGCCAGCCGTGGCGGCCGCACCGAGCCCTGTGCCACGCCAAGCAGCGCGCCCATGCCGAGCTTCTTCATGTCCCGTTCGGTGAGGATTTCGACCTCGACGCCGAGCTTTTCCAGCTCCTTCGCCTTGGCTGCGAATTCGACGGGCCCGAGAATATTGGCCGGTTCGTTGACGAGATCGCGGGCGATGAACACACCTTCGGCGATCGCCTGCGAATGGGTGGCCGCCTTCTTGGCGGCGATCGCCGCGCCGGTGACGATCGTCACTTTTATCGGCTTCGGCAGTCCTTTCTGGTCGTCATCATCCTTCTTCGTCGTCTTGTAGGTGTCGAAGCTGTAGGCGTTCATTTCCATGCCCAGGGCAAAATCGGCGGCAGCCTTGCCGGACACTTCGACGCCGGGCGCATCGAGGAAAATCGCCACCTTTTCGGCACCACGGACTTTCGATGCCGCAGCACCGCCGGCCTTCAGCCAGTCATGCGCCGTCAGGCCAGCGCCGTCGCCGATACCGAGCACCAGAATACGATCGACGGGGGCGCCCTGCGGCGCGACGATGTCGAGGGCGCGCAGAGATTTCGCCTTGAATTTGGCGATGCGTGCGGCCTTGGCAATGATTTCATCCGGATCGGCTTCCGCAGCCCCTGCCGCCTCTTTTCCGTCAAGAGTCTTGAGCAGGATCGCCAGGCCGCCCGACAGGCGCGCTGACTTGCTGAAACCGATTTCGAATTTCAATGACATGAAGAACTCCAGAATTGCCCTGGCCCGACGCCAGTCTGTTACATGGGGGTTACAGTGGCAAACATTCGCCATCAACCGCAAGCCCGGAAACAGGTTCATGCACCGTTGTTGGTTTCGATGACCTTGGCAAGGCGCCACCTTATGTTTACATGCTGTTAACCATCATTCTTTGCCGAGCCTTAGCCCTGCTCCTTTACAATTTCGTTATCGTGGAAAACATGCAAACCCGTTCATTCAGCGCAATAGGGACATTCGGCTCGGCCATGTCCGGGCCGGCGGTAGCGAACCGGACAAACGGCAGGAAGATGGGCCAGGACCCCGTATGAAGTTGATCGAACGCTATATCCTGAAGCGGGCAACGGGCATGTTCTTTGCCACGCTTTTGCCGCTGATGGCGATCGTCTGGACGACGCAGGCCCTGACCAGCGTCAATCTGGTCACCGATAGCGGCCAGTCGACGCTGGCCTTCATGCGCCTTGCGACACTCATCCTGCCCTCGATCATTCCGCTCATCCTGCCGTTTGCGCTGGTGATCGGCGTGGCGCAGACGCTGACGGCGATGAATGCCGATTCGGAGCTGACAGTTCTGAACGCGGCCGGCAGTTCGCGCATGATGATCATCCGGCCGATCATCTATCTCGGCCTTGCACTCAGCGCGGTATCGTTCACCGTCGACAACTTCGTCGAGCCCTATTCGCGCATGGCCGTGCGCAAGATGATCGCCACCGCCCACGCGGATCTCTTGTCGTCGGTCGTCCAGGAAAACACATTCCGCAAGATTACCGATGGTCTCTATGTCCAGGTCGCCTCGCGGCGCAACGGAGGCGTGCTTCACGGCATCTTCGTCGCCGATTCGCGCGATCCCGCCTATGAGCTCGTCTATTACGCCCGCGAAGGCGCCGTCGACGACAGCGGCTCGGCGCTGGTGATGAAAGACGGCGAGGTGCACCGCAAACTGCCGGATGGCAATGTCTCGATCATCAAATTCGACAGCTACGCCTTCGACCTGACCGACATGACCAAGATGACCGGCCAGGTGACGATCAGAGCCAAGGACCGTGACCTGCCGTTCCTGATCAATCCGGATCCGAAGGATCCGGTCTACGAGAAAAATCCGGAAGCCTTCACCGCAGAACTGCATCGCCGCTTGACGGAATGGACCTTTCCCCTGCTGTTTGCCCTGATCGCACTGGTCTTCAGCAGCGATGCCCGGTCGCACCGGGAGGCCCGCGTGCATCCGATGATCACGGCGCTTTTGACATGCCTGTTCATTCGCTGGACCACATTCTATGCGGCCAACAGCGCCGAGGAATCGCGGTTCTTCATCCCGATCATGTATTTGATCCCGCTTGGCACCGGCTATCTGGCGATACGCCAGCTGGTGGGCAACAGGCGGCTTGAAATTCCGCTCACGCTGGAGCAGAAGGTCAACGAGATTCTGGTTCGCCTGCGCCTGACCAAGGCCAACCCGGCATCTGACGGGAACCAGGTGAAATGATCTCCACGACGCTCGGGCGTTATTTTTTCAAGCGTTACGCGATCACCACATTCTGGTTCCTCGCCGGCATCTTCGCGTTGATCTTCATCATCGACTTCAGCGAACTGTCGAACCGCATGTCGCAACTGCCGCGCTATTCGGTCACCGGGGCGCTGTTGATGACGACGTTCCGCATTCCGATGATCCTGCAGCAGACGGTGCCCTTCGTCGCCCTGTTTGCCGGCATGGCGTCGCTGATCTCGCTCAATCGGCGCTATGAACTGGTGGTGACGCGTGCGGCCGGGATCTCCGCCTGGCAGTTTCTGCAGCCCTTCGTGATCGGCGCGTTCCTGTTCGGTATTGCCACGGTTATTGCGCTCAATCCGATCGCATCCTGGGGGACGAAACAGGCCGAGGCGCTTGAGGCCGAATGGGGCAGCTCGTCCTCGGCCGTATCGGCGATCTCCATCCCCTGGCTGCGTCAGATCTACGGAAAAGACGATACGATCATCGGCGCGCGGTCCGTTCAGGACGAAGGCAAGACGCTGGTCAATGTGACAGTGATCCATTTCGATCCGCTCGGCACGATCGTTTTAAGACAGGACGCTGCGTCGGCAAAACTGGAAGATGGTTACTGGCTTCTTAACGGGGTGATGGAAACCCGCAACGGCGAACTGCCGCGCCGCCTCGCAACGGTACAATTGCCGACTCACCTAAAGCCGGAATTTGTCCAGGAAACGTTAACGAAGGCTGATTCTATTCAATTTTTCGACTTGAGACGCAAAATTGCAGTCGCCAAGTCTTTTGGCTTCCCGACCAATGCGATGGAAACCCAATTCCACTCCATGCTGGCGCTTCCGCTGCTTCTGGTCGCCATGACTCTGATCGCCGCAAGCGTCTCGTTAAAATTTAGCCGGTTTAACCAATCGAGACCGGTAATTCTCGGTGGAATCCTGTCGGGCTTCGTGCTTTATGTCGTCACCGTGCTTGTCAAAGCATTCGGGAGCAGCGGCATAGTGCCTCCGTTCGTTGCAGCCTGGTTGCCAGTTGTTGTAGCGATGGCGCTGGGCTCGACGATTCTATTGCATGAGGAGGATGGCTAGTGGCGGCAGGCAACCGCAAACATATCAGGCTGCTGGCGGCCATTCTGCTTTCCGGTGTTGCGCTCCAGGCGCCGACGCCGATCGCACCCGCATGGGCACAAGAAACCAAGATCGATTCGTTCAATCCGAAAATGCCCGATGACGCCAAGATGCTTCTGTCGGCCAATGAACTTGTCTACAACAAGGACGCTGAGCGCGTGATCGTGCGCGGCGCAGTCCAGATCAATTACGGCGGCTACCAGATGGTCGCCCAGCAGGTCGAATACAGTCAGAAGACCGGGCGAATCATCGCGACCGGCGAAATCGAGCTGATCGAACCGGGCGGCAACAGGGTCTATGCCGACCAGATGGACGTGACCGATGATTTCGGCAACGGCTTCATCGAGCGTCTGCGGGTCGAAACCACCGACCTGACCAAGCTTGCCGCCGTCACCGGCGAGCGGCGCAA
Source organism: Pararhizobium sp. DWP1-1-3 (assembly GCF_049896125.1). Classification (NCBI taxonomy): domain Bacteria; kingdom Pseudomonadati; phylum Pseudomonadota; class Alphaproteobacteria; order Hyphomicrobiales; family Rhizobiaceae; genus Pararhizobium; species Pararhizobium sp. DWP1-1-3. Next base: position 57,088 of record NZ_JAFCTR010000012.1, read on the forward strand.
TGGCGAGGAGATGATCCTCAACAACGCCGTCTATACGGCCTGCACGCCGTGCGCGACCGATCCCGATCACAAGTCGCTCTGGCACGTCAAGGCGCAACGCATCGTCCAGAACGGCAAGACCCATACGATTCGCATGGAGAATGCCAAGTTCGAGCTGTTCGGCAGGCCGATCCTGTATCTGCCGGTGCTTGAGGTTCCGGACCAGACGATTAAGCGCAAGAGCGGCTTCCTGTTCCCGAAATTCGGCTATACGCAGAAGCTCGGCGCCGGCGTTAGCGTTCCCTACTACTGGGCGATTTCGCCCTATATGGATGCGACGGTGACCGGCACCGGCCTCACCCGCCAGGGCTTCCTGCTGCAGGGCGAATTCCGCCAGCGCTTCGAAAACGGCGAACATATTCTCAGCATGGCCGGCATCAGCCAGCTCAACCGCAGCAGTTTCACCGGCAACACCGTCGATGCCCAGGAAACCAATCGCGGGATGATCGGTTCCAAGGCCAAGTTCGAGATCAACCCGCGCTGGACCTTCGGCTGGGATGTTCTCGTTCAGAGCGACAACAACTTCGCCAAGACCTACGAGCTTTCGACCTTCGACGGCACGACCTTTACGAACCAGGTCTACCTGTCGGGTCTCGGCAAGCGCAATTCCTTCGACGCGCGTGCCTTCTATTTCGACATCCAGGATGCGGATCCCAACAGCCTTGCCGAAAACAAGCAGGCCGTCGCCCAGGTTCTCGACTATTCCTATACCCACCCGGAACCGGTGTTCGGCGGCGAATTGACGGCCGATATCAACCTGACCAACGTCAATCGTAACCGCGAGGACGAATTTGAGATACCGGGTATCGTCGATCGCTTTCGCGGCCTTGAGGGCACCTATCACCGCCTGACTGCCGACCTCGAATGGAAGCGCAACTTCATCGTTCCAGGCGGCCTGTCGCTGACGCCGATCCTGGCCGCCCGCGGCGATCTGATCGGATCATCGATGGCCGATCCCGGCACCGGCTATACCGGTGATTTCAACAATGACGACGCGGCAACGCGCCGGATGCTGACGGCCGGTATCGACGCGCGCTATCCGATCCTGTTGACGACGGACTACAGCAGCCACATCATCGAGCCGATCGCCCAGATCTTCGCCCGGCCCAATGAGGAATATGCCGGCGGCCTGCCGAACGAGGATGCGCAAAGCTTCGTGTTCGACGCGACATCGCTGTTCGACCGCGACAAGTTCTCCGGCTATGACCGCATCGAAGGCGGAACCCGCGCCAACCTTGGCGTCCGCTATACCGGCGCCCTTGGTAACGGCTATGCCCTGCGCGCCATTGCCGGACAGTCGTTCCATCTTGGCGGCGTGAACTCGTTTGCGACCGACGATCTGGTCAAGGCCGGTGCCAATTCCGGCCTCGAGACCGACCGGTCCGACTATGTGGCGATGGTTGGCATCGATGCTCCATCGGGTCTCACGGCAAGCTTCAGCAGCCGTTTCGATGAGCGCGATCTCGACTTGCGCCGCGCCGATGCGACGCTCGGTTATCAGGGCATCCTGTGGCAGACGGCGGTGACCTACACCAGCATCCAGGCACAACCGCTCTACGGCTCGATCAAGGACCAGGACGAGATCCAGACCGCAGCCGCCTACAAATTCGCCGATTACTGGTCGGTGTTCGGCTCGGTCACCTACGATCTGAACAGCAATGTCGTCACCCGCAATGGCATCGGCATTACCTATGACGACCGGGATACGATCTTCTCGCTGGTCTACAAGGAAGAGCGCGACAGCGATCAATCCGTCGCCAACGACTGGTCGATCGGCGCGCGTATCAGCTTCCGTACGCTCGGCGACATCGATGTCGGCGACACGAAGTTCGACGGCTTGAACTGAGGCGCGCCGCCCTGACGGCGCCCTCGTCTCTCCTGCGGCAGCCGTTTTTTAAACGCGCTGTGGCGGGGAATCGACGGCCGAGGCGCTATTTTGCGGCGTTCGGCAGGTCTTGTCATTGTTCGGCCGCATGTATTATGCATCTGTTGCGCAGAAATGCGCAGGATGCTGGCGCTTGGCATGAAGACCATAGCCCCGGACACGCGATGTCCGGCGGAAGATGAAAAGGACTAAAGAATGGGCGGGAAGCTTTCGATCACGCGCACGGTTTCGGCAATGATCCTTGCCTGCGGCCTGGCACTTTCCTCCGCGCCGGCCACCTACGCCGCGAGCAAGGTGGTTGCCGTCGTCAACGGTTCGCCGATCACGTCCGGCGACATCGCCAAGCGTGCTGCCTTCATGCGCCTGCAAAGGCAAAGCGGTGGCCCAGGCGCGGCCCGCCAGCAAATGATCGATGAAGCGCTCAAGCGCGAGGAAGTCCTGCGCGTCGGCGCTTCCGTCAGCACCACCGAAGTCGAAGGTGCCGTCGGACGTTTCGCGGCCGGCAACAAGCTTTCCGTTCAACAGCTGTCGCAGGTCCTCGACCAGGCAGGCGTCGGCATCGATCACTTCAGAAATTATGTCGCCGTCGCCATGAGCTGGCCGCGGGTCGTCAACGCCCGTTTCGGCGGCGGTGGCGGTGGACGCCTGTCGAACGAGGATCTCGTCCGGCGCATGCAGGAAGCCGGCGGCACCAAGCCGGTGACCACGGAATATTTCCTGCAGCAGGTGATCTTCGTCGTGCCCGCCTCCAAACGCAACGCCATCATTGGCAAGCGCCAGGCCGAAGCCAATGCGTCGCGGCCGAAATATCCGGGCTGCGAACAGGCAAAGGTGTTTGCCGCCACGATGCGCGACGTATCGATCCGCAATCTGGGCCGGATGATGGCGCAGGAGCTTCCAGCCGACTGGAAGCCGCTGATCGAAAAGGCGGGCGACAGCGGCACGACCGCAACGCGCGTCACCGAACGCGGCGTCGAATATCTTGCCATCTGCAAGAAGCGCGAAGTTTCCGACGATCTGGCCGCCGAAATCGTTTTCCGTGCCGAGGATCTCGGCAAGAAGACCGACGGCGAAGAACCCAACAGCAAGCGTTACATCGAGGAACTGCGCAAGCGTGCGCAGATCATCGAAAAGTAACGTAGCAGCATGAGCCAGATGCGCGACAGGCCGCTCGCCCTGACCATGGGCGATCCCGCAGGGATTGGCCTCGACATCAGTCTTGACGCCTGGATCAACAGGCAGGTCTTGCGGACACCGCCGTTCATTCTGATCGGCGATCCCGCAGCCCTGCAGCAGCGCGCCCGGGCTCTCGGCCATGAGATCGCGATCCGCGAGACCAATTGCGCGGAGGCTTCCACCATCTTTGAGAGTGCGCTGCCGGTTTTGCCGGTGGCGTGCGCCGCCCCGGTCACTGCGGGAATCCCGGCTTCTGCCAATGCGGGTGCGATCACCGGAGCCATCGAAACCGCCGTGCGGCTGACCATGGAAGACGCGACCTCTGCCATCGTCACCAATCCGATCGCCAAGTCGGTGCTCTACGGCGCCGGCTTCAAATTTCCCGGCCACACCGAATTTCTCGCCGATCTTGGCGCGCGCCTGACCGGCGATGAACTGCTGCCGGTGATGATGCTCGCCGGGCCGAAGCTGATGGCCGTGCCCGTCACCATCCATATCCCGCTGAAGGATGTGCCTGAACAGCTGACCGCCGACCTGATCTACCGGACCTGCGTCATCACCGTGCGTGACCTCAAGGACCGCTTCGGCCTTGCCTCTCCGCGTGTCGCCGTTGCCGGTCTCAATCCGCATGCCGGCGAAAATGGGGCTCTGGGCCTGGAAGACGATGCGATCATCCGCCCCGTCATCGACCGGTTGAAGGCCGAAGGCATCGAAATTACCGGTCCCCTGCCCGCCGACACCATGTTCCACGACCGCGCCCGCGCCACCTATGACGTGGCGATCTGCATGTATCACGATCAGGCGTTGATCCCCGCCAAGGCGCTCGGTTTCGACGATAGCGTCAACGTCACGCTTGGCCTGCCGTTCATCCGCACATCGCCGGACCACGGCACGGCGTTCAGCCTTGCCGGCAAGGGCATCGCCCGCGCCGACAGCCTGCTGGCAGCCCTGCGGATGGCCCAGCAATTGGCCGGCAACGCCGCGCGAGGGCAAAACTGATGGCGGCGATCGACGGCCTGCCGCCGCTGCGCGATGTGATAACGCGCCACGGGCTCGACGCGAAAAAAGCGCTCGGCCAGAATTTTCTGCTCGATCTCAACCTGACCCAGAAGATCGCCCGCACGGCCGGTCCGCTGGAGGGGATGACCGTCATCGAAGTCGGCCCCGGTCCCGGCGGCCTCACCCGCGCCATCCTGTCGCTGGGCGCCAAGAAGGTGATTGCGATCGAGCGCGACGCCCGCTGCCTGCCGGCCCTTGCCGAAATCGCCGATTTCTACCCCGGCCGCCTCGAGGTGATCGAGGGCGATGCACTGAAGATAACGTTCGAGGACCTTGTCACCGAAGGCCCCGTCAAGATCATCGCCAACCTGCCCTACAATGTCGGCACCCAGCTTTTGGTCAATTGGCTGCTACCAAAGGCATGGCCGCCGTTCTACCAGTCGATGACGCTGATGTTCCAGCGCGAGGTGGGTTTGCGCATCGTTGCCGATGCCGATGACGACCATTACGGCCGTCTCGGCGTGCTCTGCGGCTGGCGCACCAATGCCCGCATGGCCTTCGACGTATCGCCTCAGGCCTTCTCGCCACCGCCGAAGGTCACATCGTCCGTGGTTCATCTGGAGCCGATCGAAAATCCGATCCCCTGCTCGTCCGAAGACCTTGAAAAAGTGACGATGGCCGCCTTCGGCCAACGCCGCAAGATGCTGCGCCAAAGCGTCAAGTCGATCGGCGGCGAAGCCTTGCTGGCCAAGGCGGAGATCGACCCCAAGCGCCGCGCCGAAACGTTGTCGGTGGAAGAATTCTGTAGGCTGGCGAATTGTCTTTGATGGCAGCTCCGGTCTCTCTCTTCTCCCCAGCGGGGAGAAGAGAGAGGATACTGCGCGTTCCCCTCAAATGAGGGCTCGGCCATCAGCTTGATCAAGCGATCTTCGGCGTTTCCGTCAAAAGCCCGTTGACGAATTCGAACAGGCCGGGGCGGCGGTCGCGGCGCAGGCGTTCGGCTTCGACGATGGCCTGGACGGACGCAAACGCGCTGTCGAGGTCCTCGTTGACGACGATATAGTCGTATTCCAGCCAGTGCTCGATCTCGGAGCGCGAATTGGCCAGCCGCGTGGCGATGACCTCTTCGGTATCCTCGGCGCGGCGGTGCAGGCGCGACTGCAGTTCGGCCATGGTCGGCGGCAGGATGAAGATCGACACCACGTCGCCGCCCATCTTTTCCTGCAGCTGCTGGGCGCCCTGCCAGTCGATATCGAACAGCATGTCCTGCCCTTCCGACATGGCGGCCTCGACGGCGTCGCGCGGCGTGCCATAGAAATTGCCGTGCACCTCGGCCCATTCCAACAGCGCGTCGGTCTGGCGAAGCCCCTCGAATTCGCGGATCGACTTGAAGAAATAATGCCGTCCATCGATCTCGCTCGGACGCCGCTTGCGCGTCGTCACGCTGACCGAAATGCTCATGTGCGGGTCGGATTCGAGCAGGTTGCGCGCAATCGTCGATTTGCCGGCGCCCGAAGGCGACGAGATCACCAGCATGAGGCCGCGGCGCTGAATGGCTTTGACAGAGGTTTGGCTCGCGGGGCTCATGGTCACTCCAGATTTTGGACCTGTTCACGGAACTGGTCGATAACGACCTTCAGTTCGATACCGGCGGCGGTCACGGCAGCGGTATTCGACTTGGAACAGATGGTATTTGATTCGCGGTTAAATTCCTGGGAAAGGAAATCGAGTTTGCGGCCGACGGGCCCACCTTTTTTCAAAAGGTCGCGGGCAGCCGTCACATGGGTGCGCAGGCGGTCGATCTCCTCGCGGATATCGGCCTTGGCCGCCAGCATCGCCACCTCGGCATACAGGCGATCCGGATCGACCTTCGAGCCGCCGTCCATCACCAAGGCGATCTGGCTGGCAAGGCGGGCGGTGATCGCGGCAACGCTGCGCGACGGATCGGCATCGATCTCGCCGGTCAGCATCTCGATCCTGTCGATCTGCTCCAGAAGCACGCGGTAGAGCGCCACGCCCTCCCCTTCGCGCATCGATGTCATATCGGCAAGTGCCTGCCGCAGCCCGGAGAGGATATCGCCGTCGCGCGCAACGCGCTCGCCTTCCTGTTCCTCCGGCTCGCGGAAATCGACGATGCCGCGAATGGACAGCAGCGTGTCGAGACGCAGCGGTGACGGATCGATGACATCGCGCAACTGCTCGCGCAGCGACAGGACGGCGGAAAGGGCACCCTGGTTGATCACCGGCTCGACACCGGCTTCGCTGGCGCTGACACTGAGATTGACCTGCATGTTGCCTCGGGAAAAGCACTCGCCCGCCAGCTTGCGGACTTCGGTCTCCAGATGCTCGGTGCCCGCCGGCAGGCGCAGGCGCAGATCCAGCCCCTTGCCGTTGACCGAGCGCAGTTCCCACGCCCAGCGGTAGCGTCCGCAAGTGCCTTCGCGGCGGGCAAATCCCGTCATGGATTGCAGCGGCATCGTCTTGTCCTCCGGCCCCGCCAGTGTCCGCGCGCAAAACAGGCGAAGAGGATGCGGAACGTTGAATTGATCATGAATGTGTACGGCCCCGGTACGGTCAACCGCAAGGGTCAAGCGTACCGGAGCCGTGTCATCCACAAGCCTGATGGGATCGACTTATTCCGCTGCCGGTGCCGTCTCGGCCGCTTTCGCGGCAGCGGCCTTTTCAGCCTCGATCTTGCGCCAGCGGCGGACATTGTTGTTGTGCTCGTCGAGCGTGGCGGCAAACACATGCCCACCGGTGCCGTCTGCGACGAAATAGAGATCCGACGTACGCGACGGGTTGGAAACCGCTTCAAGCGCTGCCCGGCCCGGATTGGCGATCGGCGTCGGCGGCAGGCCCTTGATCAGGTAGGTGTTGTAGGGCGTGTCCTTCTCCAGGTCCGACTTCAGGATCGGCCGGTCGGCCGGTTTGCCGTCGCCGCCGAAGATGCCGTAGATGATCGTCGGATCGGACTGCAAGCGCATGCCCTTTTCCAGCCGATTGATGAAGACGGACGCGACGCGCGACCGTTCGTCGGCAATGCCGGTTTCCTTTTCGACGATCGAGGCCAGGGTGACGAATTCGTCGCGGCTGGCGATCGGCAGGTCTGGATCGCGCCGGTCCCAGATCTGATCGACCAGCTGTTTTTGCGCCGCCGCCATCTGCGCGACGATTTCCGCACGCTTGGTGCCGCGCGAGAATTTGTAGGTATCCGGACGAAGCGTGCCCTCTGCCGGGATCTGCGCCGGCAGGTCGCCTTCCAGAACCGGATCGCTGCTCAACCTGGCAAACATCTGCTTGACCGTCAGGCCTTCCGGCAGCGACACCGAGTAGAGGATGGACTTGCCCGATTTCAGCAGCTGCATGATCTCCTGCATCGAGGAGCCGGCCTTGATCTCGTATTCGCCGGCCTTCAGCGTATCATTGTCCTCGAGATAGGCTTCCGACATGAAACGGAAGACGCGGCCGTCGGAGACGATATTGTTGCGCTCGAGGCTGCTGGCGATCTCCTGGATGCCGGCGCCGTTGCGCACGATGAAATTGGTATTGGCGGTCAGCGGACCTTTGTCCTCATAGGCGGACATCGCATAATACACCGTCCCGGCCGCAGCGATGGTCAGGCAGACGATCACCGTCATCAGGAAGTTCAGAAAGATAACGACCTGGCTTTTTGCCTTGCGCGACCGCCTGGGCGGCTGCGGCACTTTTTCCGGACGAAGAGCTTCGCTCGCCGATTTCGGGATGATCGGGCCGTTGGTGCCCGCCTCGTTGCGGCCGAAAGGCGCTGCGTTGTTTTCGTTTGCGTCGTTCACTGGTGTCCTGGGTCTGGAATTCGCGTCATGCACGTCTCCATCCCTGATGCGAACTCCAGAAGAGAAACAGGAATGAGAATCACCTTGTCACGATTATAGCGACGTTAAGCGCCTGGCCTTGTGTCAGCATGGCCAGAAAGCCACGGACTGACGATATCGGCTCAATCGCAATCGTCCATATGCCATGTTTGAACCGAGCAATGCGGCAAAAGCACGATAGCGGGAGAATTATCGTGTTTGCGGGGCAACGCCGGCCCCTGCCGGCGTTGATGAACGGGCCGCCATCCGGCAGGCCTGTCGCGTCCGGATCAGGCGTAGCGGCGCAGAACCAGCGAGGCGTTGGTGCCGCCGAAGCCGAACGAGTTGGACACCGCGACATTGATCTCGCGCTTGCGCGCCACATGCGGCACCAGGTCGATCTCGGTTTCGACCGAGGGGTTATCCAGGTTGAGCGTCGGCGGCGCGACATTGTCGCGGATCGCCAGCGCGCAGAAAATCGCCTCGACGGCACCGGCAGCACCGAGCAGGTGACCGATCGCCGACTTGGTCGAAGACATCGAGATCTTGCCCGCATGTGCGCCCATGACGCGCTCGACCGCACCGAGCTCGATCGTGTCGGCCATGGTCGAGGTTCCATGGGCGTTGACATAATCGACCTCGGATGCCGGCAGCCCGGCGCGCTTCAGGGCCATCTGCATGCAGCGATACGCACCGTCGCCATCTTCGGCCGGAGCGGTGATGTGGTAGGCGTCGCCGGACAAGCCGTAACCGACCACTTCGGCATAGATCTTGGCGCCACGCGCCTTGGCATGTTCGAGCTCTTCCAGCACGACGATACCGGCGCCCTCGCCCATGACGAAACCGTCGCGATCCTTGTCGTAGGGGCGCGATGCCTTGGTCGGGTCGTCGTTATGCTGCGTCGACAACGCCTTGCAGGCGGCAAAGCCGGCCAGCGCGATGCGCGAAATCGGCGATTCCGTACCGCCGGCGACCATCACGTCGGCATCGCCCATGATGATGAAGCGCGCCGCATCGCCGATGGCGTGGGCGCCTGTCGAACAGGCGGTGACGACGGAATGATTGGGGCCGCGCAGCTTGTGGCGGATCGACACCTGGCCGGAGGCAAGGTTGATCAGGCGGCCTGGAATGAAGAAGGGAGACACCCGGCGCGGACCGCGGTCGCGCAGCGTGATGCCGCCTTCGACGATGCCTTCGAGACCGCCGATGCCCGAGCCGATCATCACGCCGGTGGCGATCTGGTCTTCGTCGGTCTTCGGATGCCAGCCGGCATCGGCAAGCGCCATGTCAGCGGCGGCCATCGCATAGATGATGAAACTGTCGACCTTGCGCTGCTCCTTCAGTTCCATCCAGTTGTCGGGATTGAAGGTGCCATTGCTGCCATCGCCGAACGGCAGGCGGCAGGCGATCTTTGCAGGCAGGTCTTCGACTTCGAATTCGGTGACTTTGCGGGCGGCATTGTCGCCGGCGATGAGCCGCGACCAGGATATCTCAGTTCCGCAGCCCAAGGGAGATACCATGCCGGTACCGGTGATAACGACACGTCTCATGCCCGTGATCCATCCTGCCTGTTCGTTCCAGAACCGGACCGGACCCTTGCGCAAAAAACCGGATCCGTACATCCTTTTCCGTGATGCTTTACTGCGTGATCTCAGGGACGGAAGCCATCAGGCTTTCCTTGACCACGCCTTTCGCTCCCGTAATGGGGAGCCGGTCCCTTGCAGGGACGAAGGGCGGGCCGCGAGGCGGCCCGCCGCAACACGGCCTGATATCAGGCCTGTGCCTTTTCGATGAACTTGACGGCGTCGCCGACCGTCAGGATCGAATCCGCTGCATCGTCGGGAATTTCGACGCCGAACTCTTCTTCGAATGCCATGACCAATTCGACGGTGTCGAGCGAGTCAGCGCCCAGATCGTCGATAAAGCTTGCGCCTTCCGAAACCTTTTCGGCATCGACGCCAAGATGATCAATAACAATTTTCTTTACGCGTTCTGCTACGTCGCTCATGTCGGATTCCTCGACCTTTGTTTTTCTCAACGATGCCGTTCTGACATCGGTACCCTATTAACGCCTGGTAGATCAAGACGATCCGCCCGGCAATTCGTTCAATCGGAAGCGGGCAAACCACGCCGGCCGAAGCCATCGTATACCGCATATCTTCCGATCGACTGCGCACAGCCATGGCCCGCTTAACACGGTTTAAGTCTGCCGCAAAGTCCGAAAATCGCCGGGAATGGCTTGGTCAACATGCAATTCCCGGTATTTCGCCCCCACGTCTGCCATTGATGCGAAAACGCGGCGGCACAGGCCTTTGACGGCCCGTACCAGGGATCAGATCATCGCCATGCCACCGTTGACGTGGAGGGTCTGGCCGGTGACGTAACCGGCCTCATTCGAAGCCAGATAAGCGACGGCAGACGCCACTTCGCCGCCTGTGCCCATCCGCTTCATCGGGATGGCGCCCATGATGGCGTCCTTCTGCTTGTCGTTCAGCTTGCCGGTCATCGCACTTTCGATGAAGCCGGGCGCGACGCAGTTGACCGTGACGTTGCGGGTGGCGATTTCCTGGGCGAGCGACTTGGAAAAGCCGATCATGCCGGCCTTGGCGGCACAGTAATTGGCCTGGCCCGGATTGCCGGTGACGCCGACGATCGAGGTGATGTTGATGATGCGGCCATGGCGGCGGCGCATCATCGGATGGGTCAGCTCGCGGGTCAGCCGGAAGACCGAGGTCAGGTTGACTTCGATGACGGCATCCCAGTCCGCGTCGCTCATGCGCACGAACAGGCCGTCCTTGGTGATGCCGGCATTGTTGACGAGGATATCGACACCACCGAGTTCACTTTCCGCCTTTTCGCCGAGCGCCTTGACGGCATCGCGGTCGGCCAGGTTTGCCGGGAACAGGTGAACGCGCTCGCCAAGCGAATTGGCCAGCTCTTCCAGCTTTTCGACGCGGGTGCCGTGCAGGCCGACGATAGCGCCCTGCGCGTGCAGGATGCGGGCAATCTCTTCGCCGATGCCGCCGGATGCGCCGGTAACGAGGGCCTTGCGGCCAGACAGATCGAACATGGTTGTTTTCCTCTTTTGGAGCGAATAGCGGATAGGCCGGGGCGAGTAGCGAGTAGCGAGTAGGGAAACAGGAAGAGCAATCGTAGCTTCAGCTTTTCTATTCCCTATTCGCTATTCCCTATTCACTCCCCCCAATTCAGCCGAGCAAAGTCTGAATCGCCGCGTCGATGTCGGCGGGAGAATTGACGGCAATGCCGGTAACTGTCTTGTCGATGCGGCGCGCAAGACCGGTCAGCACCTTGCCGGAGCCGATCTCGTACAGCGTCGTCACATCATGGGCTGCAAACCACTCGACGGTTTCGCGCCAGCGGACCTGGCCGGTGACCTGCTCGACCAGCAGCGTGGCGATCTCGCCGGCATCGGTCACCGGGGCCGCGCGCACATTGGCGATCAGCGGCACGGCCGGATCGTGCTTGGCAACAGTTGCCAGCGCCTCGCGCATGGCATCGGCTGCAGGCGCCATCAGCGTCGAATGGAAGGGAGCGGAGACCGGCAAAAGGATGGCGCGCTTGGCGCCCTTTTCCGTGGCCAAAGCCGCGGCCTTCTCGACCGCCGCCTTCTCGCCCGAAATCACCAGCTGGCCGCCGCCATTGTCATTGGCGATCTGGCAGGAACCGATCTCGCCGACGCCATCGCAGATAGCCTGCACATCGCTGTGCTCGAGCCCGATGATCGCCGCCATCGCGCCTTTACCAACAGGAACTGCCGCCTGCATGGCATTGCCGCGAATGCGCAACAGCCGGGCCGTGTCTGCCAGAGAAAACATGCCGGCGGCACAGAGCGCGGAATATTCGCCGAGCGAATGGCCGGCGACATAGGAAACCTTCGACTTCAGGTCGAGCCCCTTGGCTTCCAGGACCCTGAGAGCCGCGATCGACACCGCCATCAGCGCCGGCTGGGCGTTGGCCGTCAGCGTCAGCGTTTCTTCCGGGCCGTTCCACATGATGTCGGAGAGCTTTTCGCCGAGCGCGTCATCGACTTCGGCAAAGACGCTTGCTGCCTCAGGAAAGGCATCGGCCAGATCCTTGCCCATGCCGAGCGCCTGGCTGCCCTGTCCTGGAAATGTGAATGCAATTGCCATGAGGTTTTTCCTCGTCATGCGCGGTCGAGCCGCGCCGTTTCATTCCAACTCGTTGCCGGCAAACATATGGCAGGCAGAGGCTTTTTCCTCTCCATTCACATTCCTGGCGCGCGAGTCAAGCTTTTGAGGCTCAAAGGCCGCTCCTGTGCACGGCAACCGCTTTTCTCTTGCGCCGCAGCAAACAGCCTCTACATTTGCCGCCGAACAAGTTTTGAGGCACGTTGAGCACCATGAAATACAACACACTCGGCCGCACCGGCATCAAAGTTTCGCAAATCTGCCTGGGCACAATGACCTGGGGCACGCAGAACAGCGAGGCGGAGGCGCATGAGCAGATGGATTATGCCGTCAGCCAGGGCGTCAACTTCTTCGACACCGCCGAACTCTACCCCGTCACCCCGGCCGGTCCCGAAACCATGGGCCTGACCGAGGACTATATCGGCACCTGGCTGAAAAAAAGCGGCAAGCGCAACGAGATCGTCGTCGCCACCAAGGTCGCCGGCCCCGGCCGCCCCTATATTCGCAATGGCACGCCGGCCAGCCCGAAAACCATGCGCGAGGCGCTGGAGACCAGCCTGAAGCGCCTGCAGACCGATCATGTCGATCTCTACCAGATGCACTGGCCGAACCGCGGCCACTATCATTTCCGCCAGTCCTGGACCTACGATCCCTCGCATCAGGACACATCAGCGACGCTCGAAGACCTCGCCGCCGTCGTCGAAACGCTCGGTGCCTTCGTCAAGGAAGGCAAGGTCCGCGCCGTCGGCCTGTCCAACGACACCGCCTGGGGCACGATGAAGATGCTGGCGCTTGCCGAAAAACTTGGGGCCCCCCGCATCGCATCGCTGCAGAACGAATACAATTTCCTCTACCGCGCCTTCGACCTCGACCTTGCCGAAGTCAGCCACCACGAGAATGTCGGCCTGCTGGCCTATTCGCCTTTGGCCGCCGGTCTGCTCTCCGGCAAATACCTGAACGGCGCCAATCCCGAAGGCTCGCGCCTGTCGATCAACGGCGACCTTGGCGGCCGCTACACCGAGTACCAGGAGCCCGCAGTCCAGGCCTACGCAGACCTTGCCCGCGAACACGGTCTCGACCTCGCCCAGATGCAGCTCGCCTTCAGCCTCACCCGCCCCTTCATGACCGCAGTGATCATCGGCGCCACCAGCATGGAACAGCTGAAGACCAATATCGGCGCGAAGGACGTGGTGCTGCCGGCCGACGTGCTGAAGGGCATTGCCAAGCTGCACAAGATCTATCCGGCACCGATCTGAGGGATGTTTGAAGCACATGACCGCTTGCTCTATGAGCGGTCATGTCCAGCGTTTTAAGCTGATCGCCACTCGGGCAGCAAGGACTGAGCGTCAACCGCATCGTCCGCAAAACGGCCATTTTCAAACCTCCATCCATCGCCCTGGCAAGCATGATCTTCGTCAACTGTCAGCGCACAATGTTGCAACGCCAAGCCTCAAACAAGCTCGAAACATTGCCGTGTCAGCCAATGAAGGCCAGTGCTGCGGCAAAGGACGTAATGCTGCCACCAGGGGATGTCAGCTTGGCGTGAATGTCCCTGACGCCTCCGCCTTCAGCCAGCCGATAAATTGCTGCACCGTCTTGCGCGCATTCGTTTGCGGATGTGTGACGGCATAATACGCAAAATCGGTTGGCCAAGGGGTGTCGAGCGCCAGGGCCAGACGGCCAAGAGCGATTTCCTCCGTGGCATAGAGGTCGCGCACAAGGGCTATGCCCTGACCGGCGATGGCCGCACGCACAAGCAGGAAATCGTCGTCGAAAGATGGCCCACGCTCGGCCTGCCCGTCGCCGGTCACGCCGGCTGCCTGAAACCACATCCGCCAATCCGCTCGCGCACTGTCCTGAAGCAGCGGATAGGCAAGGCAATCTGCGGGATTGTTGATCGCTGGGCCGTTCCGCAACAGCGCAGGCGCTGCGACAGGCAGGAGAGCCGGGGTCATCAACCGTTCCGAAACGAGGCCGGGATAGCGGCCAAGGCCGTGGCGGATGGCAATATCGACGCGGTCCCTTTGCAGATCGGCAAGTTGCGACGTCGCCTCCACCCGGATTTCAATTTCCGGATGACGGGCCGTAAACCGTCCGAGGCGAGGCACCAGCCAGGATGCCGCAAAAGACGGCTCCGTGCTGACGGTCAGCGCCGGCCGGGCATTGACCGCCTCCAGGACATCGAGACTGCGCGCGATCTGGTCAAAAGCCAGAACGAGTGCCGGGTGAACCTTCTCGCCGGCTGGCGTCAAACGCACACCATAGCGCGTGCGCGTGAACAGCATCACGCCAAGGCGATCCTCCAATTGCTTGATCTGCTGGCTGATGGCCCCGGCGGTGACGCCCATCGCATCCGCCGCTTTCTTCAGGCTGCCATGCCGCCCCGTTTCAGCAAATGCGCGCAGCGCAAGAAGAGGAAGAACAGGATTCAAAGATTAGCCTACCTAAACTCTAAGAGCAGATTGAATCGTTTTTTATCGGTATCTATTCAACGTATTAACAGACCATAGGCCGCTACGCAAATTTAGCCAAGCACACATCAGGAAGAGACGGAGACCGCATGCCAGACTTAGTGACGGAGCCACAAAACAGCAACGCCGATCAGGCCGGGTTTTGCATCTCCCAGCAGGGCAACCTGAATGATTGATCTTTACACCGACTCCTCCCCGAACGGCTTCAAGGCAACAATTGCGCTCGAAGAATTGGCACTGCCCTATCGCCTGCATCATATCGACATCGACCAGGGCGAGCACCGGCAGCCGGCCTTTGTGGCGCTCAATCCGCACGGCCGCATCCCCGTAATCGTCGATCACGAGACGGGCGTCACCCTGTTCGAATCCGCCGCCATCCTGCTCTATCTCGCAGAAAAAAGCGGGCAGCTTCTTCCACAGGGAACCGTCGCACGATGGGAAGCGATCAAGTGGCTTCAGTTCCACGCATCGAGCCTCGGACCGCTTTTGGGTCAGCGGGTGTACTTCGAAATGTTTGCCGCAACGAAAATACCCGATGCCATCGAGCGCTACCGCCGCCTGACCGAAGATGCGTTCGCGGTGCTCGACGGCCGCCTTGCGGACAATGAATGGCTGGCGGGCGACAATTATTCCGTCGCGGATATCGCCCATTTCGGCTGGACGCACATCGCCACGATCTGCGGATTTGGCTTTGCCCATCACCAGCATCTTGCCCGCTGGCACGATCAGGTTGCGCTTCGCCCTGCCGTCCAGCGCGGCATTTCCCTTCCGGCTCCAGCGACCGGTCCCTGAGCAGATTTCACAGAGGAATAGCGACCACCATGAACATTATGGATGACACGGCGCCGGCGGGCACCCTGCTTGGAGGGGCTTCCTTTGACGCCTTCGCAGCGCATCCGGGCTATCGCCGCATGTTTGCACCCAACCATCTGACGATAGGCATCTTCCTGCCGCTGCGCTTCTGGCAGGGGGACATGCGGGTACTGGAAGGCCAGGCCGAACACGTTGCCGATATCGATCGCCGCGGCTTTGCGGCCGTCTGGGTCCGCGACGTTCCGCTCTACGATCCAAACTTCGGCGATGCGGGACAGGTCTTCGACCCCTTCACCTATCTCGCCTACCTGGCGGCGAAGACCGAACGTATTGCACTGGCAACCGGGAGCGCGATCTTCAGTTTGCGTCATCCCATCGACCTTGCGAAAATGTCGGCGACGATCGACCATCTGTCCGGCGGAAGACTGGTGATGGGGATCGCATCGGGCGACCGGCCCGTCGAATTCCCGGCCTATGGTATTGATTTCGATGCACGCAGCGCCCGTTTTGCAGAAGCGGTCGCCTGGTTTCGCCAGCTTGTCGCCGACGGCCAGCCCTCCATTCGCGGAACGTTGGGCACACTTCATGGGGCAACCTTGATGCCCAAAGCGGCTGCGGGACGCATTCCGCTGATCGTGACGGGATCAAGCCGGCAGTCACCGGAATGGGTGGCTGAACACGCGGATGGCTGGCTGACATATCCGCAGGCGACGCATACCGCCGATGGCCCCAGACGGCTTGCCGAAAACATTCGTGCATGGCGCAACCGCATCCCCGATGGCGGATTCAGACCGCACATGACCAACGAATGGCTCGATCTTGTCGACGACACCGATTTCCCGCCCACCCCGCAACACGGCGGCTTCGTGCTCAAGACCGGCAGAAAAGGCTTGATCGCGCTTCTCCATGCGTGGCGGGAAGCAGGCGTCAATCATGCGGCCCTCGGCATCCAGTTTTCGGAGCGCCCGGTCAAGGAAGTTATCCGGGAACTGGCCGAAGAGGTCCTGCCACACTTTCCGTCGTTCGAGGGGCATCAACGGTTACCGGCAACATGGTGATGACCGTCGAAAGCCTACCTTGTCTACGGGGATAAAGGACCATTAGAGCGGACTTATCTCCCCCTCGGAAGGGAGGGCACGGCAAACCGCCCTCCGATGACGTTCATCCCCGCCGCTCGATATCGGGCAAGGTCCAGCTCTTGTCGAAGAAATGTTCCGTCGGACCATACCAGCGGAAATAGGCGAACCATCCCCGGCCGGGGATGGTCTTGACCCAGTTGCCGCCGCCCCTGGGAGACTTGGGGCCGAAATGAATATCCGCGGAGCCGTCCGCATTGAGCTTCAGCTTGTCCTGGCTGGAGACGCCCGCCTTCATCGTGTCGGTCTTCACCATGGACCGGGTCAGGACGTCGTAGACCGTCACCGCCCAGAATTCCTTGGCCGGCACATTGGCGGGAACATGCAAGGTGTAGTTCTTGTCTCCTTGCAGCCATGCGCCATCCTTGTCCCTTGCAGCGCTCATATACTGGGAGCCCGCCCCGACGATCTGCTTCACCATGCCTTCAGCGACGGTTATGGCTTCAAAAGTGTAGTCGGTCCGCTCGTCGAGCTGGCTGTAGTTTGCCGTCTCCTGGGTCGGGTCGAGGGTCAGGACCCACTCCCAGTGCGTGCCGGGATAGGACGATGCGTTGTCCAGACGCGGCGCCATGCTGATCGTCTGCGCCATCAGAAAGCCGACCTGGGCTGCATCCGTCAGGATCTTCTTCTGCCGGGCGTCAGGCTTGAACGGCTTGCCTTTTTCGATGCCGAGCGGCTTCAGCATGGCGTGAAAAAACCGGTCCCGCTCTTCCACTGTCTCTCGGTCGAGAACATCGGCAAGAAGCTGCCAATATTCGAAACCTCTGGGAGCGACGGAATTCAGCGGACGGTCGCCGGCACGAACGACGCGCGTTTCGGGTGGACTTCCAGCCTTTGAAAGCGGATAAGCCTTGATGCCCGTCAACGTGTTGACCGCCGACTTGATATCGCCATCCTTGACGAAGGCCCGGCCGATGAAAATCACATGGTTCGTCTTCGACTGCGCAGTCAGATACCCGTCTGGAACGGTGCCGGTATAGCCCGGAGGCAGAAGCAGGAATTTTCCGCCTTTGCCCTTGTCGGGGCCAAACGGTCCGACTTCGACGACGGGCCGCTGCCAGAAGTCGTCGATAACCCCATAGACACCCAACGGAGAGTCGATAACGACCGGGCCATCGCGTTGCAGATCGGCAAACACCGCTGCATAGATCGTGGTGTTGTTGCCGGTCAGGGCGATGACGGCCGGCGTGGTGTAGCCATCGACAAGGCCGACTTCGTTGTAGTCGACGCCCCAGTCACGCTTGTTGGCCCGCCTGATGGCTTCCAAGGCCACGATCGGCGTTGCCCAGATATAGGCCTGCGAGGCGCGCTGGAAATCCATCTCGTCATAGATCTTCTTGACGGAGCTGGCGCTGGGATAGCCGCCCTGAAGCTCGATCCGTCCGATATGGGTTTCAACGCGCCCGCTCAGAACGTCCTTGGCTGACACTGGTGTCGTGGTGGCAAGCGCCGCCAAAACGGCTGCGGAAAGAAATCTTCTCTGCATATGCCTTCTCCCTAACATTGCGTCTCAGGCTATTTTTTGACCCGTTCGATGTCGGGCAGGACCCATGCCTTGTCGAACAAGGCCTTGGTCGGTGCGTAGAACCGGAACATCACCTCGAAATCGCGCTTCGGATCGGTCGGTATCCAGTTCACGTCCTTGCCGTGCGGGGCTTTCGGCCCGAGGAAAAGATCGACCGAACCATCAGGATTTTTCATCAGGTCCGCGATCTGCGACGAGCGGCTGGCGCGCTTCATGTTGCGGATCAGCGCGTGGGTCTGACGGTCATAGGCAGTCAGCGACCAGTATTGTTCGACCGGCACGCTGGCCGGTACCTTGAGCCGGTAGGTCTTTGCTCCGTCGAAGTCCCTGCCGTCCTTGTCCTTGATCGAGATCAGGTAGAACTGGCCGGTTCCCATACGCTTCAGCCCGACGAAAGCATAACTGTACGCGACGGCACGCAGATCGACGGGGTAGGCGTCCGGTTCGTTGTAGGACGCCTGCGCACTCTTCACCAGCTCGGGATTTCCGGCATAGTTCCACCTGCTGGCTTCGTAAAAGGGAAGCAGGCCCGTGTCATATGCCGTTTCCAGCCATTCACGGCCCTCGCGGATTCCAGCCTCAAGGTGCTTGGCGGCCGCAGCTGTCGGCTTGAACGGTTTGCCCTTTTCAATACCCAGAGACTTGAGCTGGTTGATCATGACCCGGTCGCGGGACAACCACGGCTCGGTCTGAACGATCCTGTTCAACGATTCGAAGAAGCTGGCATCGTAGCGGATGGTGGAATCGAAAATCACGTCCTTGGCATCGGTGAAAACAGTCTCCTGAGGACTAGCCGCCTGTGAAAGCGGGTAAACCTTCAGCCGTTTCGCATACGCGACCGATTTGGCGATGTCGGCTTCGCTATGGCTTGACAGATTCGACCTCAGCAGAGCGTATCCCCCGAACGTATCCGATCTGAGCGGGATATAGCCTTCAGGAACGGCGTCGGTGTAGCCGGGAGGAAGGACGAGATATTTGCCGCCTTTCCCCTGGTCGGCGCCCGACGGCCCGGCATCTTCAAGCGCCATCTGCCAGACAGTGACGATGTTGCCGTTGATCGAGCCACCGTCCGCAGGCGGCACTTCAATGACGATGGGCCCGGCCTCCTTCGTGTTGGTGAAGGCCATCAGATAGATCGCATCCGGATTGGGCGTCAGCGTCTGATTGTGCCAATCGAGAGGGCGCGACCAATAGACGATCTGGTTGACCTTGCCCTTCGTCTTGGCAAGCATTTCCTGCAGCATCAGATCGTAGTTGACGGCAGGGATACCCCAGATCGCGGCTTCGACAGCACGCCGCTCGATAGTGCGGCCAGCCAGTTCCTGAGGCGTGAAAGCCGAAGCGGCCGTCGAAATCATCGCCGTGGCGATCGCGGTGGCGAGGAACATTCGTCTCATGGCAGGTACTCCTGTGGGTGCCGATCCACCGGAGCACTTTGCCACCAAACGGGGAAGTACGTTACGGTTACAATGGCTGAAACAGGCGGCGCAGCCGGGTCCGGAGCATCATCTTGCGCCAGAATCATCCCCGCAAATCCCCGCCCTCAAAACCCGTGCCATACTTCTTCCCGTCCCACCACGGATACACCGGAAAGCGTTGCCGGCGAGATGGGGCCGGTGCCCGGATGGTTTGGCGAAACGCGCGCAAAATCCCCGGGGCTGCGTGAAAGGCGGTTCTCCTCCGGTTCGCGAAAGCGGACCGGGCGTGCCGGGTGGTCACACCGTCCTTGGACGGTCCAGGGCTAAACCCCGCCTCATTGAAAAGCCCAGCGGATAAGCGGCCGGGCTGGGGCATTGGAGGCTTTCCTGTCAGAGAGGAAAGCGCAGAAGAACCTGAGAAGCGCGGCAAAAGACACTGAACGGGGCGCCGGAAGGCGTCATATAAACTTACTATCCTGCGGCACTTTCCAGCGCCCCGGCCAAGTGACTGAAAGCAAGCAAAACCCACGACGGATTTTCCGGGCGTGGCCATAGGCCGTTGAAGCTGCCGCGAACTCCCTCTCCTCCCCGCCGGGGAGAAGAGGGAAATTCACCTCCCCCTTGAGGGGGGAGGTCGCGACGCAGTCGCGGGTGGGGGTGACCACCGCGAGCACAACAGACAATTGCATATGCCGCAGATCACCCCACCCCGGAGCTTCGCTCCGACCCTCCCCCTCAAGGGGAGGGTAAAACAGCAAGAGAACCCCTCCCGACCCGGAGCCTGCCCATCCGGCCACCCTCCCCGCAAGGGGGGGAGGGAAAGACCGGGCAAACCTCACCTGCCCCCTAATTTCCCCACGGCCCTTGCTTCCTGCCCGAAAATGCGTATAAGCGCGCTGTTCGCAACACCCGGTCTTCTGGCTGGTGGCTGAACGGAGGGCCGGTTTCCCTTAAGAGACCTGTCAGGACCTATAGGGGTCCAGCCTCCCGTGTCTCCGCTCTCGACCGTCTCGAAACAACACTTTCTTGCCGGCTGCTTGCAGCCACTTGAACAGTCGTTGAGGCTTAGCCGCCGATTTCCGGGTGACGATTAACGCAAGAAAGGCAAAGCCTCATGGCTCTTTATGAACATGTATTCCTTGCCCGGCAGGATATTTCCGCACAGCAGGTCGACGCTCTCGTCGAACAGTACAAGGGTGTACTGGAAGCTAATGGCGGAAAAGTCGGGCGCGTCGAAAACTGGGGCCTCAAGTCCCTGACCTACCGCATCAACAAGAACCGCAAGGCTCACTACGTTCTGATGGACATCGATGCTCCGGCACCGGCCGTTCACGAGATCGAGCGCCAGATGCGCATCAACGAAGACATTCTTCGCTACATGACCATCGCTGTCGAGAAGCACGAAGACGGCCCGTCCGCCATGACGCAGAAGCGTGATCGCGACGACCGTCCGCGCCGCGACGGCGACCGTCCTGACCGTGGTGGCTTCGGCGACCGTGGCCCGCGTCCGCCGCGCGAAGGTGGCTTCGGCGACCGTGAAGACCGTCCGCGCCGTCCGCGCGAAGACCGGGCATAAGGAGAGACATTATGGCTGATACATTATCCGCTCCGGCACGCCGCCCGTTCCATCGCCGTCGCAAGACCTGCCCTTTCTCCGGCGCCAACGCCCCGAAGATCGACTACAAGGACATCCGTCTGCTGCAGCGCTACATTTCCGAGCGCGGCAAGATCGTTCCTTCGCGTATCACGGCAGTGTCCCAGAAGAAGCAGCGCGAACTGGCCCAGGCCATCAAGCGCGCCCGCTTCCTCGGCCTCCTGCCTTACGTCATGTCCTAAGACTTGACGATCCGTTAGGTCTCTGACCCGACGGACACTGACTCAAGGTGAGGCGAACAGCCGATGGCGTCGCCTCACCTTCTCCCTTCCGCGTTGGGCGTGGATCGGAAACACCGGCGCATTCAGCGCTAAAACCCATGTTGGGGCTTGGTTCCTTAGTAAGGAAACGCCTCTAACTGCTTGATAGCAGGACAGCGAACCGTGAAAACATTGGACCAGACATCGCTGTTGACCGGCGCATTCGCCGGCGTGACCGCCGCCTTGCTTTCGCTTGGCGCGAACACGCAGTCGTCGTTTGCGATCGTGCTCTATGCCGCGTCTGCGCTGCCGATCCTGATTGCCGGCCTTGGCTGGGGCAATACCGCGGCGATCACTGCCGTCGTCGTCGCCGGCCTGACGGGCACCGTGCTTGTCTCCCCCTATTTCGCCCTATTGATCGCCGTCATCACGCTGATCCCGGCCGCATGGCTCAGCCACCTTGCCAATCTGGCCCGGCCGGCATCCGAGCTTGGCGGTCCCGATGGGGCGATGGCCTGGTATCCGCTCTCCGATATCCTCACCAATCTCGCCGTGCTGGTGACGATCGGCATGCTCATCGTCGGCGTCATCATCGGCTATGACGGCACCATGTCCGACCGGATGATCGATATCGTCATGGACGCACTGAAGGCGCAGGAACCCGGCTACAATCCGGATGCCGCCTCGATCGCCCAGATCAAGTCGATCTTTTCCGTCGCTTTGCCGATGGTTCAGGGCGCCATCTGGGTGCTGATGCTGTTTGCCGCCTATTACATCGCCACCCGCATCGTCCAGACCTCCGGCAAGAGCCTGCGTCCGCGCGAAGACATGCCGTCGACGCTGCGCATGCACCGCTTCTCGATCTTCGCCTTCCTCGGCGGCCTGCTGCTCGCCTTCATGGGCGGCGTTCCGGCGATCGTCGGCGCACTGGTCTGCGGCACGTTCGGCGCCGGCTTCCTTTTGGCCGGCTTTGCCGTCTTTCATTTCCGCACGCGCGGCAAGTCCTGGCGGCTTCCGGTGCTGTGGCTTGGCTATCTGTCGGTCGTGCTCTTCACGATCCCGGCATTCTTCTTTCTCCTGTCGGGTCTGATGGACACGCGGCGCGCCATCGCGCTGTCACCAACGGGGAAAACCACTGAGACTGAAACAAAAGACCTCTGAACAGACAAACGAAAGGACACTATCATGCAAGTCATTCTTCTCGAACGCGTTGCCAAGCTCGGCCAGATGGGCGAGACCGTCAAGGTTCGCGACGGCTTTGCCCGTAACTACCTGCTGCCGCTCGGCAAGGCCCTGCGCGCCAACGAAGCCAACAAGAAGCGTTTCGAAGCCGAGCGTTCGACGCTTGAAGCCCGTAACCTCGAGCGCAAGTCCGAAGCCCAGACCGTTGCCGAAACCCTCGGCGGCAAGTCCTTCATCGTCGTCCGTTCGGCCGGCGAAACCGGTCAGCTCTACGGTTCGGTCGCTGCTCGCGACATCGTCGACGTTCTGGCTGCCGAAGGCTTCAACATCGGCCGCAACCAGGTCGATCTCAACAACCCGATCAAGACCATTGGCCTGCACGAAGTCGTGCTGCACCTCCACGCCGAAGTCGAAATCAAGATTCAGATCAACGTTGCCCGTTCGGCCGAAGAAGCAGAACGCCAGCAGAAGGGCGAAAGCCTGACATCGGCCGACGCCATCTACGGCGTTGACGAAGATGCCCTGAAGCCGGAAGACTTCTTCAACCCGGAAGCCGAATTCGACGGCGAAGACGAGTAATCGTCAGAGCGACGGGCACCTTCGCGGTGCCCCGTTCGCCTCATAGACAAAACGAAAAGCCCGCGATTGATATCGCGGGCTTTTCGCATTTCAGGGGATGATCGCTGTTACTTGACGGCCTGTGGCTCCGCCGCCTTGTCGATATGAACTTCCACCGACATGCCCGGCGCCAAAGCGTCTGCCAGCGGCTGGCAGGGATCGATCGAGACGCGGACGCCGACCCGCTGCGCGACCTTGGTGAAATTGCCGGTGGCATTATCGGCGCGGATGACGCTGAACTCGGAGCCGGCGGCGGGCGAGAACCGCTCGACATGGCCGTTCAATCGCGCCTTGTTGAGCGCATCGACGGTAAACCTTACCGGCTGGCCGATCTTCATGCCGTCGAGCTGGGTTTCCTTGAAATTGGCGATGATCCAGACATCCTTCGGAACGATGGCCATCAGCTGCGTTCCGGCCGTTACATACTGACCCAGCCGCGCGCCGACCTCGCCGAGCGTGCCGTCCTGCGGTGCCGTGATGGTGGTATTGTCGAGATCGATCTGCGCCAGCTGAACGGCAGCTTCGGCGCTGCGCACCGCCGCCTCAAGCCCCGCCCGCGAGCCGATGGTGGTGGCAAGGTTCTGGCGGGACACCTCGATGGCAGCCGTCGCCTGATCGACGCCTGCCCTTCCCTGTTCGAGGGTTGCCCGCGCCGTATCGAGATCGACCGATGTGGCGATGCCCTTTTCCGCCAGCGGCTTGATACGGTCCCACGCCTGCTGGGCCCGCGTCAGCGTCGCGACGGCGCTGTCGCGTTGCGCCTCGCTGGCAGCGATGCTGGCCTTTGCCGAAAGCTCCTGCTGATAGGAGTTTGAAAGCGACGCCTTCTGCGTATCCAGCGTGCCCTTGGCCTGCGCCAGCTTCTGGGCATAGATCCGGTCGTCGATCTTCAGCAGAACCTGCCCTGCCCTGACCGCCTCATAGTCCTTGACCGGGACCGCGGCGACATAACCGGACAGCTGCGGGCTGACGATCGTCACATAACCGCGGACATAGGCGTTGTCGGTCATCTCGACGGTGGTGGCGAAGGGCGGCAGGCGCCAGGCATAGAGAACCAGCAGCACGCCGGCAAAACCAGCCAGCAGTGTCAGGATGGTCGTGGGGGAACGCAGGGTTTTCAGCATCAAATATACTCTGGACGGATCAGGACTGGGCGGCAACTGCAGGTGCAGTTGACGTGTGCGGAATAAGACGCTGCCAGGCCAGATGGCTAAGCAGAAGGACGAGACCGGTAGCGGATGCAATGGCAATGACCAGGAAGGCGTCGTTATAGGCAAGGACATTGGCTTCGCGCGTCACCTGCTGGCCAAGCAATTGCAGGCCTTCGGCATTCAGCAGTGACTTGTCGGTAATCACTTTGCCATAGGATCCCGAGAGTTGCGACACGCGCTGGGCGACGAAGGGATTGGTGAGCAGGATGTGCTCGACCAGGACATTGGAATGGAACTTTTCCCGCAGCGTTACGAACGTACCGAGTGCTGCCTGCGCAACGAGTGCGCCAATGCTCTGGGTGAACAGAAAGATCACCAGAAAATTGACGAGGAAGGGGGCGCCCTTGGCGAGCGCAGTGGCAAATCCCTTCGACATCACCGGCGGAAGGAACATGGCGGCGCCGGCAGCAACCATCGCCTGGCTCAGATACATCTGCTCCGGCCGGGTCAGGCTGGTCGATTGACTATCGAGAAAGGCACCGGTGGCGATCAATACCAGCGCCAGCACATGCGCCGTTTCGACATAGCGCGTCAGCATCAGAACCGTGCAGACCAGCCCACCGGCGATCGACGCCAGCAGGATGATCGCATACATGGTCTGCGTCTGGTCGTTGAGCAGGCCAAGCTGCATGTAGAAATTTGCCGCTGTCGTCGTCTGCTCGGAGCTGACGACGCGAAACAACAGCAGGATGCCGGCCATGTGCATGTTCTCTCTCGAGAAGACCCAGCGCAGATCGATCAACGGCATTTTGCGGGGCAATTCAAGAGCAACCATCAGCGTCAACGCGGCGATGGATCCGGCCAACAGCAGCCCGAGCCACGGCACCTCGAACCACCAGTAGAGCCGCCCGAGCGTCAGGAAAACGGCGAGACAGCCGAAACCGATGGCAAGCAGCAGATAGCTGAGGATATCCATCTTCTGGATGACGTTGGCACGCGGCGGCGGCGTCAGCGGCAGAAGGTAGACGACCGGCAGCGCCATCAGCGCCAGCCCCATTTCGAACGTATAGAGCGCATGCCAGCCGCCGAGATCCATCAGCGGCGGCGAGATGATGCGGGCGATCGGCGCCGAAAGCGTCGTGTTCATCAAGGCAAGGCTGAGACCCACCGACAGCTTGCGGGCCGCCGGGAGCGCTTCGAGCATATAGAGAAAGCCGAGCGTCGACAGAGGCGCTGCGGCCATGCCGCTGAGGAACCGGACGACGGTTGCCGAATGCAGGTCGGAGACGAAGAGATTGAGAACGGAGGCAAGCACGAAGCAGACGATGCTGAGTTCGGCGAACCGCCGAAGACCGTATTGCATCCGGATCTTGAACAGGGCAATCGACATCGACGCATAGGGGGCGATATAGGCGGCCGAGAGCCAGGCGATTTCCGATGTCGTTGCCGAGAGCGAACCCTGAAGCTGGTAGATATTGGCGTTGAGCAGGTTCATGCCGAGGCCCTGCGTCAGGAACAGCAGCAGCGATGACGCCATGTAGATGGCGGCCCTTGCCGGGCTCATCGGTTCTGGCGGTGGCTGAATGGGTTGCGGCACTGGATCGGCGGCCGGCGCTTCGGGCGCGATGCGGTTGTCGTTCGCGCTGCCTGGGGCCACCGTGCTCATCTGCCGCTCAATCCCTGCCGATGGAGACGAGATTGCCGGCCATCAGGCTGACAACCTGCAAGGCGATGGCCTTGTCCTTGTTATCGACGCCGCCCAGAACCTGTTCGCGGATCTCGCAGGCCAGCTTGTCGATTTCGCCGGCGATGTCGCGGCCACGGGCGGTCATGTGGATCTGCTTGGCCCGCCGGTCGGTTGCCTCGACCCGCCGCTCGATGAACCCCTGCTTCTCCATGCCGTCCAGCAGGCGCACGATCGTCGGCGTTTCGATACCGAGTTCGTCAGCCAGTTCGCGCTGGTTGAGGCCATCGCGCTTCGACAGGGCAAACAGGGCTCTGGCACGCGACAGCGTCAGTCCCCGCTCCTTCACCCGCGCATCAAACAGCGCCCGCAGCTTGCGGTTCACCGAAGCCAGCGCATCGAAGAGTTCGCGATTAACGGCAGAGTTTAGCATTTCGTACCTTTTTCATATTAGTAGTATACTACCTATTTCCATCCTATTTAGTTGAACGATGCCCGTCTTTCAAGCCGCTGATCCCGGCCGGGCCAAAAACCGTGTAAACCGCGACTTGCCACGTTAAAATACGGCAATCCATTGGCGGAGCTCCGATTCGGAGGAAATCCGGTCAACAGGAAATAGCGCTATCGACAGATATTTCGAGTTCGACCATAGGCCCCTGTGAACAACGGTGACGGTTGGCCGCTGCGGCCAATGTGGCAGTCACTGTTGCAGCCAAGGCATTGACGCTGGGCGACTAGCCCCTCAAACCGGTGGCACACCAAAAATGACGACAGACAGAGGCGAAACGCCATGAATGAAGCAGCGCGGAGAATTGTACCCATGACGAAAGATCAGGGCGACGCGACCTATCGCGAGGCGCCGAACAACCTTGAGGCCGAACAGGCGTTGCTGGGCGCTATCCTCGTCAACAACGACGCCTTCTACCGCGTCTCGGACTTTCTGAAGCCCGTCCATCTCAACGAACCCCTGCACCGCAAGATTTTCGAGGTCGCCGGCGACATCATCCGCATGGGCAAGACTGCCAATCCGGTGACCATCAAGACCTTCCTGAAGGCCGACGAGAAAGTCGGCGACATGACGGTGGCGCAGTATCTCGCCCGCCTCGCCTCCGAAGCCGTCTCCATCATCAATGCGGAAGACTATGGCCGGGCGATCTACGATCTGGCGCTCCGCCGCTCGCTGATCACCATCGGCGAGGACATGGTCAACATCGCCTATGACGCGCCGCTCGACATGCCGCCGCAGAGCCAGATCGAGGACGCCGAACGCCGCCTGTTCGAACTGGCCGAAACCGGCCGTTACGACGGCGGCTTCCAGGCTTTCAATGACGCCGTGGCATTGGCGATCGACATGGCCGGGCAGGCCTTCGAGCGCGACGGTCACCTTTCCGGCATTTCCAGCGGCATCCAGTCGCTCGATGCCCGCATGGGCGGCCTGCAGCGTTCCGACTTGATCGTGCTGGCCGGACGCCCGGGCATGGGCAAGACCTCGCTTGCCACCAACATCGCCTGGAACGTTGCGCATGCCTATGAACCGGAGGTTCAGGCCGACGGATCGTTCAAGGCGCGCAACGGCGGCGTCGTCGGCTTCTATTCGCTCGAAATGTCCTCCGAACAGCTGGCCACGCGTATCATTTCCGAGCAGACCGACGTCTCGTCGTCCAAGATCCGTCGTGGTGACATTTCCGAAGCCGAGTTCGAGAAGCTGGTCGGCTTTTCCCAGACGATGCAGAAGACGCCGCTCTATATCGACCAGACCGGTGGTATCTCGATCGCCCAGCTTTCCGCCCGCGCCCGCCGCCTGAAGCGCCAGCGCGGCCTTGATTGCCTCGTGGTGGACTATATCCAGCTGATGACCGGCTCGGGCAAGTCGGGCGACAACCGCGTGCAGGAAATCACCCAGATCACCACGGGCCTGAAGGCGCTCGGTAAGGAACTGAACGTGCCGATCATCGCGCTGTCGCAGCTCTCCCGTCAGGTGGAAAGCCGCGAGGACAAGCGCCCGCAGCTCTCCGACCTTCGTGAATCCGGCTCGATCGAGCAGGACGCCGACGTCGTGCTGTTCGTGTTCCGCGAGGAATATTACGTGAAGAACATGGAGCCGCGCGACGAGTTCGACCCGAAATACGAAGAATGGAAGCAGAAGTTCGAAGCGGTCAAGGGCACGGCGGACGTGATCATCGCCAAGCAGCGCCACGGACCGACCGGCACGGTCAAGCTCGCCTTCCAGGCGGAGTTTACCCGCTTCACCGATCTCGCCGATCCGTCGTTCACCCAATACGAGGAACACTGACCGGCGAAAAATGCCGCCGAACCCCAGAACGGTCACTGGCCGTGTTGCAAATCTCCAGGCATGCGGTTAAGCGGAAAGAAATTTAGCAAAGCCTTCGCGGCATTTTGCCGCGATTACCGTCATCAGCCTGGGGAATCTGTTCATGGAAGCTTTTATCGCGCTGCTGCAAGTGCTTGCGATCGACCTTGTTCTGGCTGGCGACAATGCCATCGTTATCGGTCTTGCGGCAGCCGGACTTCCCAAGGAACAGCGCGGCAAGGCAATCCTGATCGGCATCGCCGCTGCCACCGTCCTGCGCATCATCTTCGCCCTCCTCGCAACCCAGCTGCTGCAGATCCTCGGCCTTCTGCTCGTTGGCGGCATTCTTCTCCTGTGGGTCTGCTGGAAGATGTGGCGCGAGCTGCGGACGTCTGCGAAGGAAGAAAACGAGGGCCTGGAAACGCTGACCGGCGAAGACATGGACAAGAGCGGTACCGTCGGCAACGGCGCGCCGCGCAAGACGCTGAAACAGGCGGCCCTGCAGATCGTCATTGCCGACGTCTCCATGTCGCTCGACAACGTTCTGGCCGTTGCCGGTGCCGCGCGCGAGCACCCGAACATCCTCATTCTCGGGCTTGCCGTATCGGTGGCGCTGATGGGCATCGCCGCATCGTTTATCGCCAAGCTGCTGCACAGGTTCCCCTGGGTCTCCTATCTCGGCCTTGCCATCATCCTCTTCGTCGCGCTGAAGATGATCTACGAAGGCTTTATGGAAGTTGAGCCGCTGATCACATCGTCTCTGATGTAGTCGGCCCCTTGGCTGAAAGACGGTGAGGCCTCCCGCCTGCAACGACAATCCGCGACCTCTTCGACAGCGTTCGCGGATTGGCAACGGAGGCGATTGCAGCCGCTGCCGCTTGGCTGTATTTCTCTCGACATGGCCAATTTGCACACTCCCCTTTTCGCCGATCCTGCCTTTGAGGCTGCATCCAACCGCCTGACCATCGACCTCGGTGCGCTTGCCGACAATTGGCGTCATATGGACAGGCTGTCCGGCAAGGCGCGGGCAGCGGCCGTACTGAAAGCCAATGCCTATGGGATCGGCATCGAGCCGGCGGCATGCACCCTCTACGCCGCCGGTGCGCGGGATTTCTTCGTCGCCAGCGTCGAGGAAGGCGTGGCGCTTCGCCCGATCGTGCCGGACGCACGCATCCATATTCTTGCCGGCATGTGGCCGGGCAACGAACAGCTGTTCTTCGACAATGGCCTTGTGCCGATCATCAACTCCGAGGAACAACTGGCTTTCTTCATGTCGGTGCTGTCGCAGCGCGGCGATCACCCTTGCGTGCTGCATGTCGATACCGGCATGAACCGCCTGGGGCTGACGCGTGATGAAGCGCTGGCACTGGCCGGTGATCCTGCCCGCCCGGCAAGCTTCTCGCCCATTCTGGTGATGAGCCATCTCGCCTGCGCCGACGATCAGGCGCATCCGCTGAACCGGAGACAGCTCGAATCATTCCGGACGGTTACGGCCGCTTTCGAAGGCATCGAATCAAGCCTTGCCAATTCGGCCGGCATCCATCTTGGGTCCGATTTTCATTTCGACATGACCCGGCCGGGCATCGCCACCTATGGCGGCGAAGCTGTCAACGGTTTGGCCAATCCGATGAAGCCGGTGGTGACGGCCGAGGCCCGCATCCTGCAGATTCGCCGCGTCAGGACCGGCGAGACCGCAAGCTACGGCGGCTCGGCGCAGTTTGCCCGCGACAGCCGCGTGGCGATCGTCGCCATCGGTTATGCCGACGGCTATCACCGTTCGGTCTCCGGCGGCGGCGTCACCCTGCGCCAAGCGACACCATCCGGCGCCTACGGCTTCCTGCATGGCAGACAAGTACCGCATCTCGGCCGCGTCACCATGGACCTCAGCCTGTTCGACATCACCGACTTCGCCGACAATGCCGTCCGGCCCGGCGACTATATCGAACTCTTCGGCAACAATGTCGCCGTCGATGACGTGGCAAGAGCTGGCGGCACGATCGGCTACGAGATGCTGACCAGCCTTGGGAAGCGGTATGAGCGTGCGTATATCGAGGCCGAATAGCTTTTCGAGATTGCGGCTTGGAATCCGGAAAATGATGTTCTAAACTGGAACAAAAGGAGATCATCGTGTCTGATATCCAATTGAGTGATGAAGATCGCGCGTTTATTGAAGAGCGCGTTCGAAGCGGACCGTACAAGACTGTGAACGACGTGGTTCATGCCGGACTTCGATCGCTGCAGCGTGATGAGGCCACTCTGAAAAGCCTTATTCAAGAAGGGCTTGATGACATTGCCGCAGGACGTTTCTACGAATTCGGTGAAGAGGACGATTTGACCGAATTTATCATGGACCGTTCCAAAGCGCGAAACGCCTGATGCGGAAACGGCGCTTTCGCCTCTCCGAACAGGCGGCAGATGATCTGACCGATATCTACGACTACATTGCCGCAACCAACCCGAAAGCTGCACAGCGTGTCGTGGATGCTATCCAGGCAAAAATCAGATCCATTGCTGCCTTGGGTCTGACCGGCACGCCGAAGGACGATATGAAACCGGATTTGCGTGCCGCCGTTTTCCGTAACCATCTGATTACTTCCATGTCACAGCCTCCCATCTCCTGATCCTGCGTATCCTCCATGGCCGCCAGGACATTACCTCTGAAAACTTCCCCGAAAGCGAAATTTGATGGCGAAAGCCCGGACACAATTCATCTGCCAGAACTGCGGTACCGTTCACGCCCGGTGGGTGGGGAAATGCGAAGGCTGCAACCAGTGGAACACGATCGTCGAGGAAGACCCGATGGGCGGCATCGGCGGTGGCCCCGGCCGGACGCCGAAGAAGGGCCGCCCCGTAGCGCTGACGACGTTGTCGGGCGAGATCGAGGACGCGCCGCGCATCATGACGGGGATTTCCGAGCTTGACCGGGCAACCGGCGGCGGGTTCGTGCGCGGGTCGGCGGTGCTGATCGGCGGCGATCCCGGCATCGGCAAGTCGACCGTGTTGATGCAGGCCGCCGCCGCCCTGTCTCGCCAGGGGCATCGGGTCATCTATGTTTCCGGCGAAGAGGCCGTTGCGCAGGTGCGGTTGCGGGCGCAGCGGCTGGGGGCTGCCGATACCGAAGTGCTGCTGGCCGCCGAGACCAATGTCGAGGACATTCTGGCGACGCTCGGCGAAGGCCGGCGGCCGGATCTCGCCATCATCGATTCGATCCAGACGCTGTGGAGCGACACTGCCGATTCGGCGCCCGGCACGGTAACGCAGGTGCGCACCGGCGTTCAGGCGATGATCCGCTTTGCCAAGCAGACGGGAGCAGCCATCGTTCTGGTCGGCCATGTCACCAAGGACGGTCAGATCGCCGGACCGCGCGTCGTCGAGCATATGGTCGATGCGGTGCTCTATTTCGAGGGCGACCGCGGCCATCATTACCGCATCCTTCGGACCGTCAAGAACCGCTTTGGCCCGACCGACGAGATCGGCGTGTTCGAAATGTCCGACAAGGGCCTGCGCGAAGTCACCAATCCGTCGGAACTGTTTCTCGGCGAGCGCAACTCGAAATCGCCGGGTGCTGCGGTCTTTGCCGGCATGGAGGGAACGCGCCCGGTGCTGGTCGAGGTGCAGGCGCTGGTGGCGCCGACATCGCTCGGGACGCCGCGCCGTGCCGTCGTTGGCTGGGACTCGGCCCGGCTGTCGATGATCCTTGCCGTTCTTGAGGCTCATTGCGGCGTCAGGCTCGGCCAGCACGATGTTTATCTGAATATTGCCGGCGGATACCGGATTTCGGAGCCTGCAGCCGATCTTGCGGTCGCTTCCGCATTGGTTTCCTCGCTTGCCGGTCTTGCCCTTCCCTCCGATTGCGTCTATTTCGGCGAAGTCAGTCTGTCCGGGGCCATCCGGCCGGTTGCGCATACCGCCCAGCGCCTTAAAGAAGCCGAAAAACTCGGCTTTTCACAGGCCGTCCTGCCTGCTGCTTCCGCCGACCTGCCCAAGGGCAGCGGCATGAGCTGGGCGGAGATGGAAAGCCTGCCGGATCTGGTGGCGCGCATTGCCGGCTCGAAGGGAGCCCTGAAGCAGGCCGACAATGATGATTGAGGAGGCCGCCGCTTAAAAATGGCGAATTCCGGTGAAAACAGTGTTCAATCATGGACCATCGAAAGACGCCTCTCGCGTCATCATATATGGTTCGCGGACAATCAGCGTGAGGTCGCTTCAAGGCGGTTTCGGAGTAGGACAATATGCCCATTACAATTCTCGACGGTATCGTTCTCGGCGTCGCGCTTTTTTCAGCCATCCTGGCCATGGTTCGCGGCTTCTCCCGGGAAGTTCTGTCGGTCGCAAGCTGGCTCGGCGCCGCGGCTGCCGCCTATTTCCTCTACCCGTACCTGTTGCCCTATGCCAAGAACTACACCAGCAGCGATACGGTCGCGATGATCGGCTCGGCCGGCGTCGTCTTCCTGATCGCCCTGATCATCGTCTCCTTCATCACCATGCGGATCGCCGATTTCATCATCGACAGCCGCATCGGCGCGCTCGACCGGACACTCGGCTTTCTGTTCGGCGCCGCACGCGGTGTTCTGCTCGTGGTCGTCGCCATGCTGTTCTTCAACTGGCTGGTCGCCCCGCAGCAGCAGCCGGTCTGGGTCACCACTGCCAAATCCAAGCCGCTGCTCGATAATCTCGGCGGCAAGCTGATTGCGCTCCTGCCTGAAAATGCCGATGCCACCATTCTCGACCGCCTGCGCGGCAAGGATACGACCGGCGAAGGCGAGAGCGAGGGCACCGGCGGCACGACCACCCAGCCGCCGGCCGAAGAAACGCCTGCCGCCAACGGTGCAGTCACCAACGGCTAAGCCGAACGAGAGAATGAGGGCCCGCTTTTGCGGGCTCTGTCCATTTTGCAATGATGATATGTGAAACCCTCAGGCCTTGCCGGCTTGAAGGCCCACTGGATAATTCTTAAATCGGAACCGATTTGAGAATTATCCAGGAAACTGAAAGTGCTACAGCGACCTTTGCGCGTCGTGAATGACCCGCGGCGCTGTAGAGACCCAATACGATATGCCAAACGCGTTCCAGCCGTTAACACAAAGGCCAACAGCGATGACCCATTTGCGAGCCGCGGAAATTCACGATGAAATGGACGGCGATACGCTGCATGAGGAATGCGGTGTGTTTGGCATTCTGGGACATCCGGATGCGGCGGCGCTCACCGCGCTCGGGCTGCACGCCCTGCAGCATCGCGGCCAGGAAGCCGCCGGTATCGTCACTTTCGACGGCAAGCAATTCCACACCGAAAAGCGCATGGGTCTTGTCGGCGATCACTATACCGACCCGGCGATCCTGGCAAAGCTGCCCGGCACCATCTCGATCGGCCACACGCGCTATTCGACCACGGGCGAAGTCGCGTTGCGCAACGTCCAGCCGCTGTTTGCCGAACTTGAAGTCGGTGGCATCGCCATTGCCCATAACGGCAACTTCACCAACGGCCTGACGATGCGCCGCCAGATCATCGCCACCGGCGCCATCTGTCAGTCAACATCCGATACCGAAGTCGTCCTCCATCTCATCGCCCGCTCGCGTCATACCTCCACGGCCGACCGTTTCATCGATGCCATCCGGCAGATGGAAGGCGGCTATTCGATGCTGGCCATGACCCGCACCAAGCTGATCGCCGCCCGCGACCCCACCGGCATCCGGCCGCTGGTGATGGGCGAGCTCGACGGCAAGCCGATCTTCTGCTCGGAAACCTGCGCGCTCGACATCATCGGCGCAAAGTACATTCGCGACGTTGAGAACGGCGAAGTGATCATCTGCGAAATCCAGGCGGATGGTTCGATCCAGATCGATGCGCGCAAGCCGGTCAATCCGCAGCCGGAACGGCTCTGCCTGTTCGAATATGTCTATTTCGCCCGCCCCGATTCGGTGGTCGGCGGCCGCAACGTCTATGTGGCGCGCAAGAACATGGGCATCAACCTTGCCAAGGAATCGCCGGTCGAGGCCGATGTGGTCGTTCCCGTTCCGGACGGCGGCACCCCCGCGGCGATCGGTTATGCGCAGGCGAGCGGCATTCCCTTCGAACTCGGCATCATCCGCAACCACTATGTCGGGCGCACCTTCATCGAGCCGACACAGTCGATCCGTGCCTTCGGCGTCAAGCTGAAGCACTCCGCAAATCGCGCCATGATCGAAGGCAAGCGCGTCGTGCTGGTCGATGATTCGATCGTGCGCGGCACCACGTCGCTGAAGATCGTTCAGATGATCCGCGATGCCGGTGCAACGGAAGTGCACATCCGCGTTGCCAGCCCGATGATCTTCTATCCCGACTTCTACGGCATCGACACGCCGAATGCCGACAAGCTGCTCGCCAACCAGTACACCGACATCAAGGCGATGGCGAAGTTCATCGGTGCCGATTCGCTGGAATTCCTGACGATCGACGGGCTGTACCGCGCTGTCGGCGGCGAAGACCGCAACAATGCCCGCCCGCAGTTCACCGACCACTATTTCACCGGCGACTATCCGACGCGGCTTCTCGACAAGAACGGCGATACGACAAGCCCGAAATTGTCGATGCTCGCCAGCAATGGCTGAACCGCTCGCCTGAGCTCGAAAGGGCTTGAGGAACAGCGCTTGCCGCCCTGAACATTCGGTTCCTGACTTGCGTCAGAACCCGGACGTGTGGCACAGCAAGCCCGCATCAATGAATTCGGAGCCACCCAGACATGATCGATCTCAAGGGGCGCATAGCCTTGGTCACCGGCGCATCGCGCGGCATCGGCTATTTCACAGCGCTTGAACTGGCCAAGGCCGGCGCGCAGGTGATCGCCTGCGCCCGCACGGTCGGCGGGCTGGAAGACCTTGACGACGCGATCAAGTCGGCTGGCGGACTGCCCGCGACACTGGTTCCCTTCGACCTTGCCGACATGGCCGCGATCGACAAGCTCGGCGGCGCCATCAACGAGCGTTGGGGCAAGCTCGACATTCTCGTCGCCAATGCCGGCGTTCTCGGCGTCATCTCCCCCGTCGGCCATGTCGAGGCCAAGGTGTTCGAAAAGGTCATGACCGTCAACGTCACGGCCACCTGGCGGCTGATCCGGTCCGTCGATCCGCTGCTGCAGCAATCCGACGCTGGCCGCGCGCTGATCCTGTCTTCAAGCGCCGCCCACAAGTGCAAGCCGTTCTGGGGCCCCTACTCCGCCTCCAAGGCCGCTGTCGAGGCGCTGGCACGCACCTGGGCCGGTGAAACGCAGCGCCTGCCGCTGCGCATCCTCTCCGTCGATCCGGGTGCCACCCGCACGGCCATGCGCGCCCAAGCCATTCCGGGCGAAGATCCATCAACCGTACCGCACCCGTCCGAGGTCGCGGCAAAGCTCCTGCCGCTGGTGGGAGCTGATCAGACGGAAACCGGCAAGCTGTTCATCGTCCGCGAAAACCGCATCGTCGATTACCGCCTGCCGGATTGACCTTCAGATCAGACCGGATCTTTGTCAAAAATGGTGATGCCCGCCGGCAACTGAACCCAGGAGTGCCTGCGACAGGTGTAAACCGAGTCCTGCGGGGCCGGAAAACCCGGGTCGGCGAAACCGCCGACCGCGACAGCCACCGAGACTTGATCCACCTCTTCTTCAGTGTGAAACAGATTTGTTCCACAGACAGGGCAGAAGCGAAACCGGAACCGGGCGCCCTGATCGCCCGTCCGGACATAATCCTTAGCCGTTCCGAAAACCGTATAGGGCACCGCAAATGCGGCCAGTGCTGCAAAGACACTGCCTGTTCGCCGCTGGCAGGCAAGGCAGTGGCAGACGCCAACACCCAGCGGCTCGCCGTGCACTTCTATCTGCAGCTGGCCGCAACCACAGGACGCTCGTCTGGACAGCATGAAACACCTCGTCAGGCTGCAAGCTCTGATCGCCAGCCAAACAGCCGCTTACAAACTTTTGTCCAATGGCAGGCCATCTTCCCCCGGCGTTGACAGATCAGGGTGCCCAGGCCACTTGCTGCCGTATTTCTTGTGCCAGGCGCGTGCGCCGAACGGCAATGTCAGCAGGTAGCCGACGGCGGTGACGACCATGGTTTCCCAGGTAAAGCTCATCAGCGTCGCGACATAAAGGACGACGAACAGGATGACGGGGAGAACCAGATCGCGCCGAACGCGGTTTTCGGACTTACCCGACCAGACCGGCAGCCGGCTGACGAGCAGGAAGGCGATCAGCACCGTGTAGGCAGAGGATATCAGGCCCATAACATGGTCCGGCTCTACACCGAGCAGCCCGAGATAGACCGGAAGCAGCACCAGCATGGCGCCAGCCGGAGCCGGTACGCCGACAAAGTATTCCGATTGCCACTTGGCCTTGATATCGCGCTCGGCCATGACGTTGAAGCGGGCAAGACGCAGACCGGCGGCGATGACGTAGATCAGCGCGGCGATCCAGCCGATCGAACGGGCTTCGTCCAGCACATAGGCGAACAGCACCAATGCCGGCGCCACGCCGAAATTGACGATGTCGGCCAGCGAATCCATCTGAACGCCGAATTTCGACGTGGCCTTCAAGAGACGGGCGACACGGCCGTCGATACCGTCGAGGAAAGCTGCGACCAGCACCATGGCCACCGCAAGCTCGAAGCGCCCTTCGAAGGCGAGGCGAACGCCCGAAAGCCCGGCGCAGATGGCCAGCACTGTGATGACATTGGGGACGAGCATCCGCAGCGGAATTTCCCGCAGGCGCGGCCCGCGCGCTTCATCGTCGTCGTTCGGGCCGTGCGGTTCAAAGGGCGGAAAGGGTGTTTCCATGATCTGTTCCTGTTTCGCTGAAGGCTCGTCCATCAGCCGCGCCGGCTGATCACGGGTCCCTTGGCGGAGCCGAATTCCGCCAGAACGGTTTCGCCGGCAATGGCGGTCTGGCCAAGGCTGACGCGGGGCTCGGCGCCTTCCGGCAGGAAGACATCAAGACGCGAGCCGAACCGGATGAGGCCGAAGCGTTCGCCGGCCTGCAGCGTGTCGTTGGGGACGGACCAGCAGACGATGCGGCGGGCGACGAGGCCGGCAATTTGGACAACGCCGATTTCGCCATGGGCGGTATCGATGACCAGGCCGTTGCGCTCGTTTTCGTGGCTCGCCTTGTCGAGTTCCGCATTGACGAATTTGCCCGCGCGATAGGCGATGCGGCGGATGGTCCCCCGCACGGGCGCACGGTTCACATGGCAATTGAAGACGTTCATGAACACGGTGATGCGCAGCATCGGCACCGTTCCGAGCCCAAGCTCTTCCGGCGGCGTCATCATCGCGATCGACGAGACGCGGCCATCGGCCGGGCTGATGACGAGGTCGTCGTCAAGCGGCGTCATGCGCTCGGGATCGCGGAAGAAATAGGCGCACCAGGCCGTCAGGATGAAGCCGATCCACATCAGCGGCTCCCAGAGAAAGCCGAGAACCAGCGAAACAACGAAGAAACCGGCGATGAAGGGATAACCCTCCTTGTGCACCGGAACCAGCGTGTTGCGCACTGTATTGATCAAGCTCATGAACTCATGTCTCCATATTTTCCTGGCCCCAGCACCTACAGTGAAACGGCGGGCCGGGCAATGCGATTACGGTATCCGCCGGCGGCAATAGCAGGCAGCCTTCGATCAAAGGGCAACCGTGATCTGACTTTCAAACCGCAGCCGGACCGCGCACCACAACGCCGAGATCGTCGCTCTCGCGCACCTTCTTCAAAGTCTCCTCGGCCTGCGTCGCCTCGCGCTGACGGTTCCACATCGAGGCGTAGAGGCCGTCGCGATCGATCAGCTCGCCATGGGTACCGCGTTCGGCGATGCCGCCGTCCTTCAAGACTATAATCTCGTCTGCATGGATGACGGTGGAAAGCCGGTGGGCGATGACCAGCGTCGTGCGGTTCTGCGAGACGATATCGAGTGCCGTCTGGATTTCCTGCTCGGTGCGGGTGTCCAGCGCCGAAGTCGCCTCGTCGAGGATGAGGATCGGCGGGCTTTTCAGAACGGTGCGGGCGATCGCCACGCGCTGCTTTTCGCCACCCGACAGTTTCAGGCCGCGCTCGCCGACCATGGCGCCATAACCTTCCGGCAGGCTCTTGATGAAGCCGCCGATCTGGGCAATGTCGGCAGCGGCCTCGACTTCGGCCTGCGAGGCCGAGGTTCGGCCGTAGCGGATGTTATAGGCGATGGTGTCGTTGAACAGCACGGTATCCTGCGGCACCATGCCGATGACGGCGCGCAGGCTCTTCTGCTTCACATCGCGCACATCCTGGCCATCGATGGTGATCGAGCCTTCCTGCACGTCGTAGAACCGGTAGAGCAGCCGGGACAGGGTCGATTTGCCTGCACCGGAGGGGCCGACGACCGCGACGGTCTTGCCGGCTGGCACTTCGAACGAGATACCCTTGAGGATCGGCCGGGCCGGATCATAGGCGAAGTGCACGTCCTTGAAAGCGATGGCGCCCTTGCCGATCGCCAGCTCCACCGCATCCGGGCTGTCGATGACCTCGGCCTCCACTTCGAGCAGGTCGAACATCTGCTCGATATCGGTCAGGCCCTGACGGATTTCGCGGTAGACGAAGCCGATAAAATTGAGCGGGATGGACAGCTGCATCAGCATGGCGTTGATGAAGACGAAATCGCCGAGCGACTGCTCGCCGCGCTGGACGGCCAGCGCCGACATCACCATCATGATTGCCGTGCCGGCACCAAAAATCACCGCCTGACCAAAGTTCAGCCAGCCGAGCGAAGTCCAGACCTGCGTCGCCGAGCGCTCGTAGCGCTCCATCGACTGGTCGAAGCGCTTCGCTTCCATTTCTTCGTTGCCGAAATATTTGACGGTCTCGAAGTTGAGCAGCGAATCGATCGCCTTGGTGTTGGCGTCGGTGTCGCTGTCGTTCATGGCGCGGCGGATGCCGATGCGCCAGTCGCTGGCCTTGATGGTGAACCAGATATAGATGACCACCGTCACCGCAGTGACCAGCAGGTAGCTGAAACCATAGCCCCACCAGAAGATGATCGCCGTCATCAGGAACTCGATGAGGGTTGGCACCGTGTTGAGGATGGTAAAGCGGACGATGGTTTCGATGCCCTTGGTGCCGCGCTCGATGATGCGCGACAGGCCGCCGGTGCGGCGCTCCAGATGGAAGCGCAGCGACAGCTGGTGCATGTGGATGAAGGTGCGGTAGGCAAGCTGGCGCACCGCATGCTGGCCGACGCTGGCAAACAGCGCATCGCGCAGCTGGTTCAGCCCTGCCTGCAGCAGGCGGGCAAGATTATAGGCCAGCACCAGCATGACGGCGCCGGTGAAGACCACCGGCAAAACGCCGACAATGTCGGTCTTGCCGTTCAGCGCATCCGTCGCCCATTTAAAGAAATAGGGCACGAGCAGCAGCACGACCTTGGCGATCAAAAGGATGACCGTCGCCCAGACGACCCGCATCTTCAGGTCGGCGCGGTCACTCGGCCACATATAGGGCCAGAGATTGATGATCGTCTGCAGCGGATTGCCTGAATCCGCCGATACCGTCTTCTTCTGCGCCACGTCTTGTCTCGCCTTCGTTCCCCGGTTGCCTGTCAGAGACAGCCGTCATTGCATGCCATAGATGTCGCCCGGATGAAGGGCATCCGGCAAAGGCATACAAACGCAATTTTCCAATTGAAAGCGGCGCCCTTCTCAAGGCGCCGCTTTATGTTTCAGATAGGTCTTACAAGCACCCGCGGCAATGGAGCCCGCGGCAAAAAGCGATCAGGGCAGATGCTTCACATGCTTGCGGTGCATCTCTTCCGATTCGGTTTCAGACATTGCCTTGTCCGGCACGCCGAATATCTGGCCGGGCAGGATTCGGTCGGGATCGGTGATCTGATCCTCGTTGGCGAGGTAGATCGTGGTGTAGCGCACACCGGCGCCATAGACGCGCCGCGAGATCTGCCAGAGCGTATCGCCACGGCGGATGATCACCGAGGTCTTGCTCTGCTGCAACGGCGCCTGCTGGACGGTTTCCGGTTCAGCAGAAGCCTGGCCGGTGGCTACAGCGGCGTTGCCGGTTACCGTAGAAGGCGTGCCTGACTCTGCGGAAGGCGCGGTTGACTCTACGGCAGGCTTCTGTGCGGTTTCCGCCGTCGCAGGCTTTGCAGGATCGACACTTTCAGCGGGTGCCGTGCTTACAGCTGCAGCATTCTCTTGAGCGGGTGCCGGCGTCGCAGTTTGGCTGGCAACGGCATCGTTACCCGTACCATCGGTGCGCGGCATCAGCGCCGAGCCGACTGCAGTCTCGATCTTGCCCAGCGATGCCGACACGCTGGCCGCATCCTTCGGAAGCGCCTTCAGCATGGTCAGCGCATCCGTCGCGGCCGTGGCGGTCTTGGCCGCCATTTCCTTGACATTGGCGTCCAGATTGTCGGCAACCTTGAAATCGGCAAGCGACTTCAGGGCAATTTCTGTGGCCGAACGGGCAGCCGCCAGTTCTTCTGCCGTTGGCACCTTGCCACCGGCAAACAGGCCTTTCAGCAGGCTGAGCGCCTTGGTCGCCTCCAGGCGCAAGCCATCGAAGCTGCCGCCATCGAACGGGACGACAGAGCCCTGAGCGTTCCCCTGGGCCACAGCCGCCACCTGATCGCCGACCGGACGATCGAATGGCACGGCGGCACGCAGCTCGACCTTGCGGCCATCGGCACCCATCATGTCGGCACGGATCGTGTGATTGCCGACAGGCAGCTCGATCGTGCCCTCGACGACGAAGCGGCCCTGTTCGTCGCTCTTAGTTTCCCCCACCAGCGTGTCATCGGCATAGATGCGCACCAGCGCACCGGCCTTGGCATTGCCGGCAACAAAAATCTTCTTGCCTTCGATTTCGACTGCGGAGACAGCGACGAGCGCTTTGTCGCCGGTTGCTGTGGCGGCATCAGCCGTCGCCGGGGTCTGAGTGGAAACAGCAGTATCGGCTGGCTTGGAGATATCCGTCGCTGTTGCTGCGGTCGGGGCTGGCTCAACCTTCGCCACCTGACCGGCAGCAGCAGCCGCGTCAGTCACCGGTTTGGTGATGATGCGGCTTGCTTCACCGGGCTTCGAGACCATGGCAAGCAGTTCGCCGGTCTTGTCCTTCGGGATCGAGACGGTCGCGACTTCTTCCGAGGACTTGGTGACGCCGTTTTCGCCGACGCTGCGCAACGTCAACTGATAGTCGCCGGCCGGAAGCGGCTTATCGAAGATCGCGGCGAAATCGCCGGTGGCGCCGACATCGGCAGTTCCAACCACAGTTTCGCCGTTGACGATCTCGAGTTTGGTATTGGGCTGTGCCCGCCCGGCAATCACCGTCGATCCATCCGGCTCGACGCGCAGCACGTCGAAGCCCGGCACCGTCCATGCGGCTGCCGGATCGGCTGGCTTGACGCCTGTCGCATCGGTTGCCGGACCATTCGCCGCTTCGCTCCCAGCCGTCGGCCGGGCGCCCTTTGCGTCGGCGCTGTTGGCGTCCGCGGGCTTGACGTCGGCCAGCTTGGCGTCGGGTTGATTGGCCACACCATCGGCCGGCGCTTGCGCCGTGACCTTGTCCTTGCTGCCGTTGATATTGGGCATGACAAAGAAAATCATCAGCAGCGACGCAATTGCCAGGACGATAAGGGCCACCCAGCCGGCCTTGTTCTTCATCATGCAAAATCTCCAAATGGCCCGGAACCGCCTGCGCCCGACATGGGCGCAGAAGGACAGCTTTTTCCAAGCCTTTATGCCCGCAGCTTTCCGCTTGTTTCTGCTGACCGGAATCAGCCAGTCCATAACGTCAGCTCATGCTTAAAAATTGCTAACGATTCCCGAGGTTTTCCACAAGCATCGCCGTATGTTCAGACCGGCCGAAAGCCCTGTTTCCCGTCATTTTTCTTGACGCATGCTGCCCCGCGATGTCTCTTTGGCCCATGAGTGAGAAAAATATCCCGATTCGATCCATCTGCGTCTATTGCGGCTCACAGCCCGGACGCGATCCGTCCTTCATGGAAGCCGGCCGGATTCTCGGCAAATCCATTGCTGAAAATCACCTTCGCCTGGTCTATGGCGGCGGAACCAAAGGCATCATGGGGGCCGTCGCAAGCGGCGTGCTTTCGCATGGCGGCCGCGTTACCGGCATCATACCAGAATTCCTGATGGATATGGAGGCCACCCGTCATTCGCTGGGACAACTCAGCGAACTGATCGTCACGCCGGACATGCATGAGCGCAAGCACAAGATGTTCGAGCGCTCGGATGCCTTCGTGACGCTGCCTGGCGGCATCGGCACGCTGGAGGAAATCGTCGAGGTGATGACCTGGGCGCAGCTTGGCCGCCACCGCAAGCCGATCGTGCTCGTCAATATCAACGGCTTCTGGG
Organism: Pararhizobium sp. DWP1-1-3; assembly: GCF_049896125.1. Taxonomy (NCBI): domain Bacteria; kingdom Pseudomonadati; phylum Pseudomonadota; class Alphaproteobacteria; order Hyphomicrobiales; family Rhizobiaceae; genus Pararhizobium; species Pararhizobium sp. DWP1-1-3. Next base: position 99,699 of record NZ_JAFCTR010000012.1, read on the forward strand.
ATCCGCTGATGAAGCTGATCCACCATATGGCCGACAGCGGCTTCATCCACACCGCCCATCTCGTCCAACCGCTGGTCATCGATGCCGCCGACGAGGTCGTCCCGGCCCTTCTGGCCCATTGGGCAAGCCAAGTCGACCGCGACGGCGACGACGGGATCATCGCCAAGCTGTGACGCTACGGCCGGAACGGCATTTGACAATGCCATCCGGCCCGTTTCAGCGGTGTTGATCGCTCTGCCGCAGAGTTGTATCCTGCCGGGGATATTGGTCGAGCGAGGAAGATGATTTCCATGAGCGATAAGAACGGTATTTCCGAAGACCTCAGCCGCCGCATCGACAAACTGACCGCCCGTTCCGCCCTGACGCGCCAGCAGATCATTGAGGACGCACTTTCGCACGGCCGCTCCCTTGCCTGGCAGGAGAAGTGGATCGAGGGCGTACAGGACGGTATCGAGGAAGCCGATCGCGGCGACTTTGCCACGGCTGAAGACATTGCAGCGGTTCTCAACAAATATAGCCCGACATAAAATCCGTGCGGATCGTATGGACGAAGCGCTATCTCCTGGAGCTTTCCCGCATCGGCGATTACGTCGCTACGCGCAATTCACGAGCAGCCGACGGCGCTCGTGAATGGCCGGACGACGCATAACCCCGGCGCGATCCTTTAGGATCGCTAACCGCGCTTGGGACTTTGATTGAAGGCGTATCGTTTTCGCAGACCTGCAGCGCAGTCTAGCGAATCATGCTTGACTATTCGGCCGGGTTTGGCACCGCCGCCCGGCGGGCGCGGCTTTCGAGGATCATCGATGTCGAATAGACCGCCAGTGCTGCCCAGATCAGAATGAAGGCAATCAGCTTTGACGTGCCGAAGGGCTCGTGGAAGACGAAGACGGCGATGATGAAGATCATCGTCGGGGCGATGTACTGCATGATGCCGATCGTCGAGAGCTTGAGCAGCTTGGCACCGTTGGCGTAGATCATCAGCGGGATCGCGGTGACGACGCCACAGGCCATCAGCCAGGCAACGTCGGCCCAGCCGGTATCGAGGAAATGTCCCTGACCAGTAAACTCCAGATAGGCGATATAGCCGAGGGCCGGAACGCTGAGCAGCAAAACCTCCAGGAAAAAGCCCTGATTGGGGCCGACCGGCAGCGTCTTGCGGAGAAAGGCGTAGAGCCCCCAGGACAGTGCCAGGCTGATCGAGACCCAAGGCAGCCCGCCTGCGTCAAAGGCCAGCACGACGACGGCGATGGCGGCCAGAACGATCGCGATGATCTGCGCCGGATTGAGTTTCTCCTTCAGAAGCACCGCACCAAGAAAGATCGAGAACAGCGGGTTGATATAATAGCCGAGCGCCGTTTCCAGCGCCCGCCCTGCCCCGATTGCCCAGACATAGATGCCCCAGTTGATGGTGATCAGCACTGCCGTCAGCATCGCCATCTTCAGCATGCGCGGGGTGCGCAGAGCGACCTTCACGTCGTCCGTGCGGCCAAGCAGGATGAGAACGGCACCGGCCAGCGGCACCGACCAGACGATGCGGTGCGCCACGACCTCGGAAGCCGGGATATGGGCAATTGCCTTCATGAAGAACGGCAGGAAGCCCCAGAGAAGATAGGCTGTCAGCGCGAAGGCAAATCCCCGGGGGGAATCGCCATTTTGCACCGCGGGTGCGTGTTTCTCGTCAGACATGGCGTTTCATCCCGTTGCGGCTTGCCCTGCGGCAGCCTTAAGTCATTTTGGCCGTCGTACTCCAAAGACGGTTGATCAACCAATTCATTTCCGTGAACCTTGCTACAGCAAAGCTCACAATCGACGGTCAGAGAATTGTTACGGGATCGACAAAACACCCAGATTTTACGGGGTGCATTTCACAGTCTGGCGCTTTACGTTCCCTCCAGGCAATGACCGGTCAGACGAAGGAATTTTAGATGTCATCCATCCTCGCGCTCCACCCGATTACCCGCCGCTCGCTGCTGAGCGGTGTTGCAGCCACCTCTGCCCTCGTCCTTCTGCACCCCTTTGCAGCGCGCGCGGCCGCCAATCAGGCGCATCTGCGCATCATGGAAACAACCGACATCCACGTCCATGTCTTCCCTTACGACTATTACGGCGACAAGCCGAACGACACGCTGGGCCTTGCCCGCACCGCCTCGATCATCGACGCCATCCGCGCCGAGGCCGGCAATTCCTTCCTCGTCGACAATGGCGATTTCCTGCAGGGCAATCCGATGGGCGACTACATGGCCTATCAGCACGGCATGAAGGAAGGCGACGTGCATCCGGTCATCAAGGCGATGAATGTGCTCGGCTACGAGGCCGGAACGCTGGGGAACCATGAGTTCAACTATGGCCTCGACTATATGTTCAAGGTGCTTTCCGGCGCCAATTTCCCTTACGTCTGCGCCAACCTGACCAAGGGGCAACTCGCGGCCAATCCCAAAGACGATACGCTGTTCTTCAAGCCCTACACGATCATCGAAAAAACCATCACCGACGGCTCGGGCGCCGCAAGCGAACTGAAGATCGGCATTATCGGCTTCGTGCCACCACAGATCATGCTCTGGGACATCAAGAACCTTGAGGGCAAGGCGCAGACACGCGATATCGTCGAGGCCGCCAAAGCCTGGGTGCCTGCCATGAAGGAGGCAGGCGCCGATATCATCATCGCGCTTTCCCATTCCGGTATCGATGGCTCCGGCCAGAGCGACCGCATGGAGAATGCGTCTCTGTATCTCGCCGGTGTCGAGGGCATCGATGCCGTGTTTACCGGCCACCAGCACCTCGTCTTCCCCGGTCCCAAGAGTTTCGACGGCATCGAAGGCGTCGATCCGGTCAAGGGCACGCTGCTCGGCAAACCTGCGGTGATGGGCGGTTTCTGGGGCTCGCATCTCGGCCTGATCGACCTTCTGCTGGAGAAAGACGGCAACAGCTGGAAGATCGTCGATTTCACCACCGAGGCGCGGCCGATCTATCACCGTGAGGACAAGAAGGTGGTCGCCGATGTTCCCGACCGCGCCGATGTCATTGCAGCCGCCAGCGCCGAGCATGAGGCGACGCTCGCCTATATCCGCACGCCGGTCGGCAAGACCACAGCACCGCTCTATTCCTATTTCGCGCTGGTGGCCGACGACCCCTCCGTGCAGATCGTCTCCAATGCGCAGACCTGGTACATCAAGGACATGCTGAAGGAGACCGAGTACAAGGACTTGCCGGTGCTTTCGGCAGCCGCTCCCTTCAAGGCGGGCGGCCGCGGCGGCGCGGATTATTATACCGATGTGCCCACCGGCGATATCGCCATCAAGAACGTCGCCGATCTCTATCTCTATCCGAACACCGTGCAGGCCGTCGTCGTCACCGGCGCGCAGGTAAAAAACTGGCTGGAAATGTCGGCCGGCATGTTCAACACCGTCGCACCCGGCGCCAAGGACGTGGCCCTGCTCAACACCGCCTTCCCCTCCTACAATTTCGACATCATCGATGGCGTCACCTACCAGATCGACCTGTCGCAACCGGCCAAATATGACGGCGACGGCAAGGCGGTGAACCCGGATTCAAACCGCATCCAGAATCTTGCCTTCGAGGGCAAGCCGATCGACCCGGCGCAGAAATTCGTCGTCGCGTCCAATAATTATCGCGCCGGCGGCGGCGGCAAATTTCCCGAGATCGCCAGTGATAAGGTGGTCTTCGCCGCTCCCGACACCAACCGCGACGTCATCGTCCGCTACATCATCGCCGAAGGCACGATCAATCCATCCGCTGACGGCAACTGGAGTTTTGCGCCGGTGGCGGGTGCAACGGCGCTGTTCGAAAGCGGTCCGAAGGCACGCGGGCTGATTGCTGACGTCAAGGGCGTGAAGATCGAGGATGCGGGCGATGGCGCCGATGGGTTTGCGAAGTTTCGGCTGGTGTTGTGAGGTGAGGCTGACAGCGTGGTCAGATCACCTCAACCAAGGTTTCGCCGCGCGCCAGTGCGGCGAGGACTGCCGGTAAAACTGTTTCGAACCGGGTCAGAAGCTCCTGGCGGCGCGTATTTCGCCATCTCATCCAGACAATTGCTGGACTGTGATGCGCCAGAACCTTGCGCTGGGCAAAATCCTCATCTTTCGTTATGATGACCCGGTCTTCCGCCAAAGCGTAGTCCCATATCTGCCGATCGGTAGCGGCCTGCATGCCTATGTCAGCAACATGCGCCGCATCATGCCCGTTGAGCGTGACCCACCGCGCCAGGGCCGGAGGCAACTGCGCATCGACAAGAAACCTCATCACGCAACATGCAGCACGGGATGGTCGCTTTGGCGGGCGGCATATTCCAGCGCCGCTTGGATATCGCCCATTTCAAGCAGGGGGTAATCCTCAAGGATTTCGGCGGGGCTTGCGCCCGCTGCCAACAAATCCAACACGTCCTTGACACGGATACGAAGGTTTCGCAGGGTCGGGCGTGCGCCGCATTGTTCAGGATCGATGGTAATCCGGTGGATTTCGCTCATTCTGCTTCCTCATGGTGCCCCGGCGCATGGTCCGGCAATAGTAACATGTTGTGGAAGGCCGGTCGCCTCATCTTGTTTTTTACTCCGCCGCCGCCAGCCCCGCCTGATCGCGGTTCTTCAGCAGCTTGAACACGATCGAATCCATCAGCGCCTGAAACGATGCGTCGATGATGTTGTCGGAGACGCCGACCGTCCACCAGCGGGCGCCGGTGCCATCGACGGATTCGATCAGGACGCGGGTGATGGCCTCGGTGCCGCCGTTGAGGATACGGACCTTGTAGTCCACCAGTTCCAGATCCTCGATCTCCGACTGGTATTTGCCAAGATCCTTGCGCAGCGCCAGATCGAGCGCGTTGACGGGGCCATGGCCTTCGGCGACCGACATGGTTGCTTCACCATCGACCGAAACCTTGACCACCGCTTCCGAGACGGTCTTCAGATGGCCGTTGGCATCGAAGCGGCGCTCGACCATGACGCGGAAACTTTCGACATGGAAAAAATCCGGAACCGAGCCAAGGATTCTTTGCGCAAGAATGGCGAAGCTGGCGTCGGCACCTTCATAGGCATAGCCGGTGGCCTCGTTTTCCTTGACGATGGAAATCAGCTTATCGAGCTTCGGATCGTCCTTGGACACGATGATGCCGCGGCGCTTCAAAGCATTGATAAAATTGGCCTTGCCGCCCTGGTCCGACACCATGACCTTGCGCAGGTTGCCGACGCTTTCCGGCGTCACGTGCTCATAGGTGCGCGGGTCCTTCAGCAGTGCCGAGGCATGGATGCCGGCCTTGGTGGCAAAGGCGGAGGCGCCGACATAGGGCATCTGGTGGTCGGGCGAGCGGTTGAGAAGCTCGTCGAAGGCATGCGACAGCTGAGTGAGTTCCTGCAGCCGGTCGGCATCGATCGCCGTCTCGAAACGGCTGGTATAGGTTTCCTTCAACGCCAGCGTCGGGATCAGCGTCACCAGATTGGCATTGCCGCAGCGCTCGCCGATGCCGTTCAGCGTGCCCTGGATCTGGCGCACGCCTGCCTCGACGGCGGCCAGCGAATTGGCGACCGCCTGCCCGGTGTCGTTATGCGCATGGATACCGAGATTGGCGCCGGGCACGCCATGGGCGATGACGGCCGTGACGATATCGCGGATTTCCGGCGGCTGCGTGCCGCCATTGGTATCGCACAGCACCACCCAGCGGGCGCCGGCCTCATAGGCGGTCTTGGCGCAGGCCAGCGCATAGGCCGGATTGGCCTTGTAGCCGTCGAAGAAATGCTCGCAGTCGATCATCGCTTCCTTGCCGCTTTCGACAACGGCCTCGACCGAGGACTGGATCGATTCGAGGTTTTCCTCGTTGGTGCAGCCAAGGGCGACGCGGACATGATAGTCCCAGCTCTTGGCGACAAGACAGATCGCGTCGCTTTCTGCCTGCAAAAGGCTTGTTAGCCCCGGATCGTTGGAGGCGGACACACCGGCACGCTTGGTCATGCCGAAGGCGACGAAGCGGGCCGCCTCGGTGCGTTTCTTGCTGAAGAATTCGGTATCGGTCGGGTTGGCGCCGGGATAGCCGCCCTCGACATAATCCATGCCGAAATCGTCCAGCATCGCCGCGATGGCGATCTTGTCCTCGACGGAAAAATCGATGCCCGGCGTCTGCTGGCCGTCACGCAGCGTGGTATCGAAGAGGTGGATACGTTCTCTCATTGCAGCATCTCCCGTGCAGGATCGCTCCGAGTTTGCCGCAACATACCCCCCTCTGTCGGCGACGCCGACATCTCCCCCTCAAGGGGGGAGATTGGCCGCATGCTCTGTGCTCGCCTCACGGGGAAGTTGGTTAGGGAAAAGAATGATCTCCCCCCTTGAGGGGGAGATGTCACGGAGTGACAGAGGGGGGTGTAAGCGGCATACGCAGTCATATCAATTCTTCCCCGCAAACCCATCCGTCGCTCGGATCAGCCTGTCCAAAATGCCCGGCTCGGAATAGGCGTGTCCCGCCCCTTCGATCAGATGAAACTCCGCCTCCGGCCAGGCCTTGTGCAAAGCCCACGCATATTTTGCCGGGCATGGCATGTCGTAGCGGCCGTGGACGATGACGCCTGGGATGCCGTGGAGCTTGTGGGCATCGCGCAGCAGCTGTCCCTCGTCCAGCCAGCCGGCATTGACGAAGAAATGGTTTTCGATGCGCGCAAAGGCGTGGGCGAATTCGTCCTCCTCGAACTTGTCGCTCGTGGATGGTTCCGGCAAAAGCGTGATGGTTTCGCCTTCCCAGATGCTCCAGGACTTGGCGGCGGCAAGGCGGGTCGCCCGGTCGTCGCTGGTCAGCCGCCGGTGATAGGCGTGCATCATCTCGTGGCGTTCGTTTTCCGGGATGGGCGCAAGGAAGCGTTCCCATTTATCCGGGAACATTTCCGAGACGCCAAACTGATAGTACCAGTCGAGCTCGGCCTTGGTCAGCGTATAAATACCGCGTACGACCAGTTCAGAGACGCGCTCCGGGTGTTTTTCCGCATAGGCGAGCGCCAGCGTCGAGCCCCAGGAGCCGCCGAAGACAAGCCATTGTTCGACGCCGGCCATTTCGCGCAGCCGCTCGATATCGGCAACCAGATGCCAGGTGGTGTTGGCTTCCAGTTCCGCATGCGGGATGGACTTGCCGCAACCGCGCTGGTCGAACAGTGTCACGTCATAGAGCTTCGGATCAAACAGGCGGCGATGGTTGGGCGAGATCGTGCCGCCGGGGCCGCCATGCAGGAAGACGGCGGGCTTGGCGCCCGGCGTTCCGGATTTTTCCCAATAGATCGCGTGGCCGTCGCCAACGTCGAGATGGCCGGAGGCATAGGCCTCGATTTCAGGATAGAGCGTGCGGAGAATTTCGGTCATGCTGTCTGCTTTCAGGGATGATTTAAAGCGGCCGGTCAGGAAATGTGCGGAAATTGCGGCCAGACCTCGGTATCGTGGTCCGGATGCTGGAAGGAGATGACCTGCTCCTGCTGCATGTAATAATTCGGATCCTCGTGCACCGGCTGCTCGAAGATTGTCGTCACCCAGGCATTGCGGGCGGCGAAATTGACCTGGATCTGCGGCGCGAGATCGGAGCGATCGTCGAAGGCGCCGATGGCGATTTCCAGTCCGCCCGGATGTTTATAAGTCAAAGGCGTGCCGCAGGCGGCACAAAAGCCGCGGGCAATGTTGACGGAAGACTGGAAGTAGCTCGGCTCACCGCGCGTCCATTCCGTCTCGCCTTTCGCAGTGACAAGCGGGCCGAAGAAGCCGCCGAACGCCTTCTGGCACATGCGGCAATGGCAGATCGACGGGCGGCCGAGCGTGCCATGAATCTTGAAGCGAACGGCACCGCACTGGCAGCCTCCGGTTCGAGTGGTTTCGGTCATCTCAGTCCTCCGGTGGCCAATGTTGCGTATCGTAGTCGGGATGCTGGCGGTTCGATTCGAGAATGGCAATATGCCGTTCAGTGATCGGCTCACTGCCGTTGTCGGTCTCCGTGCCGGGCAATCCCGGCAGATGCGAAAACCAGGGCACGCGCGATTCGACGCCGGATTGGGTCAACGGCCGCACATCATAGGGATCGTCGAGCGAGCCGAGCACGATATTGATGAAATCGGCCTCAGGCATATCGTAAAACAGCGGCGTGCCGCAAAGGAAACAAAAGCCGCGCCGGACCAGATGCGACGAGCGGAACCAGCCCGGGGCGCCGCGGGTGATGCTGAAATTGACGCGCGGCGCATTGGCGAGCGGCATGAAATAATTGCCGGATGCCTTCTGGCACATGCGGCAATGGCACAGATGCGGATCGCCAAGCGTTCCTTCCGCCCGATAGCGCACCGCGCCGCACTGGCAGCCACCAGTATAGATGCGGCTGATGCTCATCCGCGCTCCTCCGGCGGCCATTTTGCCGTATCATGATCCGGATGCTGGTAGGAGACGAGATTGGCGAGAAACGATGTCGCACCCTGATCGGCCATCGTGTCCTCGCCCGGCAATTGCGGGATGTGATCGACATAGGGCAACTTTGCCTCGATGCCCCATTGGATTTTCGGAACGATGCCTTCCGGCGTGTCGAACGCGGCGATTGCCAACGCCACGCCATCCGGCGCTTCATAGGTCAGCGGCGTGCCGCAATCGCCGCAGAAACCGCGAAATGCCGCATTGGAAGACTGGAAGCGTTTGGGTTCGCCGCGCGTCCAGGAAAGCTTTGCCTGACGCACGGAAACCAGTGGCAAATAGAAATTTCCCGCAGCCTTCTGGCACATCCGGCAGTGACAGACGGAGGCATCCCCAAGTTCGCCCTCGACGCGAAAGCGAACGGCACCGCACTGGCAGCCGCCGGTATGGACGAGAATGGTCATGGATGCTCCTCCGCCGCCAGCCAGTTTTCGATATTCAAACCCTCGACCCTCGAAAATTCGCGAGTGTTGTCGGTCACTAAAATAAGATCCAGTGCACGGGCATGGGCAGCAATCAAAATATCCATGGGACCAATGAGATTGCCGCTGCGTGCAAGATGATCACGAATCTCCGCATAGTGCACTGCAGCGGCGGGTTCGTATGCTACGATATCAAGGCGTTCCAGCATGTTTTCCACCAGCGATGACAGGCGCTCCGAGCCTCGCTTCACCGCGCCATAGCGAAGTTCTGACGCGACGAGAGCGCTGATGCAAAGCATGTCGCTTCCAACACTTTCAGCGCGGCGTACGACCTCGCCTTCGGGAACGCGGATCATGTGCGACACAATATTGGTGTCGAGCATGTACTGCCAAACGCTCACAGATCGACATCCTCAAGCGGCAACTGCTTTTCATCGAGATCCGGAAATTCCTCATCCCAGGGTTCAATGGAACGAAGCCACTCCAGCAAGCCGCTTTTCTTTTTCGGCTCGATGATCAGCCGGTCGCCTTCCTTGCGCATGATCGCCTCGTTTCCCGGGAGTTCGAATTCCACGGGAATACGGACGGCCTGATTGCGGCCGTTGCGAAAGAGTTTTACCTCGCGTCCCTGGTCAACCTTGATGACATTCATGACAGCCTCCTTCAGCATAGGCCAAAGCATATGCCTACATCGTCAGTAAGACAAGTTTAGCGCCTGACCTCCCATGTCGTTACCCGTTCTCCCGTCGCCGCATCCTTTCCATCCTTCAGCTGGATGCCCTTGGTGGCTAGATCATCGCGGATCTTGTCGGCTTCGGCGAAGTTTTTGGCTTTGAGCAATTCGAGCCGCATCGCCACCAGCGCGCCGACCGCCGATGCAACCGCGCCGTCAACCTCCGCCTCTTTCGGCAAAACACCAAGCAAAGCGGCACTTGCGGCAAAGACCGGCAGCACGGCCGGATCGGCATTGGCGGCAGAGGCCAAAGCGTGCAGGGCCTGTACCGCCGCCACCGTGTTCACATCATCAGCCAATGCGTTGAGCACGGACGCATCCGGGGTGGCAGTGCCTGGTTTTCCGGCAGGCCACTTGGCCAGCAGGCGCTCCGCCTCCTCCAGCCGCTTGATCGAAAAATCGATCGGCTCGCGGTAATGCGTCATCAGCATGGCCAGACGCAGCACCTCGCCCGGCCATTTGCGGCCGCCAAAGGTCTCAGTATGCAGCAGATCATGGATGGTGACGAAATTGCCGTCCGATTTCGACATCTTGCGGCCTTCGACCTGCACGAAACCGTTGTGCATCCAGATATTGGCCATCACATCTGTGCCATGGGCGCAACGCGACTGGGCGATCTCGTTTTCATGGTGCGGGAAGATCAGGTCCAGCCCGCCGCCATGAATATCGAAGGTTTCGCCGAGATACCGCTGGCTCATCGCCGAGCATTCGATATGCCAGCCGGGACGGCCCCTGCCCCAGGGGCTTTCCCAGCCGGGCTCATTGTCGGACGACAGTTTCCACAGTACGAAATCCTGCGGGTTTTTCTTGTGCGCATCCACAGCGATGCGGATACCGGCCTGCTGTTCATCGAGATTGCGCTTCGACAGCTGTCCGTAGTCCGCCATCGAGCGGGTATCGAACAGGACTTCGCCTTCGGCTGCATAGGCATGGCCCTTGGCAATCAGCGTCTCGATGATTTCGATCATCTGGGCGATGTTGTCGGTGGCGCGTGGCTGCACGTCCGGCTCAAGGCAGCCGAGCGCCTTTGCATCCTCAAGAAACTGCGTCTCGGTCTTTTCCGTCACCGCCCGGATGGCGTCGTTCAGCGGCAGGTCCGGGAAATCCCGCAGCGCCCGCGCGTTGATCTTGTCATCGACATCGGTGATGTTGCGCGCATAGGTGACGTGGCTTTCGCCGTAGACATGACGCAGCAGCCGGTAGAGCACGTCAAAGACGATGACCGGGCGGGCATTGCCGATATGGGCAAAGTCGTAGACCGTGGGGCCGCAAACATACATGCGGACATTGTCGGGATCGATCGGCGCAAAGATCACCTTTTCCCGCGTCAGCGTGTTGTACAGTTTCAATTCCGGCAGTCCGTCCATTCCAATCTCCCATTCCGCATATCACCGAATCACGCAGGCGCCCGGCTGGACCAACGCGTTGTCATCTTGAATTTCGGGAGACGAAAACGGCCAGGCCAGCGGTGGGGCTAGCGAATAATAATCCGGCAGAGGATGCAGATAACCGTTTTCATGGGGTGCTTTATCGCGCTTCGATCCGTTCCGGTCAAGAGGTCAGCTGCGCACCAGCATCTTATGGTGCGATACTGTATTGTTCGTCATTGTTTTGTCATGATTTGGCTTATCTGGAGAGGCCAGATGTCCGGGGACGCAGGGCGTTGAGCACTTGCACATTAAAGCCTGTTTCCTGGGGCACAAAAGGGAACGCCGTTCTGGTGGAGAACACATAGGCGAAGCGTTTCCGCTTAGGGAAAGCATCTGAGGAGAGTTTGAAATGCCTGCTACAAAAACCGACAAGAACAGTCCGCGAGCGGCGGCCAATCTCGTCGAGCAATACCGTCCGCTCGGCCTGAAGGCCGTGCTTGCCGCCGCGCTGCAGATCAAGCCGAAGCCGGTCAAAAAGCCCGCTTGAGTGAAGATATGGCATGATCGCTCAAAAGAGCGACAGCTGCGGATCTGCAGGTGGGTCTTTCGGCTTTACGGCTGGCGGCTGTGAAGCAGGCGGCTTTGAGGCAGGCCGCGTGGATACATGCACCGGCGTCTGAAGATCGGCGCCGGTATTGGTCACCTTGTTCACCTTGTCCGACACAGCGATGACATCGAAATAGTCGTCATCGACCGGCGCCAGCAAATCAGCGACATCGCGCGGTTCCTGCGTGCGGCAATCAAGCCAGCGGGCAAAATCCTCCGGCTTGATCACCACCGGCATGCGATCATGCACATCGCCGATCCGCACATTGGCATGCGTGGTCAAGATTGCGGCCGTATCGACCTCGGATCCATCCACCGAGGACCATGTCTCCATCAGCCCTGCAAACGCAACGATGCCGCCGTTTCTGGGCTTGATCCAATAGGCCTGCGATGCCTCGCCGCTTTCCTTCGATGGCCGATGCCACTCATAAAAGCCCGAGGCCGGGATCAGCACGCGCCGATGACGCATCGCTGCCTTGAACGAGGCCTTTTCGGCCGCCGTTTCAGCGCGCGCATTGATCAACAGCGGAAAATCACGCGGGTCCTTGACCCAGGACGGCGTCAATCCCCAGCGGACCAGAAGCGCCCTGCGGTCCGGCAGATTGCTGCCCGGCCTTTGGCGCTCGCCGGACATGACGATCAGGATCGGCTGAGTGGGGGCGATATTAAAGCGCGCCGGAAAGTCGTCGGTTTCCAGGAGACCGAAACAATCCGCCATTTCCTCCGGTGTCGCCGTCAGCGAAAATCGTCCGCACATTATACCCTCACCCCGATCGCCAGGCTGTTACCGATAATGTCCACACTTGGAATGTTTCTCACTGCTTTGACGGCATCGACGAGCGTCAGACGATCCTGTCGCGACAGCTGATGCAGATCGCCGCCTTCGAAATAGGTGAGAGCCTTCAGGCTTTCGCTCGGTTGGAACGATGCCCCGTAGAGCGCCCGCGCACCGCCCAACGCATTTGCCAAATCCCGCCCGTCTCTGATCATCGCAGCAATATCCCGGTAGTCCTTCACCTCTACTCGCTGGAGCAGAACCTTGACCTTGGTCGCGAACACATCGTCCAGCGATGCGACTAACAGGACGCCATCGTCTGTGAATTGCGGAGTACCAAGCCTTCCCGTACGGACAGGGCCGAAGAAGGATATTTTTACGGGGCTGCCTGGCGAGTCGGCTGAAGTGGCGAGCACAGTCAGCGTACTCGGCTCCTGCTGAATGACGGTGGCTGGCCGTAGAAACGGCATCGCATCGTAAAGTGCGTCAAAATCCAGGAAGTGCTCGGTGAAAAAATCGAAATCGATGGATTGCCGGTGCCCAAGACGCAACGCGATTGCGGTTCCGCCATAAAGCACCAATCCAAGTCCGGCAGCCGGTCTTAGCAGCGGCCAGATTGCCTGCTGCTCTATCGGCAATGTTTCCAGATGCGGAATGAAAGTGATCACCCCAATCTCCGCGACGGCAACGCCGGTACCTCGCCGATTTCAGCGATGCCAAGCCGGTAATGCCAGTAGAACCAGGAGCGCGGGGTGAATTGCCCGATCTCTGCCTGGGTTAAAACGTCTGCTAGAATTTCGGTTCCAGCCAATGCTTCGACACGCTGGATATCCTCGAAATCGCCTATATTCATCACCTGCGCGATCACACGTTCAGGCTCATCCACCGCATCCTGCGGGGATTTCCACCAGATATATTTTTCGGCAAGGAGCGCCAAGCCATCCCGATCTATCGTGCGTGCCGTCATGTCCATGCTCTTGCTTCGCTGGCGTTCATTGTATTTCGTTGGCGAGCTAGAATATAGGCCAGAAGTTAGGAATGCCTGTGATGAAAGACGATATGACCCCGGCCTCTCCTCAACTCGCCTCGTCGGCCATTCTCGAACGCAACGGGCGTTACCTGCTTGTGCGCCGCGCCAATCCGCCATCGGCCGATATGTATGCGTTTCCGGGTGGCCGCGCCGAGGCTGGGGAAACGCCGGCGGAAACGGCGGTGCGCGAGTTTCATGAGGAAACCGGCATCTTGCCGCGCAATCCGCTGCTGTTTGAGACCTACGATCTGCCGCCGAGCGAATCGGATGGGGTGAGCGCCAGGCATTTCTTTCTTTCGGTATTCACGGTCGATGCCGATACGGATCGTGTTGCCGTCGCAGCTGACGATGCGGCTGATCTTGGCTGGTATACGGCCGATGAAATCTTTGGCCTGCCCATCCCCGAAAGCGTGCGGCAATGCGTGGAAAAACTGCAAACACTGCAACCGCGATAAGAGCCTCACCAAATTCCCCTTGCTCCCCGACATGATTCGGGGCTTGAAAGGGCAATGATCCGTTTTCTGGCCACACGATCGTTTCTGCTACTGGCTTTTGTCGGCCTGCCACTCGGTGTGCAGGCGCAGGGCACGCCGCCGCTCGGTGTCCCGGTAGCCACCGAAAAACCTGCCCCTTATGATGCGCGCCTGCTGCGTCTGTCGGAAATCCTTGGTTCCGTTCACTATTTGCGCACGCTCTGCAAGGATCCGGCCGCCGATACCTGGCGGCAATCGATGCAGGACCTGCTCGACAAGGAGGCGCTGGGCGAAGCTGAGCGGCGGGCGCGCATGACGGCTGCCTTTAATCGCGGGTACCGGGCATTCGCCTCCGTTTATACTGCCTGCACGCCTCCGGCCGTGGTTGCCGACGAACGATATCGTGCCGAAGGAGCAACACTTGCTTCAGAAATAACCGCCCGCTTTGGAAATTAACGATAAATTAACCTCTTTCTACAGGAGCCCGTGTCGTTTTGGGAAAAGGCTGCTAAGGTTGTTAAGAGAGTGGTAAGAAGTGGCATCGCCCCGAGTCTGGTGCCAAGTAAAGAGCGTGAAACGGCATGGAACGAATGATGGAACCAAGTCTGAATGACATCGACGACATGATTGTTCATGAGAAGATGCAGGCAGCCCTGGAACACCAGAATGAAGCCTGGGCGGATGGCATGGCAGATGGTATCGAGCCTGAAATCATCGCCGATGCCGCCATTGCGCTTGCCATGCGCGAAACGATCCGCCTTCATGGCGAAAACGGTGCCGAGGCCATGCTGAACTCGCTTCGTGAGCGTATGCTGGCCGGTGAATTCTCGCCGGAACGCACCCTGCAGTAGTTTCGAGGCCATCATGGAACGTCAGATATCAGCATGCCGGCCGCGTGCGATTCGCCTTTCCGCATTGCTTTTCGCTGGCCTGTTTGGTTCGTCCCTGCTTACGCCGCATGCCGCGCTGGCCCTCAGCGAATTGAAGCAGATTCCCGGCGAAGTTGGCCAGGACAAGAAAGCCAACGACGTTCCGGCGGAAGAGACGCCGCGCGACAAAGCGCCGATGCAGATCCCTATGCCGGATCCTCTGGTCAACAAGCCTGCCCGCGATGCCAAGGACGACACGGTCGAAGACACGGCCCCCGCTGCCCCGGTCGAGGTGCTGTCGGACGTTTCGAAAATTCCCGAACCGGTTGCCCGGATGCGCGAACTGATCGTCGAAGCCGCCGCCTCTGGCGATATCGAGCGGCTGCGCCCTCTCCTCGGCAAGGGCCCGACGCAGACGCAGGTCGGCGAGACGGACGCCGATCCCATCGAGACGCTGAAGGGGCTTTCCGGCGACCCGCAGGGCATCGAAATCCTGGCGATCCTGCTCGATGTGCTGTCGACGGGCTTCGTGCTCACCGAAAAGGGCACGCCCGACGAAGCCTATGTCTGGCCCTATTTTACCGAAAAGCCACTGGCATCGCTCACCCCGCCGGAAAAAGTCGATCTGTTCCGGCTGGTGACCGCCGGCGATTTCGCCGAGATGGAAGAAGGCGGCAACTATAATTTCTACCGCGTCGGCATCACGCCCGATGGTCAGTGGAAATTTTTCGTGGCTGGCGACTGAGGACCACGCAAAGCGCTTGCCGCGACGCCTGCGAAATCCTACCTGTTTCACTTGATGAACAGGACAAACGCCATGCAGCCCGCCGCCCTTCAAGAACGTGCCATGATTACCGTGTCCGGACAGGACGCGCAGGAATTTTTGCAGGCGCTGATCACCACCGATCTGGATCTTCTCGAAGACGGCGAAGCCAAACCGGGTGCGCTTCTGACGCCGCAGGGCAAGATTCTCTTCGATTTCATCGTCACCCGCGACGGCACCTCGATCCGCCTCGAAACGGGCACCGACCAGGCCGAGGCGCTGTTGAAGCGGCTGACCATGTACAAGCTGCGCGCGCCGATTTCGCTGGCACTCACCAATCCGGCCCGGGTCACCGTCCGCTTCGAGGCAGCGCCGGGCGCCTATCGCGACGCGCGGTTCGCCAAAGCCGGGCAAACGGTCTACCGCGCCTATGACACTGAGGGCGAGACGGCCGGAACAGATGACTATGACCGCCTGCGCATCCTGAATGGCATTGCCGTCTCGGGCGCCGATTATGCACTGCAGGACGCATTTCCCCATGATGTGCTGATGGACAAGAACGGTGCGCTGTCCTTCAAGAAAGGCTGCTATGTCGGCCAAGAGGTCGTGTCGCGCATGCAGCACCGCGGCACGGCGCGGAGGCGTGTCGTCATCGTCGCCGCCGGCACTGCTTTGCCCGAAACCGGAACGCCGCTGACCGCCAAAGGGCGGTCGATTGGGGTACTGGGTAGCGTTATCGGCTCGTCGGGCCTGGCGATCGTGCGCATCGACAAGGCCGGCGACGCCATCGCCTCAGGCGAGCAAATCCTTGCCGGAGACATCGCGGTGACGCTCACCCTGCCCGCTTGGACCGGCCTGGATTTCCCGGTTGAAGCCGGTGAGGAAAGCGCCTGATGTCTGCCCGTGCCTGGCAGCGCATGCTCTCCGGACGGCGGCTCGATCTGCTCGATCCGTCGCCGCTGGATGTCGAACTGTCCGATATTGCCCATGGGCTTGCCCGTGTCGCCCGCTGGAACGGCCAGACGGACGGCGACCATGCCTTTTCCGTCGCCCAGCACAGTCTTGTGGTCGAGGAAATCTTTCGCCGCCAGTTTCCCTGCACGGCCGAGGAGTGCCAGATGGCGCTGCTGCATGATGCCCCGGAATATGTGATCGGCGACATGATCTCGCCGTTCAAGGCGGTGGTCGGCGGCGGCTACAAGGTCGTGGAGAAACGGCTGGAAGGCGCCATCCATCTGCGCTTCGGGCTCCCCTCCGCGGCACCGGCCGAGCTGAAGACCCGGATCAAGAAGGCCGACCAGATCGCCGCCTATTTCGAGGCGACCGTGCTGGCCGGATTTTCGCTTGTAGAGGCCCGCAAATTCTTCGGCCAGCCGCGCGGCATTACCCGCGAGATGATCCTGATCGATCCGCTGCCCGCCATCGAGGCACAAAAGCTGTTTGCCGAACGGTTTGCCGCCATCGAAGCGGAACGCGCAGCCGTGCGGGCGGTGTCCTGAGATGCCGGTGATCGTCGTCTCGCCTTTGTCGCGCATCGCCGAGATGGCCGTGCGCCACCGTGCCTGCGAAATGATCAGCCTGATGGCGAAGGAACAGGCCTTTCACCGTCCGGCCGTGATCGCGGCCGACCGTCATCTGCTGCTCGGGATGAACGATATCACCTTTGCCGGCAACGCGGCGCTTGTCGCGCCGGGCGAAGAGCATGTGCTGCAGATCATCGACTTTGCGAAACAATGGGACCGGTCGGCACCGCTGTTGATCCATTGCTGGATGGGTATTTCGCGCTCGCCTGCCGCTGCCGTCATTGCAGCTCTCGCTGTCGCGCCCGATCAGGACGAGACCGCGCTTGCGCTGCGGCTGCGCGCCTCGTCCGCCTATGTCACCCCCAATTCCCGGCTGATCGAGATCGGCGACCGCTTGCTGTCGCGCAATGGCCGGCTGGTGGCGGCGATCAAGGCGATCGGCCGTGGCGCCGATACGGACGGCAATGTGCCCTTCGTCTTCTCGCCTTTACCGGAGCCCGCAGTCCATGCCGGCTGAGCGGACCGTCACCGTCGAAATCGGCCTGAACGCCGCGATCGTCGCGGTGACCAACCGTTCGCCGCGCATCCTTGCGGTCAGCGACGAGCAGGGCGACAGCCGCGACGGCCTGCCCTTCGGTCCGTTCGATCCCGCCCGTCACCGGACGTTCGAAACCAGCCTGCGCGACAGCGTCGAACGGCAGACGGCACTCGACCTCGGCTATATCGAACAGCTCTACACATTCGGCGACCAGGGCCGCCACCGTTCGGCCGGCGAAAGCAGCACCCATATGGTGTCGGTCGGCTATCTGGCTCTGACCCGCACCGATGCGGAAAACAATGCGCGGCTGGCCGAGGCCGGCGCGCATTGGCGCGACTGGTACAGTTACCTGCCTTGGGAAGACTGGCGGCAAGGCCGGCCGGTGCTGATCGACCAGCTTATTCTGCCGGCGCTGCGCCAATGGGAAAAGGGCGGGCATCAGGACGAGCGCATGGGCCTGCCGCAGCGACGGACCCGCACGCGCCTTGCCTTCGGGCTCGACGATTTTCCCTGGGACGAGGAGCGCGTGCTGGAGCGCTACGAACTTCTCTATGAGGCCGGCCTTGTCGGCGAAGCGGTGATCGACGGCCGTGCGGCTTCGACCGGCACCCCGCCGGTGGGCCTGACCATGCGCCACGATCATCGCCGGATCGTTGCCACCGCCGTCGCGCGGCTGCGCGGCAAAATCAAATACCGGCCGGTGATCTTCGAGCTGATGCCGCCGGAATTCACGCTGACCGAATTGCAGGCAACGGTGGAGGCGATTTCCGGCCGCCACCTGCACAAGCAGAATTTCCGCCGCCTGGTGGAAGGTGCCGAACTGGTCGAGCCGACCGGCATGCTGACGGCTGCGACCGGCGGACGCCCCGCCGCGCTTTTCCGCTTCCGCCGCCAGATCCTCGACGAACGCCCGGCCCCCGGCCTGAAAGTCGGCGGCCGATAGGTTTACGGCCGCTGGATCCGCTACTCGATGACGGCGCAGGCAAGCCTGTCGCCGGCATCGCCGGAAGGCTGGCTGCGGTTGTCGTCGGATTTCGCATGCACCATCAGCGCCCGGCCGCGAATGCCCTCTTCGCCATTGTCGAGCTCCACCATGCTGTTGAAGACCTGGGCGCGCATGACCCCATCGGCGCCGACATATTGATTGGGCATATCACCGGCGTGCGGGCCGTTGGCGGCAAGAAACCCATGTTCGGTCTTGCCCGGATTGAAGTGTTTGCCGGCGGATTCGTGATTGTGCGCGGCGTCGCATTTACCGGTTTCGTGGACATGGAAGGCCACCCATTTTCCGGGCGGCAGGTTGGTGACCTCAACCTCGATCAGTACACCGTTCTTACCCTGCGTCAGGGCTGCCCGGCCGGTTTCCTTGCCATCCTTGCCGACGAAATTGGCGATGGCCGTCTGGGATGAAGATTGCGCAAACGCGGCGGTTGTCGTGACGAGAACCAGCGCAAGCGTGGTGAACAGGCGTTTCATGAGACATTCCTCCGGTGGAGATGATTTCCTCAGCATGCAACGTCTGATGAGACAAGCGGTTCCACGATCAACCGGCGCGATTTGAAAACCCGGCGGTGGATCAGAATAGCCGAGTGGCCGATGTAGCGATGATCACCAAGAAAAACGGTAATCGTTAATGACCGCACCGCCAGACGCTTGACGACGAGCGCATCGATTGGGGGCTGCAAGCGGCGCACGGCCGCTCCCGGAGCCGGCCGCAATCGTCTGGGGGACGGTAAGTTCGGTGTGACTGGCGGAGCACGGCGTATTTGCGCCAACCGCATGCTTTTAGTAAAGGTTCCTTCCCGGCAACTCACCAGCGCTGTGCTGAATAGCTGGTGACAGCGATAGGACGAACGATGAAGATGATAGCTCTTCTCCTCGCCGGTGCCGTTCTGACCGCGCCAGAGGAAAAACCGGCCATTCCCGACTATTTCGACGGCAATGGCAGCACCGGCCAACCGGCGGTAACCCAATGCAATCTGAGCAGCGAAGACCTGAACGGGCAATTCAAGACCTGCCGCTACGACTGCGGCAAGACGCTGACGATCGGCGCACGCGTGGTCTGCCCGTTCGTGCTGCAGCGGTAGGAGACGACGGATGACAGGTTTCGACTGGCACGCCGATCCGATCGACCGCGACACCCCAATCACGCCGACCTACCGCAACACGCAAAACGTCCGCCGTTTTCTGACGGCCGAATGCGGCACCGGCTTTGCGTTCGACCGTGCCTTCATGGCCTGGATCAAGGACGGTGCGGCAAAGACGATGGGTGACGTCGCCGACGAATGGCAACGCCGTCATGCCGCCGATGCGTGACGCGGCATGGTCCTAGCCGATGACCACATCCAGACCGATATCCAGTGTCGGTGCGGCCATGGTGATCTTCGAGGTCGAGATATAGTCGACTCCGGTTTCGGCGATGGCACGGATGGTCTGGAAATTGACATTGCCGGAGGCTTCGAGCTTGGTCCGGCGCGGATCGGCGGGATAGGTCTCGCCCGACAGCTGCCAATGCGCAGCGTTGATGGCAACAGCTTCGCGCAGCAAATCCGGCCCCATATTGTCGAGCAGGATGACGTCCGGGCTGGCGGTGAGCGCCTGGCGCATCTGGTCGAGCCCATCGACCTCTACCTCGATCTTGACGAGATGACCGCAATAGGCGCGCGCCGCATGGACGGCGGAGGCGACACCGCCGGAAACGGCGATATGATTGTCCTTGATCAGGATCGCATCATCGAGGCCATAACGATGGTTGGAGCCGCCACCGAGGCGCACCGCATATTTTTCCAGCGCCCGCAGGCCGGGAATGGTTTTTCGCGTGCAGCAGACTTTGGCGCCGGTATGGGCGATTTCGGCAGCGAATTTCGAGGTATAGGTGGCGACGCCGCAGAGATGCATGAGGAAATTCAGCGCCACGCGCTCGGCCGACAGCAGGCCACGGGCCGGGCCGGAAATGCGGGCAAGCACGGTGCCGGGCGCGATTTGGTCGCCGTCCTTCACCAGAGCCTCGAAGCGGATCGCCGGGTCGATCAGGCGGAAGGCGGTGCGGGCGAGCTCCATGCCGGCAACAACGCCGGTTTCGCGGGCGTTCATTTCGGCAGTCGCGGTCCGCTCCGGCGCGATCGTCGCATAGGTGGTGATGTCACCGGCGCGGCCGAGATCTTCGAGAAGGGCTGCACGAACCTGATCCTCGACCATCAGGGCGGGCAGTTCGGGACGAAGGGCGGTGGGTGTCATTGGCAGGTTTCTTTCGGTTGTGAGTTCCTCTTCTCCCCAGCGGGGAGAAGTGCCGAGCGACTGCGAGGCGATGAGGGGGCGGCACGGCACATTCTGGGTGTTTAGCCCCCCTCATCCGGCCCTATGGGCCACCTTCTCCCCGCAGGGGAGAAGGGAAGTCTCAAACACTTTCCGTTTCGGTCACCTCGGCAACGACCCGGTCGGCCTCGGCGAGCGTCAGGAACGTCCGGTGCTTCCATTCCGGCCTTGGCTCCGGGCAATCGGAGCGGTAATGGCCGCCGCGGCTTTCGGTGCGCAGATAGGCGCCGGTAGTGATCAGCTTGGCTGTGGTGACGATGTTGCTGAAGCGCAGCCGGGTGTTCTGGCGCTCCAGGTTGGCAATCGCCCGGATGGCTTTGACCAGCGTATCCTGGCTGCGGATGACGCCGACATGATCGCTCATGACATGGCGCAGCGCCGTCAATGGCGGGCTGTCCTCCAAGGTTACCGGATCGTCGTTTTCGCCGGCATTGTCGCCCCAATCGGTGATCTTCGGTTCCGGCAACATACCCTTGATGTTTTCGGCAATGCGTGCGGCAAAGACCACCGCTTCGAGCAGCGAATTGGAGGCCAGCCGGTTGGCGCCATGGACGCCGGTTGAGGTCACCTCGCCGGCGGCCCAGAGGCCATCGATCGAGGTGCGGCCTTCGGCGTCGGTCAAGACGCCGCCCATGTGATAATGCACGGCCGGGACCACCGGGATCGGCTGCGTGACGGGATCGATACCCGCCGACATGCAGGAGGCGTAGACGGTCGGGAATGCTTCGGGGAAATGGGCGCCGACCGCCTTGGTGCAATCGAGGAACGCCCCGCGTCCGGCCTGCACCTCGGCAAACACACCGCGCGAGACGATATCGCGGGGCGCCAGTTCGCCGTCCGGGTGGATATCCAGCATGAAGCGTTTGCCGGCCGAATTGATCAGGTGCGCACCATCGCCGCGCAGGGCTTCGGTGGCCAAGGGTGCCGGATCGCGGCCGATATTGATCGCCGTCGGGTGGAACTGGATGAATTCCGGATCGGCGATGATGGCACCGGCGCGGGCGGCCATGCCGACGCCCTGGCCGCAGGCTTCGGTCGGATTGGTGGTGACCGAGAACAGATGGCCGACGCCGCCGGAGCAGAGCACCACGGCGCGGGCCGGGAACGACACGCGTTTCTTCGACTGGCCGGCATCCGGGCGGGCGATGACACCGGAGATGAAGCGGCCCTGGCGCACCAGTTCCTCGACGACATAACCTTCCAGCACCCGGATCGACGGCGTGTTGCGCACGGCGGCGATTAAGGCTTCCATGATCGCCTTGCCGGCCATGTCGCCCTTGACCCGGACGATGCGGCGCTCGGAATGGGCGGCTTCGCGCGACAAGAGCAGCTGGCCCTCAAGGTCACGATCGAACGGCACGCCATAGCCGAGCAGGTCGTGAATGCGGGCCGGGCCTTCGGCGACCATCATCCGCGTCATCTTTTCATCGACGATACCTGCACCGGCAATCAGCGTATCGGCGACATGTTTGTCGACGGTATCGCCAAGCCCCATGGCAGCAGCGATGCCGCCCTGCGCCCAGGCCGACGAGGCGCCATGACCGATCGGGGCCGCAGCCAGCACGGTGACGGGACGCGGGCTGAGTTTCAGCGCGCAAAAAAGCCCGGCAAGACCGCCGCCGACGATGACGATATCGTCAATGCCGTTGAAGGACTGTGGGCGGAAATGATCGGTCAGCATGCTCTTCCTCCTCCGGACTGGCACTTTCCCTCCCCCTTGTGGGGAGGGTGGCCCGCAGGGCCGGGAGGGGTTTCTTTATTTAAAAGAAAGCCCCTCCCCAACCCCTCCCCACAAGGGGGAGGGACTAGCCCCTTTACTGCTTCAAATTCACCATCCGCTCGACGGCAAGTCTGGCGCGGCCGGCGATTGCCGGGTCGACCAAAACTTCCTCCGTCATGAACAGCAGGCTGTCGAGGATCTTCGGCAACGTGATGCGCTTCATGTGCGGACAGAGATTGCACGGCTTGATGAAATCGACGCCGGTGATCTCGGCCTGGATGTTGGAGGCCATCGAGCATTCGGTGACCAAAAGCACGCGCGGCGGGCGCTTGTCCTTGACATAGTTGATCATGCCGGCGGTCGAACCGGAAAAATCGCAGACGGCGATGACGTCCGGATGGCATTCCGGATGGCCGATGATCTCGATGGTGGGATCGGCTTGCTTGTAGGCCAAGAGTTCGGCTGCGGTGAAGCGCTCGTGCACCTCGCAATGGCCCTTCCAGGTGAGGATCTTCTTGTTGGTCTGCTTGGCGACGTTCATCGCCAGATATTCGTCGGGGATACACAGAACGGTGTCGCTCTCCAGGCTTTCGATGACGGCAAGCACGTTGGACGAGGTGCAGCAGATATCGGTCTCGGCCTTCACGTCGGCCGACGTGTTGACATAGGTGACCACCGGCACGCCGGGATAGCGCTGCTTCAACAACCGCACATCGGCGCCGGTGATCGATTCCGACAGCGAGCAGCCGGCCTTGCCGTCGGGGATCAGTACGGTCTTTTCCGGGTTCAAGAGCTTGGAGGTCTCGGCCATGAAATGCACGCCGCACTGGATGATGATCTCGGAATCGACCCTGGTGGCGTCGCGCGCCAGCTGCAGACTGTCGCCGACGATATCGGCGACGCAGTGGAAGATATCCGGCGTCTGGTAATTGTGGGCAAGGATCACGGCGCCACGTTCCTTCTTCAGCCGGTTGATGGCATGCACGTAGGGCGCATAGACCGGCCACTCGAAGGCGGGGACGAACTGTTTGACGCGCTCATAGAGATGCGCCGTCTCGCGGGCGATCTCCGGCGTGAACGTCAGGTCCGGCCGTTCAAGGATGCCGAAGCGCTCAGCGGCGGTCTTTACCGCGCCGGAAGCCTGCGGGGCTGTATTGGTCTGTGCGATGGTCATCGAACTGCTCCTCTTGCCGCCCCTCCGGCGGCAATCCTATTTTGCTCAAATTGAGCATAATAGGATCAAAACAAAACCGGCAGTGCCGGTGGATGAGATTTAGAAAGTTTTGTGACAATTTTCAAGAATGCCCTCCCGCTATTTCTGCAGGAGGGCAAGAAATCGCGGGAGCTCAGGCCATGGCCGGGCGGACCACGGCCTTTTCCTCGATCGGCCAATGGACGATGGCGGCAAAGATGCCGAGTACCACGCCGAGCCACCAGACCGGATCGTAGGAGCCGAAATGGTCGTACAGGTAACCGCCCATCCAGACGCCGAGGAACGAACCGACCTGATGCGACAGGAAGACGACACCGCCCAGAAGGCCGAGATGGCGCGTGCCGAACATGATGGCGACAAGGCCGTTGGTCGGCGGCACGGTCGATAGCCAAAGCAGGCCCATGACGGCGGCAAAGATGATCACCGATATCGGCGACTGCGGCAGAAGCAGGAAGGCGGAGACGACGATGGAGCGAGCGATATAGATCCACGCCAGGAAATAGGGTTTTGAATAGCGCTGCCCGATGAAACCGGCGGCCAGAGAGCCGATGATGTTGAAAAAACCGATCAGGGCCAGCGCGATCACCGCATAACGCGCATCGATGCCGATATCACCGATATAGGCCGGGAAATGCGCGGTGATGAAAGCCACCTGATAACCGCAGACGAAGAAGCCGGTGACCAGCAAAAGATAGCTCTTGTGACCGAGCGCTTCCTTCAACGCTTCGGCGATCGACTGCTTGTATTGCACTTCCTTTTGGCTGCCGGACGACGAATTGCCGCGCAGCGGGATGGCAAACAACGGCACGAGCAACATCAGCGCGCTCATGTAGAGCAGGCTATCCGACCAGCCGAAAGCCGAGATCAGGCCCTGGCTGAGCGGCGCAAACAGGAACATGCCGGCCGACCCGGCTGCCGTGCAGATGCCGAAGGCCATCGAGCGCTGCTGTGGCGTGACATTGCGGGCAAAGGCAGACAACAGGATGCCGAAGGAGCCGGAACCGACGCCGAGGCCGACCATGACGCCGCCGCCGATATGCAGCCAGATCGGCGCATCGGCAAAGGCCATGATGATCAGGCCGCCCGCATAGACGAGGCCGGAAAAGGCCAGCACCCGCCAGGAGCCGTATTTATCGGCGATCGCCCCGAAGAACGGCTGGCTGACGCCCCAGGCGAGATTCTGGAAGGCCATGGCCAGACCGAACGTGGTGCGGTCCCAGCCGGTATCGGCGAGCATCGGCAACTGAAAGAAGCCCATGGCCGAGCGTGGCCCGAACGTCAGAACGGCAATGAGGGAGCCGGCGATGATGATCAGCCAGGGCAGACCGGGACTGGCGGCAGGCGCCCGCGTGGCGGAAGCGGTGGAAACGGCGGACATAAAGCGACTCCGTGTGATTGAAGCGGCAATCTACGCTGTGACAACCTGCTAAAAAAGCGAAATAAAATGACGTTCGGATCAGCCACATTGATGAATGAAAGCCTTCGTTCAGTAGCGCGCACGGAAACTGTGGCGATATTCCTGCGGTGTGCGCAGCTTCAAAGCTCTGAATTGACGACTGAAATTGGCAAGCGAGGCGTATCCGGCCTCACCAGTACCCAGGCCAAGCAGGCTGATCTGACTAAGCCCGGATCTTCATCGGCCAATGCACTTCCCGTCTGCTGACGATCCGCATCCCATCGCCGAGATTGATGGTCCCTTCCGAGCGCGGTATGGCATTCCAGCCGAACAGAACGCCCGGCACGCGGCGGTCGGCCGACATGCGTTTTTCGGCAAGCCCCTGGATCGGGTTGCCGCCGATACGCTCGCCGGTCACCTGGTCCTGCGTCGTCATGATGCAGCGGGCGCAGGGCTTGACGAGATCGAAGGTGATGCCGCCGATCTCGACGCTTTCCCAAAAGTCCTCTTCCCAGGGCTCGTCATTGTCGATCAGGATATTGGTGCGGAAACGGTCCATGCCGACCGGCTCCTGGCCCTTGGCGATCAGCGTGACGTTGAGATCGGCCAGCGACGCGGTGGTGGTGATCAGCACCGGGAAACCATCGGCGAAACCGACGGGTGCCGCTTCGTCTGCCCATTCATCGCCTACGACGCGCCTTGCCTGGTCGTCCATCAGCACCAGCTTGACCGGACGGCCGAACCAGCCGGAAAGCGTCGTACTGGCGCGATCTTCGGAAACGGCCGCGTTGACCTCGCTATCCCAGACGCGGACATCCAGCCGCCGGGCAGGGTCGAAGGATACGGTCGCCGTGCGGGTGCCCATTTTCAGATGCACACCACCGGCCACATACGTCGCCTCCACCTGCGCCAACGCCTGCAATTCGCGCTGGGTGATGAACTTTCCATCGGGATCGACAAGCATGAAGCGGCGATCTCCGGCCAGTCCGTCGTGCCTTATGGAAACCGAGGTCTGTGCAATGGCGCGGCCGCTTTTCAGCGGATGGATGTTGAGACCGGTCACCTTCATGTCGTCACTCCCAGGCATTCAGATTATGATTCAAAAGCATTGCGTACTGATTCCGGCAATCCAGCCAACACATTGTACTGGCTAGATTTCCTCGATCAGCATGCCGAGCACTGCGCGCAGCCGTTCCTGCCTTTGGCGGGCAAGCGCACGGCCTGCCGCGGTCTGGAAGCCATCCGTCAGCTTGAACAGTTTGGTCTCGAAATGGTCGATGGCAAAGGCCTTGTCATCAAGCGGACGATCTTCCGCCAAGGGATCAAGCGGGTCGTAAAGGCCGCTGCCCATGCGCCCGGCAATGTAGAAGCAGCGGGCAGCGCCGATCATGCCGATCGCATCCAGCCGGTCGGCATCCTGGAGGATTTTCGCCTCGAGGCTTTCCGGCGGGATGTTGGCCGAAAAGCTGTGGGTGACGATCGCGTGGGCCACCGCAGTGATCTCCGCAGTCCTCCAGCCGAGTTCGTCGAGCAGCTCGAAAGCTTTTTCGGCAGCAAGCCGCGAGGCGTGGGCGCGATCGGGCGAATTCTTTTCGACCGAGACGCAATCATGCAGCAGCACGGCGGCGGCGATGATGCGCAGGTCTCCCCCCTCAGAGCCATGGATGCGCAGCGCGTTCTTCCACACCCGGATCAGATGGGCAGCATCATGCGAACCGTCATTCCCGGAGACGGCATGGGGCAGCAATTGTTCCGCAAGGGCCTGGTGAGGCGCAAAGGCTGCGGCAAGCGAGGCAGTGTGGCTCATGTCAAATCCATGCCGAAAGAACAGTCGAATCGTAGTCGTCAGTTTACTTGGCCGGGTTGCGCGTCGATGTCCACCGGCGTTTGCGGCTCGGCGCCAGCCTTGCCGGACAGGATCTTCTGGTAGAACAGTCCGATGCCGATCAGCACGGCACCGAGCCCGATAAACGAGAGCGCGCGCAGAAAACCTTCGAGATTGGCCATGTCGATCAGGAAAACCTTCAGCACCGCCACGAAGACCAGCACCGCCGAGGCGATGCGGATGCTCTTGGCGTTGAAGCGAGAGCCGAGCACCAGTAGCAAGACGCCGAGCAGCAGCCAGACGACCGAATAGGTGTAGGTCTCGCCCTGCAGGAAACCCTTCCAGTCGGCAATGTTCTGCCCCTGCCAGAACCGCCGGACCGACAGCGTTGCCCAGGCAAACACCAGTACGGCAGCGGCGACGGCGAGCACCGTGACATAAGGAACCGGCCGTTTGCCGCGCGCATACCAGGCAAGACCGGCATAGCCCAATCCCGGCAGCAGATAGCCGATCAGCAGCAGATCGAAGAACGGGATCGAGCCGAGCAGTTCGCCGCTGAAATAGGGATTGAGGCCGATCAGATGGGCGCCAAGGATCGACAGGATCGACAGGACGCCGATGACCATGCTGCCATAACGGAAGACCGGGCTTGGTGATTTTCGGTCGAGCGTCATCATGATGGCCGAGCCGCCGATGGCGAGCAGCGTGTAGATCGATTGTTCGCCGAGCGTCGGCACCGCACTGTCAAGCACGCCGCCGTTCATGGCATGACGCACCAGGATGGCGACCGTCAGCAGCACGAACAGGCTGGCGAGCGCCTGCAACAGATTTCGCACCCGCAGGTCCGGCCAGCGGCGAAGCTCGAATGCGCTGAGAACCAAAAGCAGCGCCGGAATGCCGTAGCCGGCGAGGAGTGCATTGAAGACCGGTGTTTTGCCAAGATGGAGCGAGCCGACAATGGTCGGCTCCCAGGCGATGCGGGCAAGCACGGCAATGGCAGCGCCGACCATCATCCAGGGCAGTGCGGGCCAGGACCGCAGGCGCGTTGCCGCGACATAGCCCGTTCCGAAAAGCGCAATCAGGATCGTGGTTGCCAGACCATCGGTCAGGGCATGCAAGGCGATGACGAAAAGGCCGAGCGAACCGGCGATCAGAAACGCCTGTGGCAGATCGAGCCCGTCACTGGCAGCCTTTCTGCGCGAAAACCATTCGGTGAGCCCGAGGAGAACCAGGGCCGCCGCCAGCGCAAACAGTCCGTGCGGCAGGTCGAATGTCAGGTTGCCGGTCATCAGCAGCGACATGCCGATGAGCGCGACCGGCACGACGGCTGCGATGGCAGCCCAGATCGTTGCCAGCGGCGGACGTTCCGTGCCGTGCAGGTGGATGGCGCAGGCGCCAAGGGCGATGAAGGCGCAGGACAGCAGCATGCTGGCCAACATCGCGGTGTGGCCGGACACCGTAAACGTTGCGATGTGACCAGGCATCGATGGGTCGATAAAGGTCAAAAGGCCGCTGAGCGCCGTCATGCTCCAGACGCCGATCACAGCGACGAGTGCCGACAAGATGGCGGGATAAACGGCATAGCGGCGCACCGCGCCAAGTGCGGCCAGAGCAGTAACGATCAGCCCGAACTCGATGACCGGATAGCCGGACGCGGTGGCGAGCGGGCTGATCATCGCCAGCGCTGTCAGCAAAGCGGAAATTCCGGCTGTCACCGTGATCGCGACGAAAGGCGGCGTCATCGTGCGTTCCCAGGACGTGTGCACAGTCTCCAGCGGGTGGTTCGTCTCTACCGGTTCGCTGTCGATGATGCCGGCCTGCCGGCCGGGCCAGACGAAGCCGATACCGGCGATCATCACCAGCATGACCAGGGTCACCGGCCGGGTTTCGAATGGCGTCGAGGAGGCGATATAGGCGAGTGCCCAGAGGCTAAGGCCGATATTGGCCATCGACGGCACAACCGTCCAGCGGCGGATGCGGGCGGCAAGAAGGGTGGCGATCCAGGCGATGCCGAGAAAGCCGAACAAAGTCCAGGGGCTGGGGCTTTCAGACGAGACAAGCGCCGGGGTGACCAGCGACGCCAGCAGGCCGAGGCCGGCCAGCGCCTGACCATGCAACAGCGACAGGGCGACGGTGGCAAGCGATACCAGAGCCAGCAGCGCGAAAGCCGTTACCGGGCCGATGAACCCGTAGACGCCGTGAGCGGCATAGCAGACGCCGAACAAAGTCACCGCGCCCGCAGCTGTCAGGATGCCGGGGATCATCGCATTCTGGAATGCGTCGCCAACCAGCGGCACGGCGCGGCGGCGGATGAATTCGCCGATCGCCATCAGCACCAGCCCGAAGATGGCCGCCATGAACAGACGTACAGCCGGGCTGAGCAGCCCGGCATCAATCGAATACTTGACCATGAAAATGCCGCCGAGCGCCAGCGCGATACCGCCGACCCAGACTGCCCAGCGCGCGCCGAGGCGGCTTTCGAGGCTTTCCTTCTGGCGGGGGGCGACGGCATCGATGGTGGTCGCTGCGTTCGAGCGGGCAGCGACGGGCTCGCCGCGCGAAGCTTTTTCGACCGCATCCTGGCTGGGCGGCGGGCCGCCGAAAATCGCGTCGCCCGTCTTGATATCCGCCAGGCGTTTGCGTTCGAAGGGAGGCGTGTCCAGCGGTTGCGGCGCGCTTTGCGGCACCTCCGGCCGATCTGCGGCTTCAACCACCGCATCGATACTCGGAACGACAGGACGAAGCGCCTCCAGCTGCGCCAGATGTTCCTTCAGTGCGGCAATCTCGGTGTCCAGCCTTTCGGCTGTCTTGCGTCCGTTGAGAAGCGCTGCGAGCGCGAGACCAAAAGCAACGAAAGCAATGACTTCGAGCATGTTTTCTCCCTGGCACCGGGACCGGCGCAATGCTGCCGACCATACAGGTTTTCAACCAAAGGCCAAATCGGAGACGGATGAGCACGGCCATCTGTTCACGGGAAAATTGCCAAACCTTGATTATTCCCCGGACAAAGTCTCAACGGCGCAGCATACGAAGGCGCGGCGCCAACCGGATCGGACGGACACAAGCCTACCGCATCAGATTCTCGACCGGAAAGATGGCGCAGGTTTCCGTGCCATGCGCCAGCAGCTTGCCGTTCTTGTCCTTCAACCAGGCTTCCGAGGTTGCCAGCGTGCGGCCGCGATGGACGATCTTGCCTTCGCACAACACCTCACCCATGCCGGGCAGCAACGGACGAACCAGATTGACCTTGAATTCCACGGTCGTATAGGCCTCGCCTGGCTTCAACGTCGTCATGACAGCGCAACCCAGCGCGGAATCCATGATGGTCGCCGCCCAGCCGCCATGCACCGTACCGAGCGGATTGAGATGCTCGACGGATGGCAGGCCCGCGAACACGACCCTGCCCTCTTCGACTTCAGTCAATCCGAATTTGAGCGTGGCTGCCATCGGCGGTGCTGGATGCACACCTGCCAGAAGATCGCGCATCGCCTTCAGGCCGCCATCGCGCGCAACAGCCGCAAGCGGCACCGTGCCGATGCCGGACACGGTCATTCCGGGATAGAGTTCGACGGTCATGCTTTCGAGTATCCTTATGGGGGGACGATGGCGCCTTGCGGTTTCAGGGCCTTGAGTGCGGCCTGGACGAAACCGTCGCGGGCGGTCGAAAGGCGGATGCCGCGCGGCTCATAGACGTGGCGGTGGAGAAAGAATGCGGTCATGCGGAAGGCGGCAGCCAAACTGTCATAGTCGGCCGCACCACCTTCGGCCAGAAATCCGGGCAATGCCAGCATCTTGTCGGCATAGGGCGCGCCTGCCGCACGGCTGACGGCGCGGCCGGATTTCGGCGAGACATAGACCAGATCGTCGCGCGTGCCGGTCGCGGCGCATTCCGCAAGGTCGAGACCAAAGCCGAGATCGTTCAAAACGGCGATCTCGAAGCGCACGAACAGTTCTCCGGCGTCGCTGGGATCGTGCAGGTTTTCGAGGATGACATCGAGCGCTTCATAGAGATGCGGATGCGGATCGCGCTCGGGCAGAAGCCTTAAGAGCGCCCCCATGGCCTGGACGCCATAGACCGAGGTTGCCGCCTCCATCAACCGCGCTGCACGAAGCCGCACCGGCTCTATTCTGAATTCGCCCAGATGCTCATCGAGCCGTGCCCGCCAGGTGACCTCGACCTCGTTGCCCGGCTGCAGCACCGGCTGCATCGTCCGCGACCGGCCGCCGCGAACCAGGCCGAGATGACGGCCGCGGGCCCGCGTCATCACCTCGGCGACGACGGAGGTTTCCCCGTGCCGCTTGACGCCGATGATGATGGCCTGATCGCTCCATTGCATATCTTGAGTTTTACCCCCGGCGGCAGGTGAAGACAATCAGCACGGAATCCGATTGCCGGACATGCCGGCAACCGAATCTCCCGATGCTCTGCGTCCTACTTCCGCTTCATCGCCTCGGCGAGTGCCGCACCAAAAGCGCCTTGCGACGGTGCCTGCGGCTTTTGCTGCTGGGTGCGGGCCAGGGTCTGGCGGGCCTGGTGGGCGGCCTTCGGATCGCTCTTCATCTCGTTAGCGCCTGACTCAGCGGCACCGTCCTTGCGCATGGTGAGCCCGATACGCTTGCGGGGGACATCGACCTCGGTGACGCGCACCTGCACGACATCGCCGGCTTTCACCACCTCATGCGGATCCTTGACGAAACGGTCGGCAAGCTGGGAGACGTGCACGAGCCCATCCTGATGCACGCCGATATCGACGAAGGCACCGAAGGCGGCGACGTTTGTGACCGTGCCTTCGAGCAGCATGCCGGGTTTCAGATCCTTGATGTCATCGACGCCGTCGGCAAAGGTCGCCGTCTTGAAGCTCGGGCGCGGGTCGCGGCCGGGCTTTTCGAGTTCGGCAAAAATGTCCTTGACCGTCGGCAGGCCGAAACGCTCGTCAACAAAGGTTTTCGGATCGAGCTGCTTGAGCGCGGCACTGTCGCCCATGATGGCGCGCAGGTCGCGGCCGCAGGCGGCGACGATCTTCTTGGCAACGCCATAGGCTTCCGGATGCACCGAGGAAGCATCGAGCGGCTCCTTGCCATCGCGGATGCGCAGGAACCCGGCGCATTGCTCGAAGGTGCGGGCGCCGAGACGCGGCACTTTCATCAGCTCCTTACGGCTGGTAAAGGCGCCGGTCGCATCGCGATGGGCGACGATCGCCTCTGCCGACGATTTTCCAAGGCCGGAAACACGGGCAAGCAGCGGGGCCGAGGCGGTGTTCAGGTCAACACCAACCGCATTCACCGCATCTTCGACGACCGCTTCCAGCGAGCGGTTGAGGCGGCCCTGATCGACATCGTGCTGATACTGACCGACGCCGATCGATTTCGGTTCGATTTTCACCAGTTCGGCCAGCGGGTCCTGCAGGCGGCGGGCAATCGAGACGGCGCCGCGCAGGGACACGTCGAGGCCGGGGAACTCATCGGCTGCGGCCTGCGAGGCGGAGTAGACCGACGCGCCGGCCTCCGAGACGATGACCTTGGTGGGCTTCGGGCCGGCCGGCAGTTGCGTCAGCATATCGGCAACCAGACGTTCGGTCTCGCGGCTGCCGGTGCCGTTGCCGATGGCGATCAGCTCGATCTTATGCTTGCGCACAAGGCTGGCAAGCTCCGCCTGCGTGCCGCGAATGTCGTTCTTCGGCGGAAACGGATAGACGGTGGTTGTCTCGAGCAGCTTGCCGGTGCCATCGACAATCGCCACCTTGACGCCGGTGCGGATGCCTGGGTCGAGACCCATCGTGGCGCGCGAACCGGCGGGGGCAGCAAGCAAGAGATCCTTGAGATTGCGGGCGAAAACGTGGATCGCTTCTTCTTCGGCCCGCTCGCGCAGTTCGCGCATCAGGTCGAGCGACAGCGACATGGAGAGCTTGACGCGCCAGGTCCAGCCGATCATCTCCATCAGCCACTTGTCGCCCGGCAACGTGCCGCCGACCCGGTAGACGGAGGCGATGGTGCGCTCGACCGGCTTGACCGGCGACGTGTCGTCGAGATCGACGACGATATCGACGGAGAGGAACTCTTCGTTCCAGCCGCGCAGCATGGCAAGCGCCCGGTGTCCGGCCACGGTTGCCCATTTCTCCGAATGATCGAAATAATCCGAAAACTTGGCGCCGGCCTCCTGCTTGCCCTCAACGACCTTGGACCGGATCAGCGCCACCTGGCGCATATGGGCACGCAGCCGGCCGAGCAGGTCGGCATTTTCGCTGATGCCTTCGGCGATGATGTCGCGGGCGCCATCGAGCGCCGTCTTCACATCCGGCACATCGGCGGTGATATAGGCGCTGGCGCGGTCGGCCGGGGCAATCGTCCGGTCGGCAAGGATCGCTTCGGCAAGCGGCCCCAGGCCACGTTCGCGGGCGATCTCGGCCTTGGTGCGGCGCTTGGGCTTGTAGGGCAGATAGATGTCTTCCAGTTCCGCCTTGGTGGTGACGCCGGCGATCTTGGTTTCCAGTTCTGCCGTCAGCTTGTCCTGGCTGCGGATCGAATCGAGAATGGAAATCCGCCGCGCCTCGAGTTCACGCAGATAGACCAGCCGTTCGGCAAGATTGCGCAGCTGCGTGTCATCCAGCCCGCCGGTCACTTCCTTGCGGTAGCGGGCGATGAAGGGCACGGTCGCACCTTCGTCCAGAAGCTCAATGGCTGAGATCGCCTGGGCGGGCGTTGCCTTGATTTCCTGGGCGATGAGGACGGCGATGGACTTTGATGGCAGGGACATGGCATTCCGTGGTTTGCGCTGATTTGGCAGGGAGCATAGATGCACATGCCATCAAGGCCAAGTGAAGGCGCCCCCTCGCCTCGGGGCGTCCACAGATGGATACCGGTGCCGGGCCGGCGGATGGCTCAGAATTCCACCGGCTCCAGTGGCGCGCGGGTCCTCTCGAACGCCCGCAGGCGCTCCTCCCGCTCGCCGATATAGTTGCGCGTATAGGGCACGGCCTCCAGTTCATGCGACAGCTGGATCTGGAAGATCGACAGCTTGTCGTAGAGGAAGGCCGTTTCCGACGAGGCCAGATAGAACTCCCACATGCGGAAGAAACGCTCGTCATAGAGCCGGATCGCTTCCTCCTTGCGGGCGGTGAACCGTTCGCGCCAGGCCCGCAACGTGTGGGCATAGTGCATCGGCAGGATCTCGATATCGCGGATCACCAGCCGGGCCTTCTCGATCGCCGGCACCACCTCGGACAGCGCCGGCATGTAACCGCCGGGAAAGATGTATTTCTCGATCCAGGGATTGGTCGCCCAGGGTTTTTCCGCCTGGCCGATCGAATGCAGCACCATCACGCCCTTGGGTGCCAGCAATCCTGCCATCCTGGTGAAGAAATTGCCGTAGTTGGCCATGCCGACATGCTCGAACATGCCCACAGAGACGATACGGTCGAACTGGCGATCGGTCATCGTGCGGTAATCCTGCAGCTCGAACCGCACGCGATCCTCAAGCCCGCGCTTTTGTGCCCGGCTGCGCGAGACTTTCAGCTGTTCTTCGCTCAGCGTGATGCCGGTGACATCGACGCCGGAGGATTCGGCCAGATACATGCCCATGCCGCCCCAGCCCGAGCCGACCTCCAGCACAGACTGGCCCGGCTCCAGCAGAAGCTTGGCGGCGATATGGCGTTTCTTCGCCGTCTGCGCCTCGTCGAGGCCGATACCCGGCGGATCGAAATAGGCGCAGGAATATTGCCAGTCCTGATCGAGGAACAGGTCGAACAGTTTGCCGTCGAGATCATAGTGATGGGCGACATTGTGCCTGTTGCGATTGACCGGCAGGCGGCTTTTGATCTGCTGTTCGGCCACATGCAGGAGCGCCGTCGCCGTGTTGCTGATCGTTGCAGCCCTTTCCATACCGTTGGCCTTGACCATCGATAACAGGTCGAAAATGTTGCCTTCCTCGATGACGATGCGCCCCTCGACATACATTTCCCCGAACCGCAGGCCCGGATCGCGCAGGATCGCCTTTTCGGCCTCCTCGTCCAGCGTCCGCACGGTAACCGGAACGCCGGACCCGTCGCCGAGAATCGCCCGTTCTCCAGACGAGAGGATGAGTGTCAGATTGCCTTTTTGAACCAGCCGTCGGAAAATTCTCAGAAATGTTGTGTTCATTCCGGACCTCGACCACAGATGCAGAGCATTCTGGTGAATGGTCACGTGCCGCCGGCCTCGGCTTTGCCGGACGTTCGGAAACGAGAAGAACCGCAGCTGGAGCGCCATCGGCGTCGTCCGGGAGGGCGGAATGTGGGCAATTCGCAAGAGCGGTTGCCATCCGGCTGCCGGGCAAATCGTCTGGGCGCCCCGGTCGGGGAGCTCTATCCATCAGAACACCCCCTAAAAATAATGATGTTTTACCATTCGGCAATGGCTTTGCTGGTCCCTCAAGGATTTATTTGCTTATCAAATCGGGCGGTCAGCCAGCAGCAACACCCTGCCCTGCAAGCCTCGCGCGGTCATGCGGACGATAGAGATCGAGCAACGGGCCAAGCGGCACGATCCCGGTCGGATTGATATGGGCGATGGAGTAATAGCCGCGCTTGATATGATCGATCCGTGCCGTTTCGCGAATGCCCGGCCATTGATAGATCTCGCGCAGATAGTTCGACAGGTTCGGATAGTCTTCCAGACGCCGCAGATTGCATTTGAAGGCGCCGTGATAGGCGGCATCGAAGCGGATCAGCGTGACGAACAGCCGGATATCGGCTTCGGTGAAATAGATCCCGGCGATGTAGCGGTTGGCGGACAGATGGGCGTCCAGCGTATCCAGCATGTCGAAAAGGCTGGTCACCGCTTCCTCGTAAGCGCCTTGCGTCTTGGCAAAGCCGGCGCGGTAGACGCCGTTGTTGACCCGCTCGTAGATCGGCGCATTCCAGCGGTCGATCTCCGCGCGCAGGCTCTGCGGATAAAAATCCCGGTTATCGCCCGTCAGGTGATTGAAGGCGGTGTTGAGGATGCGGATGATATCGGCCGATTCGTTGTTGACGATGCGTCCTTCCTTGCGGTCCCAAAGCACCGGAACGGAAACCTTGCCCGTATAATGCGGGTCGGACGCCGTATAGAGTTCGTGCTGGTAGCGGATCTTGCCGGCACGCGGACCGGCATCCTGCGGCTGCGCATAGGTCCAGCCGTTTTCGCCCAGTTCCGGCTCGGAGATCGACACGGAAATGATGTCCTGCAGGGCTTTCAGATTGCGCATCATCAACGTGCGCGAGGCCCAGGGGCAGATGAAGGCGACGAAAAGCTGATAGCGGCCGGCTTCGGCGGGTACAGCGGGCTGGCCATCGGGTCCCGGCGATCCATCCACCGTGATCCAGTTGCGAAAGCTGGTCGGCTCGCGGTGAAAGGCGCCGTTCTTCATCTCGCTGGCGGCGACATCGCCGGTTTCCCATTTCCCATCGACCAGCTGCGGCATCGTCACTGTCCTCGTCCAGCCCCGGAACCGCCGGGCCGTCTTCTCGCTCTGGCATCTCATGCGCGCGGAAAAACGGCAAGACGGCGCGTCCGTGACAGACTGTTCGATGATCAGCATCGCCAGCCGGTGGCGGCAAATCGATCTTGACGAATGATTATTATGTCGATAGTTCTCGACACATGGACAATATAACCACCGTCAATGCCTTTGCCGCCCTCGCCCAGACCACGCGCCTGGATGCCTTCCGGCTGCTCGTCACCCATGAGCCGGACGGATTGCCAGCCGGCGAAATCGCCCGGCTGCTCGGGGTCCCCCACAACACCATGTCGACCCATCTGGCGACCCTGCAACGGGCCGACCTGATCACGGCCGAGCGGCAAAGCCGGTCCATCGTCTATCGCGCCAGTCTCGACAGCCTGCGCCAAGTGGTGACTTTCCTCCTGAAAGATTGCTGCGCCGGTCATCCCGATCTGTGCGCGCCGCTGATCGCCGATCTCGTTCCCTGCTGTACGCCGAAGGAAAAAGGCCATGCCTGACCGTATCTACAACGTGCTCTTTCTCTGCACGGGAAATTCAGCCCGCTCAATTCTCGCCGAATCCATCCTGAACGCTGAAGGAAAAGGCCTCTTCAAGGCCTATTCGGCAGGCAGCTATCCAAAGGGAACCGTTCATCCCCTCGCTTTGCAGGAATTGAGGGCGCTCGGTTATCCAACGACCGGCTTCAGCTCGAAGAGTTGGGACGTGTTCGCGGTCGACGGCGCACCGCAGATGGATTTCATTTTCACGGTTTGCGACAATGCGGCCGGCGAGGCCTGCCCTGTGTGGATCGGCCATCCGATGACTGCACATTGGGGTGTCGAGGACCCCGCCGCTGTCGAAGGCACCGAATTCGAGAAAGAGCGGGCCTTCTCGCAGGCCGCACGTTTCCTGAAAAACAGGATCACAGCTTTTCTGAGCCTGCCGCACAGCTCAATCGACAAGCTGGCGATGGAAACACATCTGCGCCAGATCGGCGCAATGGAAGGCGCATCGATCAACCCGGCGAAAGCCGAATGATGCCGGCATTCGATCTGCCACGCCGTCTTGTCGCCGAAGCGCTTGGAACCTGCCTGCTGGTAACGACCGTGGTCGGTTCCGGCATCATGGCCGATAGGCTGACGGACGATACGGCGCTGGCGCTGCTCGGCAACACGCTGGCGACCGGCGCCATTCTGGTGGTGCTGATCACCATTTTCGGGCCGATCTCCGGCGCGCATTTCAATCCGGCCGTATCGCTGGTTTTCGCACTGAAGCGCGATCTGGCGCGCCGAGACCTCGGATTTTATGTCGCGGCACAGGTTGTGGGCGGCGTTGCCGGGACGGTAGCGGCGCATCTGATGTTCGATCTTCCGGTGATCGAGGCTTCTGTGACGCTCCGAACCGGCGGCTCCCAGTGGTTTTCCGAGTGGATGGCAACTTTCGGCCTCGTCGCCGTCATCTTTGCCGGCATCCGTTTCGATCAGAAGGCCATCCCATGGCTGGTCGGGCTCTATATCACCGCCGCCTACTGGTTCACTGCGTCAACGTCCTTTGCCAACCCCGCCGTGGCGCTGGCTCGCTCGCTGACCAACACCTTCTCCGGCATCCGGCCGCTCGATCTGCCGGGTTTCGTCATTGCCGAACTTCTGGGCGCGCTTTGTGCGCTTATCCTGATGAACTGGTTGCTGCGGCAGCCCTCCACCAACATTTAAACATCCGCGCCGAGGCCAATCATGACCGTCACCATCTATCACAACCCCGATTGCGGCACGTCGCGCAACACGCTGGCAATGATCCGCAATGCCGGGATCGAACCATCAGTGATCGACTATCTGCAAAACCCGCCGGGCCGCGACCAGCTCAAGACGATGATTGCGGCTGCTGGCCTCAGCGTCCGCGCAGCGATCCGCGAAAAAGGCACGCCCTACGACGCGCTTGGCCTTGCCGATCCGGCCCTCAGCGACGACCAGCTTCTGGATGCGATGCTGGCACATCCCATCCTGATCAACCGGCCGTTCGTCATCACGCCGATCGGCACGCGGCTCTGCCGGCCGTCCGAAGTCGTGCTCGACATCCTGCCGGATACGCATCAGGGCGCGTTTGCCAAGGAAGACGGCGAACAGGTGCTCGATGCCGGGGGCAAGCGTCTTGTCTGATCTGCCCGCAGCCAGCCTCGACCATCTTCGTAAGCCTGATATCGGTGCGTTACGCGCGCCGTGCTCCAGTCATCCACCGCGCATTCTCATTCTTTACGGCTCGCTCCGGACGGTCTCCTACAGCCGCCTGCTTGCGGAGGAAGCGGGCCGTCTGCTGACGCATTTCGGCGCAGAGGTGAAGTTCTTCAATCCGGAAGGCTTGCCCCTACCCGACGCAGCACCAGCCAGCCATCCGAAGGTGCAGGAATTGCGTGAGCTATCCTTGTGGTCGGAAGGCCAGGTCTGGGTGAGCCCGGAGCGGCACGGCGCCATGAGCGGCATCATGAAGGCGCAGATCGACTGGATCCCGTTGTCGGTCGGGTCGGTACGGCCGACGCAAGGGCGAACGCTGGCGATCATGCAGGTCTCGGGTGGCTCGCAGAGCTTCAATGCGCTCAACCAGATGCGCATTCTCGGGCGCTGGATGCGGATGATCACCATTCCCAACCAGTCCTCCGTCGCCAAGGCCTATCAGGAATTCGACACAAATGGCCGGATGAAACCGTCGGCCTATTACGACCGCGTGGTCGATGTGATCGAAGAACTGATGAAGTTCACGCTTTTGACGCGCGATGTTTCAGGCTACCTCACCGACCGTTATAGCGAGCGCAAGGAGGATGCGGCAAAACTAGAGCAACGGGTCGGGCTGAAAAGCATATGACCTCGCCCTCGCCGCGCAACCGTCTGCTCCTGATTTTCGGTCTCGGGCTGACGCAAATCATCGGTTATGGCACGCTCTACTACAGCTTCAGCATTCTGGCGCCGGACATGGCGGCTGACTTCGGCTGGCCGGTGGAAGTCGTCTTCGGCATCTTCTCCGCCTCCCTTCTGGCGGGCGGCCTCGTCGCGCCGCGCGTCGGACGCTGGATGGACCGGTATGGGGCAAGCCGGATCATGACGATCGGCTCGGCTGCCGCCGCCGTCATCCTGTTCATCTGCGCCTCCGCCTTCCACCCGGTGGCCTATGTCGCCGGCATCGTCGCGATCGAGATCGTCTCGGCGCTGGTACTTTACAACGCAGCCTTCGCAACGCTGGTGCAGATCATTCCCGGCAATGCCCAGCGCAGCATCACGCATCTGACGCTGATTGCCGGCTTTGCCTCGACCATTTTCTGGCCGGTCACGGTCGAACTGCATGACCATTTTTCGTGGCGCGCGGTTTACCTGATCTTCGCCGCACTCAATTTGGCCGTCTGCCTACCGGTCCATTTCTGGATCACCTGGCTTGCGCGACAGGCTGCCAGTGCCGAATCGATAAATCAGCCTGCGCATACCAAGGCCCCGGGCGGTACCGTGATCGCGGAACACCGGCGTCGCGCCTTCCTGCTGACGGCCACAGGGTTTGCGCTGCAAGGATTTGCGCTCGCTTCATTGCTGTTTCATATGGTGCCTCTGCTCGGGGCGGTCGGGCTTGGCGCAAGCGCCGTCTTGGTCGGAACCCTGTTCGGACCAGCACAGGTGCTCAGCCGCTTCACCAACATGCTGATGGGGCGGAATATATCGCCGCTGACGCTCGCAATTCTTTCGGCGGTTTTCATCATCGGCGGCGCTTCGGTGCTGATCGTTTCCGGCGACCACCTTTGGGGCGCAATCCTGTTTGCCCTGCTCGTCGGCCTCGGCTCGGGCCTTGCCAGCATCGTGCAGGGATCGCTGCCGCTGTTTCTTTTCGGCGCTTCGGGCTATGGCGAAATGCTGGGAAAACTGGCCGCCGTCCGGCTGGCGGTCTCGGCGGCGGCCCCCTTCGCCTTTGCCGTGCTCATCGAACAAGGCGGTGCGTGGGTGGCATTGTCATCGGTCGTTGTTCTCGGCATCGGCGCGGTCGTGGCATTCACGGCGATCGGCCGCTGGCCGCGATCAGAACCAGCGGTGGCAGAACCCTGCTGACGGAGGCGCCGGCAGGGTTTGTTGCGGACAAAATTACTTCGGGAATTCCAGGCCCATCTCGCGGAAACGCTCGGGGTCGTCGCCCCAGTTTTCGCGAACCTTGACGAACAGGAACAGGTGGACCGGCTGTTCGAGGATTTCCGACAGTTCCTTGCGCGACGCCATGGAGATCGCCTTGATCGCATCGCCGTTCTTGCCCAGCGCAATCTTCTTCTGGCTGTCGCGCTCGACGTAGATGACCTGTTCGATGCGCACCGAACCGTCCTTGCGCTCTTCCCACTTTTCCGTTTCGACATGCGACGAATAGGGCAATTCCTGATGCAGGCGCAGGAACAGCTTTTCGCGGGTGATTTCAGCAGCGAGCTGGCGCATCGGCAAGTCGGAAATCTGGTCTTCCGGATAGTACCAGGGACCTTCCGGCAGTTTCATGGCGAGATAATCGAGCACGTCGTCGCAGCCGGAGCCGGTCAGCGCCGAGATCATGAAAGTACGTTCGAAATCGACGAACTCGTTGGCAGCCGTCGCAAGTTTCAGCAGATCTTCGCGCTCGACCTGGTCGATCTTGTTGAGAACCAGCATCTTCGGCTGCTCGACATGCTTCAAACCTTCGAGAATGGTTTCCGCATCGCCCTTCAGGCCGCGTTCGCTGTCGATCAGCATCATGATCGCATCGGCATCCTTGGCGCCGCCCCAGGCGCTCGTGACCATGGCGCGGTCGAGACGGCGGCGCGGCTTGAAGATGCCGGGCGTGTCCATGAAGACGATCTGGGCTCGTTTGTGGATGGCAATGCCGCGCACGATAGCGCGCGTCGTCTGCACCTTGTGGCTGACGATCGACACCTTGGCGCCGACCAGCTTGTTGAGTAGCGTCGACTTGCCGGCATTGGTGGCGCCGATCAGGGCGACGAAACCGGACCGGGTCGGGCCCTTTTCGGTTTCTACTGCAGTTGGTTCTGTTTCGCTCATGGTGTCCGTAATTTCCGATTGGGCGACCGGGCGCCGCTGAGGCGCGCAAAATCGCATTGTCTGTCAAAGGATTGCCTGATCTTTCGGGAGGAACCGTGCCTCCGGACAGATCAGGCCGTCGTCGCTTTCTTCCAGACGCCTTCGCGTTCCAGAATTTTCGTGGCGGCCACCTGTTCAGCAGCGCGCTTGGACCGGTCGATGCCCGTCTCGGGACCTATACCGGGTATATCGACCGTCACCGTGAAGCGCGGATCGTGATCCGGGCCGGAGCGGTCGTCGATGCGGTAGCTCGGTGTCACGCCGAATTTGGCGTGGGCCCATTCCTGCAGTTCGGTCTTGGCATCGCGCCGCGCGCCATCGACCCGGCTTGCCCGCGACAACCAGTGGCGCTGGATGAAGCCACGTGCAGCCTCCAGCCCGCCGTCGAGATAGATCGCCGCGATCAGCGACTCTACCACATCGGCGCGCACATTGAGCATCGATTTTCCGGTGAGCTTCTTCACGTCGGCGCCGGTGCGGATGAACAGGTGCAGCGACAGCGTATCGGCGACGAGCGCGCAGCTGTCGGCACTGACGAGCTGGTTCAGGCGAACGGAAAGCTCGCCCTCGTCGGCATCCTTGAAGGTATCGAACAGCAGTTCGGCGACGCAGAGCCCTAGCACCCGGTCGCCCAGAAATTCCAGCCGCTCGTAGTTGGAGCCCTTGGCGTTGCGGGCGCTGGCATGGGTCAGCGCCCGGTCGAGCCGTTCCTTCTGGACAAAGCTGTAACCGATCGCGACCTCAAGCCGCTGCCGGTCCTCGGTGTTCAGCGAACGGCCCTTGCTCATTCGACGCTCTTGAACAGGCGGTCGTAACGCAGGTTGGTCGGCCATTTCCAGATTTCCCGGAACGATGTGTCGTTGCCGAGCGAGAAGAAGATCATCGAGGCGCGGCCGACAAGGTTCTGTGCCGGGACGAAGCCGACGTCGAAGCGGCTGTCGGCCGAATTATCGCGGTTGTCGCCCATCATGAAATAATGGCCTTCGGGAACGATGAACTCGCGGGTGTTGTCGCCGCGCGAATCCGGAAACTGGTCGAGCGTGTCGAAGTTGACGCCGTTGTCGAGCGTTTCGCGGAAAACCGGCACCTCGGCGCCAGTGTCGTACTGGTCGTCGGCGCGGAACATGCC
The DNA here is from genome assembly GCF_049896125.1 of Pararhizobium sp. DWP1-1-3. NCBI lineage: Bacteria > Pseudomonadati > Pseudomonadota > Alphaproteobacteria > Hyphomicrobiales > Rhizobiaceae > Pararhizobium > Pararhizobium sp. DWP1-1-3. Next base: position 142,370 of record NZ_JAFCTR010000012.1, read on the forward strand.
GTCCGGAACGCGCTGAACGGCCGTGTCGTTGACGTAGAGAATGCTGTCGCGAACCTGGACCTTGTCACCCGGCAAGCCGATCAGGCGCTTGATGTAGTCGATGTCCGGGTTCGGCGGGAAGCGGAACACCACGACATCGCCGCGCTTGGGTTCGCTGGCGAAGATGCGGCCTTCGAACAGGTCTGGCGAAAACGGCAGGGAATATTTCGAATAGCCATAGGCGAACTTGTTGACGAAGATGTAATCGCCGACCAAAAGCGTCGGCATCATCGAGCCCGACGGAATGGTGAAGGGCTGGAAGAACACGGTGCGGATCACTACGGCGAGCAGCAGCGCCTGGATGATGACCTTGACGTTCTCCCAAAGGCCGCCAGCCTGCTTCTTGTCGATGTTTTCTGCCACGCCACTTGTTCCTTGATCTGATCACCACACGCGCATCAAAGCCGGGTGGATCTATTCGCTACGGTTCCGTACCCCGATGGCCATCCGATCAGCGGCTGCCTGACGCATATCGTGCGCGGCGCCGTCCTTTCAAATGAACGCAAGCCCGATTGTACGGTCCGTTTCATTTGGACATGCTCTAAACGCTTCCTCAATCTTGAGCAACGGGCAGAGCCTCAATTATGACGAAGGCCTGCGCCAGCGGAAAATCGTCGGTGATGGTCAGGTGAATGACGCCGCGATGGCCAGCCGGCAGCATTTCGGCCAGCCGCTCGGCAGCGCCTCCGGTCAACTGCATCGTCGGCTTGCCGCCCGGCAGATTGACGACGCCCATGTCCTTCCAGAACACCCCCTGCGCCAGCCCCGTGCCGAGAGCCTTTGAACAGGCCTCCTTTGCGGCAAACCGCTTGGCATAGGATTCGGCGCGGTTCTTGCGGCCTTCCGATTTGCGGATTTCGATATCGGTGAAGCAGCGATGGCTGAAACGCTCGCCGAAACGTTCCAACGAACTGGCGATACGCCGGATGTCGATCAGGTCACTGCCGATGCCGATAATCATCGAAATGAAAATACCCTAGTGAAACGCAACAAGAGCAAACGGTGCGCCCTCTGCCAAGTTAAAAATTCGCCAGAAATCAAACATCATCGGCCCAGGCGACGGCACGTGCCTGCATCTTGGTTTGGCGGCGGATGTGCCGGCGGGACTGGAACAGTCTTGCCGCATAATAAGCCGCCGCGTAGAAAACCACGGCGCTGGCGGCTGCAAGCGGCACCGAGCCGATCAGCATCGGCTTCAAAACAGGTTCCCACAAATGGGAAATTTCGAGATGGCGCAACATGTGGAGGATGTCCTGACCGGCCATGGCGCCGTTGCCCTCTGTGCCCAGCATGATCAAGCCAAGCTCGTAAGTGGCCGCCAGGATGAACGGAATGGTCAAAGGATTGGCCAGCGCCGTCGATATGCCGGCCGCGATCATGTTGCCGGACAAGAGATAGGCAAAAGCCAGCGCGATGAGAATGTGAAAGCCGACGAACGGGGTGGCCGAGGACGCAGCGCCGGCAGCAACGCCGACCGCGATCGAATGAGGCGACGACGATAGCCTCAGCACACGCATCGACAGATAACGCAGCCCGCGCGAAAAACCTTTTCGCGGCCACAGGAACTCACGGAGCTTTCCCGACCACGTGGCCGGCTTCTTGCGTCTGAACAACATAACTATCTGATAGACGATGGAGATATGGCTGTTCAATGGCATTCGGCGCGAAAAACTGCATTTCCAGCGCCGCACGTGCAGACAGTCCATTCGGACAGCATCCGTAAAGCGGATCATATCTGCACTTCATGCACAGAAAGCCGATCGGCCATACGCTATACGCATAGGTCCCGGCAGCCTGGCGATGCAGGCAGCCGGACAAGACGATAGTTTAGAACGAGTTGCGGAACAGGCCGCGGTCGATCTGACGCTGACGGTATTCCAGGTCGATGCGGTCGAGCGAACCATTGAGGTAGTTGAGTTCGCGGTCCTCAACAGACGGGACGCGCAGGGCGTTGGTGATCTTCTTCAGTTGCTTAAACATGGTAAACCTTCTTTCGTTTACCTCCCGACGCTGAAGATAGTGAAAGGAGGCTCTCTTCACCAGAGCTACAAAAAGGCGGCAGCCATGCACTGCGCGCATGACCTGCACTTTTTCGCTTTAAAAAATGCACAATCGGAGTGCAATTGCCGCCAACCTATGCGCAACGGCCGTCAATCATGGCGAAACATGGACACGAGCCTCTGCCAGCCGTCGCCCGATGACTATGAGACTTGCGGCTGGCCATCGGTATCGCCCCGATGGAAAGAAAAACGATGACGCCTTGGAGGCGGCATTACTCGAAGACGCGCTTGACCGTCGAAACGCTCGGCAGGTCGCGGATCTGTGTGATGAGGTGGTTGAGCTGACGCAGGTCCCAGACCTCGATATCCAGCTGGAACTCGCTGAAATCAGCGGCCACCTGGCCCATCGACAGGGTGCGGATATTGATATCGCTGGTGGCGACAGCCTGGGCAATCTCGGCCAGCGTTCCCGGTTCGTTGAGCGCATTGATCTGTATACGTGCCATGAACCGGGTATTGTTGGCTTCGTCGAGATCCCAGCGCACGTCGATCCAGCGTTCGGACTCCTCGTCGAACCTCTGCAGACTTGGAGACTGGATCGGATAGATGGTGATCCCCTTGTCCTTTTCCATGATCCCGACGATACGATCGCCCGGAACCGCCCCAGACGCGCTGAAATGCACCTCGGCATTGCCGGAAAGCCCGCGGATCGGCAGAGCCTCCGGTCCCTCGCCGTCCAGCACGTCGAACATGTCCTTCGGGCGTCCGGGCAGCTTGAAGACCATGCCGGCGGCGCTGCGCATGTTGAACCAGCCCTCGTCATTAGGCTTGACCGTGACCCGCTCGTCCTGGTGATCGGGATAGACGGCGCGCAGGACATCGAGCGAGGACAGTTCGCCACGTCCGACGGCGGCGATCGCGTCTTCGATCTCCTTGTGGCCGAGCCGGTGCAGGACAGGCTTCATCCCCTCGCGGGTAAAGGATTTTCCGGCCCGCTCGAACGTGCGTTCGAGGATGCGGTAGCCGAGCCCGGAATACTGCTTGCGTACGGCGGCACGCGTGGCGCGGCGGATGGCGGCCCGGGCCTTGCCGGTGACGACGATCTCTTCCCAGGCCGGTGGCGGCACCTGGATGCCGGAACGGACGATCTCGACCTCATCGCCGTTGTTCAATCGCGTGACCAGCGGCATGATCCGGCCGTTGATCTTGGCGCCAACGCAGGTATCGCCGATATTGGTGTGAACGGCATAGGCAAAGTCGATTGGGGTCGCGCCGCGCGGCAGCGCGATCAGCTGGCCCTTCGGCGTGAAGCAGAAGACCTGATCCTGGAACAGTTCGAGCTTTGTATGCTCAAGGAATTCTTCCGGATTATCCCCTTCCGCAAGCGACTCGATCGTCCGGCGCAGCCAGGAATAGGCGTTGGACTTCGGCGACAGTTTGACCTCGCCGACGGGCTCGACGCTATCCTTGTAGAGCGTGTGGGCGGCGATGCCGTATTCGGCAACTTCGTGCATCAGCCGCGTGCGGATCTGCAATTCGATGCGCTGCCGGGACGGGCCGACGATCGTCGTGTGGATCGACTGGTAGTCGTTCTGCTTCGGTGTCGAGATATAATCCTTGAACCGGCCGGGGACGACGCGCCAGCGGGTGTGGACGATCCCAAGCGCCCGGTAGCAGTCCGGAATATCGGCAACGATGATGCGGAAGCCCCAGACGTCGGAAAGCTGCTCGAAGGACAGCGACTTCGACTGCATCTTCTTGAAAACCGAATAGGGCTTCTTCTGCCGCCCCTTGACGAGAGTGCCCGTCAGCCCTCTGGCCTGGAGCAGTTCACCCAGCTCGTCCTCGATCTTCTTGATCAGCCCTTCGTTGCGTGTCGAAAGCTCTTCAAGGCGCCGGGTGACCGTCTGGAAGGCCTCCGGGTTTATGTGGCGGAAGGCAAGGTTTTCAAGCTCTTCGCGCATGTCCTGCATACCCATGCGGCCGGCAAGCGGCGCATAGATATCCATCGTCTCCTCGGAAATCCGGGCACGCTTTTCCGCCGACATATGGTCGAGAGTGCGCATGTTGTGCAGCCGGTCGGCAAGCTTGACGAGAAGAACGCGCACATCGTCGGAAATCGCCAAAAGCAGCTTGCGCAGGTTTTCCGCCTGCTTGGCCTTTTTCGTCACGAGATCGAGTTTTTTGATCTTGGTGAGACCTTCGACCAGCGCGCCGATGTCTTCGCCAAAAAGCTCGTCGATTTCGGCGCGCGTCGCCGTCGTGTCCTCGATCGTGTCATGCAGCAGTGCGACCGCAATGGTCGATTCATCGAGATGCATCTCGGTCAGGATGGCGGCGACTTCAAGAGGATGGGAGATATAGGGATCGCCGCTCGCCCGCTTCTGCTGGCCATGTTTCTGCATGGCGTAAACATAAGCCTTGTTCAAAAGTGCTTCGTTTACATCGGGCTTGTATTTTTGAACGCGCTCAACGAGCTCGTATTGGCGCATCATCCGCGAGGGACTCCAGGAGAGATCCGGAAACAAAAAGTGCGCCAATCATAGGAGTGGCGCACTGCTTTGCAAATACCGGCGTTGCGCGAATTCCAAACGAAAACGCGGCATTGCATCCGAGCAGCGCGTCCGGCCAAGAGGCCGGACACCGCATTGGCTCAATAGTCGTCGCTTTTTTCCGGCGGAACAAGGCCTTCGATGCCGGCCAGCAACTCTTCTTCCGACATGCGGTCGAAGGTCACCACTTCCGGCTGATCGTCTTCGCCCGACTGGTCGGCAAAAACCGAACCGGCGTCGCCGCTGATCATCGAAGCCGGATCGGGCTCGGGCTCATCGACCTCGACATGCTTCTGCAGCGAGTGGATCAGGTCTTCCTTGAGGTCGCCCGGCGACAACGTTTCGTCGGCGATTTCGCGCAATGCGACGACCGGATTCTTGTCGTTATCGCGATCGATGGTGATCGCAGCGCCCTGCGAGATCAGGCGGGCGCGATGGCTTGCCAGAAGCACAAGCTCGAAACGGTTATCGACTTTGTCGATGCAATCTTCAACGGTGACGCGGGCCATTGCCTGTCCTTTGGATCTCAAGAGCGCAGCTGAAATCATGGATGCCATAAGGACGATCCGCTGCTGCGCTGATTAACAACACCGGAACCCGTCCAGCCGTCGGCTTGACAGCATGCGCGGCTCCGATTTCAGGAATTACCCTGCCCGATACAATCAAAACCGCATAAATTCAAGTTTTTCCTGCAATGCAAAAAAAGATATCCGGAAATCCCGGCTGGGGCAGTGCCGGAGGCGAAAATGATATCCGAATAACCACTCCCGAGCGATTGGCTTTGACATCCGCCTAAATGATGGTTGAATATTGTTAAACCCTGATGAAGCATGGAGAAATTGACATTTGTGCTGAGGGCGTCACGCCTTACCCATCAGAAAAAAAATCTAATCAGAGCTGGATATCTGATATTTTTAGCAAAAAACTGCGAGAACTAGCTATTCCAAGCCGAATTTTCTTAGACTAAAGCGAATGCTGGCTTAGAAAGCTGGAATATGATGGAAGCTTAATGTATTCGAACTGTCTGCTACCGAGGACGTTTATGCTCGCCAAGGTTGAATACAAAAGACATTAAGACAACAAAAAGGAATTACGATGTTCGACCCACGCGAAAAAATCGCGCTCTTCATCGATGGGGCCAACCTGTACGCCGCGTCGAAAAGCCTTGGTTTCGACATTGATTATCGCAAGCTTCTCAAGGCCTTCCAGAAGCGTGGCTACCTGCTTCGGGCGTATTATTACACGGCGCTGATCGAGGACCAGGAATATTCATCGATCCGGCCACTGATCGATTGGCTAGACTATAACGGTTACAAGGTTGTGACAAAGCCGGCCAAGGAATTTACCGATTCTCTCGGGCGCCGGAAGATCAAAGGCAATATGGACATCGAACTGGCCATCGATGCGATGGAACAGTCCGAAACGGTGGATCACCTGGTGATCTTTTCCGGCGATGGCGACTTCACCACTCTGGTGGAAGCGCTGCAGCGCAAGGGACGCAAGGTCTCCGTCGTCTCGACAATGTCGACCCAGCCTCCGATGATCGCCGACGATTTGCGCCGGCAGGCCGACCACTTCATCGAGCTTGTCAGCCTGAAGGCCGAAGTCGGCCGCGACCCTTCGGAACGCCCAGTCCGGGTGACCGAACCCGTCACCGAAGAATTCAACGATTGAATACGAAAAAGGACCGGTTGATCACAGCCGGTCCTTTTTTTCAATCTGATCTTCCCCCACCGGATCAACGGTCCTTCAGCAACCGGCTCTTCTGCCGGTTCCAGTCGCGTTCCTTTTCGGTTTCGCGCTTGTCGTGCAGCTTCTTGCCCTTGCCGAGCGCAAGTTCGAGTTTTGCCCTGCCCTGATCGTTGAAATAGATCTTGAGCGGGATGAGCGTCATGCCGTCGCGGTTGATCGCGCTTTGCAGCCGGTGGGCTTCACGTTTCGACAGCAGCAGCTTGCGGCGGCGGCGCGGCTCGTGATTGAAGCGGTTGGCCTGCAGATATTCCGGCAGATAGGAATTGATCAGCCACATCTCCCCACCCTCGTCGGTGGCGTAGGATTCAGCGATGTTCGCTCTGCCTTCGCGCAGCGACTTCACCTCGGTGCCGGTCAGAACCAGACCGGCCTCGTAGGTATCCATGATCTCGTAGTTGTAGCGGGCCTTGCGGTTCTCCGCGACAATCTTGGTGACCACACGCTGGCTGCCTTTGGGTGCCATCAGTTCATCAGCCCCGCATGGCGCAACGCTGCGTCGATGGCAGCCTCGGTTGCTGGTTCCAGGGTCGACAGCAGCGGCGAACGCACGGTGCGGCTCATCTGGCGCAGGCGGTTGAGCGCATATTTGGCGCCGCACAGGCCCGGCTCCATGAAGATTGCCTTGTGCAACGGCATCAGCTTGTCCTGATAATCGAGTGCCTTGGCATAATCGCCGGCCAGCGTCGCTTCCTGGAATTCGGCACAGAGGCGCGGCGCCACATTGGCAGTGACCGAGATGCAGCCGACGCCGCCATGGGCGTTGAAGCCGAGCGCTGTCGCATCCTCGCCAGACAGCTGGACAAAGCCTGCACCGCAGGACAGGCGCTGCTCGGAGACCCGTTCGATCTTGCCGGTCGCATCCTTGACGCCGATGATCGACGGGTAGGCCTTGTGCAGGGCAGCCATCGTCTCGACGCTCATATCCACGACGGAGCGGCCGGGGATATTATAAATGACCACCGGCAGCTTCACGCTTTCGGCAACCGCTGCGAAATGGGCGAAAAGCCCTTTCTGGGTCGGCTTGTTGTAATAGGGCGTCACCACCAGAACGGCGTCCGCGCCGGCCTTCTCGGCGTGCTGCGCCAGCTCGACAGCCTCTGTCGTATTGTTGGACCCGGCGCCCGCAATCACCGGCACGCGCTTGGCCGCGGTTTCGATGCACAGTTCCACCACGCGTTTATGCTCGGCATGCGACAAGGTGGGCGATTCACCAGTCGTGCCGACCGGCACCAGACCGTGACTGCCTTCGCTGATCTGCCATTCGACATGCGCGGCAAAGCTATCCGTATCCACGGCGCCGGAAGCGGTGAACGGGGTGACGAGTGCGGGAATGGATCCCTTGAACATGCACGACTCCTGACGGCCCGGGAGCTTGAAACCAACCCACGCTTTAGCCGCATTTCATGGTTAGAAAACTGGCGCACCTTAATCATGTGAAGTGCCTGCGGCAAGCACTCTATCGCGCCATTCGTTGCCGGTTACTCTCTATCGCATCGGGGCGAGCGGACGTTTTGCGCATTTCAGAGCCGGGCCAGCTGCCAGAATGGGCGCACCCATATTTATGGAATTGAATGAAAACCGGTAACCTTTCGTTAGCGATTGCGTCGCCAAATGAGAGAATGTCGCCGGCAAGCATGGGGTTGTGGATGCGTGGGCATATGTTTCGCCACATGATTGCGATGCTGGGCGCAACGGCATTGGTTTTTTCGACGGTAGCCGTTTCTGCGCAAGACCATCAGGCTCCATTGCCCCGGCCAAAGCCGCAGGCACTGGTGAAGACCGGCCGAGCCCCTTCCCCTGACGTGACCGGCTCCATCATTTCCGCCACCGCCTCGATACCAGTCAATGCGAACCTGAAAGCCGGATTGGACGCCCTTTCCAACAAGGATGCGGGACAAGCGATCGTGGCCCGCAACGCCATGGCCAAGGGCACGCTCGACCGCCACATTCTCACCTGGGCAATAGCCACCTCCGGACAAAAGGGCGTGCCTTCCTATGAAATCGCCGCCGCGCAGCGGGAGCTGAAGGGCTGGCCCGGGCTCGGCGCACTGCGTGCCAATTCCGAGCGTGCGATGTACCGCGAGAACCCGGCCGCTGCCGATGTTCTCTCGGCGTTTGGGACGACGCGGCCGGAAACGCCCGATGGCACCATCATTCTGGCGCGCGCGTTCCAGCAGACGGGCGACACGAACGCGGCCGCAAAATTGCTGCGTGGCCTCTGGCTGAAGGATGTCCTCGACAAGGACACCGAAACCAAGATCCTTGCAGAGTTTCCGGGCCTCCTGACCACAGAAGACCACAAACAGCGGATGGAAATGCTGCTGTATCGCGCCCGCCTCGACCAGGCTGCCCGCTTCAGCGACCTCGGCAAGGCGCAATCGCTTTATCGTGCCTGGATCGCCGTGGCCAAAAAGGCCGGCAATGCGGCGGCGTTGATTGCAGCTGTCGACCGATCCTGGGCCAACGAACCGGCCTACCTGTTCATTCGGATCGAATATCTGCGCAAGCAAGAGAAATACGAAGAGGCCGCCAAACTTCTGGCCGGCCTTTCGAAAGACAAGGACGCGCTGGTCAATCCGGGCGAATGGTGGGTCGAGCAACGGATCATCAGCCGGGGTCTGCTGGACCAGGGCAAGTTCAAGGCGGCCTATGCGATCGCGGCAAACAATTCAGCGATCAGTCCGGCCGATATCGTCGATGCTGAATTCCATGCCGGCTGGTATGCCCTGCGCGGGCTGAAGGACGCGCAGGCCGCAACGCAGCATTTTCAACGCATCCTGAAGGCCTCCAACAGGCCGATTTCGGTGTCGCGGGCCTGGTACTGGATGGGGCGCGCTGCGGAAGCCGGTGCGCCTGGCGATGCAAAAGAGTATTTTGCCAAGGCTGCGGCCTTTCCCGGCACATTCTATGGGCAGCTTGCGGCCGCACGGCTTGGCCGTAAGGGGCTGAACGTCGCCTATCCGTCGCCGACGGCCGACGATCGGTCCCGCTTCGAAGGCCGCGAGGCGGTGCAGGCCATCGCACGGCTGGAAGAGGCAGGGCATGGCTGGCGGGCAGATAATCTCTACCGCGCCTTGGCCGAGGAGATGACCAGTCCAGGAGAGCTTGCGATCCTTTCTGCCCGCGCAGAAAAAACCGGTGGCCATCAGCTGTCGCTGCAGATCGGCAAGCTCGCGTTCGGCCGCGGCATCGATGTCGCGGCCCTCGCCTTCCCGATCGGCGTCATTCCGGCAAATGCCAATATCAGTGGTGCAGGCAAGGCGCTGGCCTACGCGATTGCCCGCCAGGAAAGCGCCTTCAATCCGGCGGCGATCTCGCCGGCGAACGCACGCGGACTGCTGCAGATCCTGCCGGGTACGGCCAAGGGCGTGGCCGGACGGCATGGCCTTGCCTATTCCCAGGAGCGCCTGACCACGGACACCGCCTATAATGCCACGCTCGGCGCCCATTATCTCGGCGAACAAATCGACGATTTCGGCGGTTCCTACATTCTTACCTTCATCGCCTATAATGCCGGCCCCCGCCGTGTTCCCGACTGGATCAACCGCTATGGCGACCCGCGCGGCAAGTCGATCGACGACGTGGTCGACTGGATCGAGCGCATCCCCTTCGCCGAAACCCGCAATTATGTGCAGCGGGTGATGGAAAACTATCAGGTCTACAAATCCCGGCTCGGGCAAACAGCTGATATCGTAAAAGATCTGCGCGTGGGTCGCTGACAACATTCCTTTATTCGCCTTCCGGCAGCGAACCTGGATTGCCGGACGGCACAAAGTCCGCCGCCCCTCTTTCGGCCCTGTCATGATCAGCTATGGTTCTTCCGACAATCGTCGAAGGGAGACATCGTGACGAGCGCCACCAAAATCAGTTTTCAGGAACGCCGTTTTTTAGCCAATGACGGATTGCAGCTTTACGCCCGCGACTATGGCGAGGACGATCCGCGAACGGCGGCGGCACTTCCGATCGTCTGCCTCCCCGGTCTCAGCCGCAATAGCCGCGATTTTCACCTTCTAGCGGCAGCGTTTTCAACTCATCCCGACAAACCACGCCGGGTCATCGCGCTCGACTATCGGGGGCGTGGATATTCGGATTGGGATGCAGACAAAAGCCGGTATCAGCTACCGGTGGAGGCGGAAGACGTCATCAGCGCCTGCGCCGCTCTCGATATTGCCCGCGCAATCTTCATCGGCACCTCGCGCGGCGGCCTGATCCTGCATCTTCTCGCAACCCTGCGGCCAGCGCTGCTCGCCGCCGTAGTCCTGAACGATATCGGGCCAGTCATCGACATCGCCGGTCTCCTGCAAATCCGGCAGTATTTGGAGGCGCAACGACCGCCGCGGTCGTGGGAAGCGGCTGTCGACAGCCTGAAGCAAATACATGGCGCGGCTTTCCCCGCCCTCGACGATACGGACTGGAGAGATATGGCAGAGGCCGTCTTCCGCGAAAGGAACGGCATTCTCGCCGCTGATTTCGATCCGGCCATCATCGAACCTCTGAAAAGCATGGATGCAAACACTCCGCTGCCGGATCTCTGGTCCCTCTACCAGGGGTTTGAGACAGTGCCGTTGATGGTCATCAGGGGCGAGAACTCCCGCATTCTGTCACAGGCAACCTTCGCGGAGATGGGGCAACGGCATTCGGACATGAAAACAATTACAGCTATGGGACAAGGACATGCCCCGCTGCTGCATCGCCCGGATTTGCTGGCCGAAATCACCGCGTTCATCGACAGGATTTGATAACAGCGCCGGCTACGCGAGCCGTAAGCGGGGCCAAACGCCCAAACGGAAAAAGCCCGGTCTTTCGACCGGGCTTTCCATCACTGATATGAAACCAGAGATTAGAAGTCGCGCTGCAGACGCAGGAAAACCACTTGTCGCATCGTTGCCGACGTAGTTTGTCGTCGCGCCAGCACGGTTGTAAGAACCGCTGTCGATGTCCTGATACTGAACTGTAGCAAGAGCCTTCAGACCGTCTGTGATCTGGTAGCCAGCCGTCAGACCAACACGCCATGCATCAACACCGTTGATGAAAGCATAGTCGCCGAAGTACTGAGCAGCCGGAGTGATCGTCAGCTTGTCGGTTGCCTTGAACTCGTACGATGCTGCAACGGTCCATTCGGATTCGTTGTAGTATGCGTTCGGGTCGGATGCCCAGACACCAGCAAGGTTGAACGTGCCAGCGCCAAGTTCAGCGGACAAGATAGCGCGGATCGCGCCTTCTTCACGCTCTGTGTCGTATGCGCCGAGCAGGGTAGCAGTTACACCACCAACTGAGCCAGACAGCAGGGCAGCAACGCCAACGCCGTTGTCCTTACGACCGAAGTCATTCGGAAGCTGCGTAGCAAGGAACGGACCGCCGCGACCGAGGCCTTCGAGTTCGTCAACCGAGATACCGGCCTTGAACGCGCCGCCATCGTAGGTGTACGAGATCGAGTTGAACAGGGTGGTGGTTGCAAGAGCGTCGGTTTCGCCGGCAATGCCGTCGTCCCACCAGCTGTAGTAGTAACCGAACTTGAAGCCGGCGATCGCGAACGAAGCCGTATCAAGGAAGGTCGAGTCGCTGTTGTCAGCCGCGTCGGCGTTGGTCTGCAGAACGATCGTGCTTTCGAGCGTGCCAAGTTCAGTGTCGTTCTTGGCGTCGAACTGCAGCTGACCACGTGTGAAGGTATCCCAGCTGGACGAACCGTTGCCTTCGAAAGCACCCTTCTGTACTTGGTCACGACCGAAGTTGGTCTGGAAACGGACGTAACCACCGATCTTCAGGCAGGTTTCCGTGCCCGGGATGTAGAAGTAGCCAGTGCCGAAAGCGTCGCAAACGCGAACGTATTCCATTGGTTCCGGCTCAGCAGCAACGATTGCGTCAGCTGCCTGGGCGCCGGATACTGCTGCGAGAGCTGCAGCGGAGCCGAGAAGAAGGCTCTTGATGTTCATTTCTGACCTCCAGTCAGAAATACCTCACCAGGCGCGTTTGACCTCCCCTTCACAACCCCGACCAGTTGCGGGAAGGCCAACCGCTAAAAGACCCTGTGCCCTTATTTGTGACGCTCCAGAATCGGCACGCATCCATCGAGATCATATGGAGCGAGATGTGCATATCGCATGGTGACGTGAAGCGTTTGGTGACCAAGCCATACCTGTACGCGGCGGATGTCGATGCCACCTCTTACAAGCCTTGAAGCACACGTATGGCGGAGCACGTGGGGAACGACGTCGCTATCGGTCGATAACCCCACCTCTTGCTTGGACTGGTTCCACACCGCGCGGAATTGTTGCTGATCGATGGTAACGAAAGGTCCGTTTTGACCGGCTTGGCGGGCAACCGCGGCGACAGCACGCGACGTAAGAGGGACTGACCGGCTCTTTCCGGATTTCGTCACCCAGAACGTCGCGCGATTTTCGTTAATGTCTGTCCATCTTAAATTGATGGCCTCTCCCAGACGGGCGCCAGTATCAACGAGAAAGACACAAAAGCGATGATAGAGTTCTGAATGGCCTTCGATCGCTGCAAAGAGCCGATCTTCCTCGTCGTATTCAAGGAAACGAATACGGCCAGATTTCTCTTTCTGGCGCCGGAATTCGGGTAAACTGTGTATCTCTCCCATTTTTAACGCCTTCCGCAACAGCTTGCTCAGTGCCGCCATCTTTCGATTGATGGTTGCGTTGCTGTTGCCGCGTTTGCGGAGAGAGGCGATCAGGCCATCGAGCATTTCGTCAGTGAATACCGAGAACTCAGGCGTAATCAGCAGAGTGTGGAGTTCATATATAAAGGCCGTCACATTATATTTGTGAGACCCTGGCTCCCAGAGCAAATCTCCATAGCGCTCAAAGAGCAGCTTGAGAGATACGCTTTCCACCGGTTTGGCGGGGCGGCCGACAGCGAATTGGTAGTGGAGACTATAGGCTCCGATACCCGCGCTTTCAAAGTCGGCGTTACCGCCCGCTTTGTCTCGTGCTCGGCCCAAAGAACCCCCTCCAAAGAGGAATTATTCAAAGACGGCCGCGCTCAGTATTCAATTTAAACCTGCTTCGAACGGATCACCAAAGTCTGCACCGTCAACAACAGTTACTCAAATGCAACAGCCCGCAACCTCTGAAGAGGCTGCGGGCAATTTACAATCTGATCAGACGATCAGATTAGAAGTCGCGCTGCAGACGGATGAAGCCAGAAACTTCGTCGCCACCGATGTTGTTGGTCGTACCGTCGAAACGTGTGAACGAACCATCGTCAACGTCCTGGTACTGAACCGTTACGAGCGACTTCAGACCATCAGTGATCTGGTAGCCAGCCGTCAGGCCTACACGCCAAGCATCAACACCGTCGTAGAAACCGAAGTCGCTGAAGTACTGAGCTGCCGGAGTGATGGTCAGCTTGTCGGTTGCCTTGAACTCGTACGATGCTGCAACGGTCCACTCGGATTCGTTGTAGTATACGTTCGGGTCAGAAGCCCAGACGCCAGCCAGGCTGAACGTGCCAGCACCGAGTTCAGCGGACAAGATAGCGCGGACAGCGCCTTCTTCGCGCTCCGTGTCATAACCACCGAGCAGGGTCGCCGTTACGCCACCAACCGAACCGGACAGCATGGCAGCAACGCCAACGCCGTTATCCTTGCGGCTGAAATCGTTCGGCGAATCGGGGAAACCACCAACGCGGCCGATGCCTTCGAGTTCGTCAACCGAGATACCGGCCTTGAATGCGCCGCCATCGTAGGTGTACGAGATCGAGTTGAACAGGGTGTTGGTTGCAAGAGCGTCGGTTTCGCCGGCAATGCCGTCGTCCCACCAGCTGTAGTAGTAGCCGAACTTGAAGCCAGCGATCGAGATCGAAGCCGTATCCAAGAATGTGCGGTCCGTTTCGTCGCTTTCAGCGCCGCTAGCCTGGCTAGCATTGGTCTGCAGAACGATGGTGCTTTCGAGCGTGCCAAGTTCCGTGTCGTTCTTGGCATCGAACTGCAGCTGGCCACGTGTGAACGTGTTCCAGTCAGACGTGCCCGACTGATCACGACCGAAGTTGGTCTGGAAACGGACGTAACCACCGATCTTCAGGCAGGTTTCCGTGCCCGGGATGTAGAAGTAGCCAGTGCCGAAAGCGTCGCAAACGCGAACGTATTCCATTGGTTCCGGCTCAGCAGCAACGATTGCGTCAGCTGCCTGGGCGCCGGATACTGCTGCGAGAGCTGCAGCGGAGCCGAGAAGAAGGCTCTTGATGTTCATTTCTGACCTCCAGTCAAAAGTTTCAAACAGGTCTGGGTATTATACTGAAGGACAGTATTCCCTGCCCCATCCCCAACATTTAAGAAGTCGGACGATCAACCGCCCTTGCTTCCGGAGTTGAAAATACAAGACGGGACCGCTGGCGCAATCACCAACTTGCCAGTTCGTCCTGTTTGGCCCGCCCTTCCCCCTGCGCTGTTGCTGAAACGACACAAAATCGCCTCAAGCGACCGGAAAGTCTTAACAAGACATTAAGAAAACCCTTTGTTCGCCGAGACTTAGCCTTGGTCAACGCGGCCCTCGGCGTATCAGAACGAGGCAAAAAAGCGGCGAAACGCCGCTGCACTAGCGGATTCGCGGTGGTGGGCGGGCATGTCGCGCCGGCTGCATCGATCCTCTCCAGCAGTCACGAACCGGAATCGCGACGCCGCTTTGGACGGCAAACGGAGAGATTTGCAGAATCACGGTCCGATACGGGGCGAAGGCGATTCGTGCGTGGACATCGGCTAAGCCATCAAAACCGTATGCTCCCACGCCGCGCCTCAATGGATAAGCCGACTTGAGCGGATATTCGGTGATGGCCGGGAACAGAGCTGCAGGACCGAAGCCGGTATGCGGAGAAGAGAGAGTGGCCGGTTCAATACTGGGATTGCGCAGTACCGTGTATCGGCGAGCATCCGGCAAATCCCCAAGCGATGGGCAGACGCCAACGCCATTCCGTTTCTGTTTCAGACTTAGCCGAGCGGCTGTGCAGTCGGCAGCGCAAGGCAACATGAAACGGAGGATGGGATCGAACGGAGCGACACAAGGTCATGCAAGCGAGAAAGCGACGATGCGGAGCTGGACGCCAACATAACATGCGGCAATCAATGCGTGCCAGCGTTCTTGACGGAAAATCTTGCGGGTGAGGTCTGATGGCGGAGAAGATGGGATTCGAACCCACGATACCCTTCCGGGTATACTCCCTTAGCAGGGGAGCGCCTTCGACCACTCGGCCACCTCTCCGTTGACGCCTGACTAGAGTCAGGCGCCTTTCATTGCAAGGGGTTTTTGCGGTTTCCCTCGACAAAGTTGATTTTGCACCCGGTTGGCGCGGTCCCGCAGGCTGTAAATGCGGACCGCGCGGCATGCGGCACTCTCTATCAAGAGTTCGGCCCATAGCTTTGTTCAGGATGGGGCGGCGATGCCGTGGCGCGATGGCCAGCCATGGGCCGCGACGGAAACGATTGGCATTGCGTATTGCCGATTGCCCGCAACAGGGGTGTTGCGCTAATCCTTCTCTTTATAGAAGCGCGTCCGCCGACAGCGGGAACGCTGCAGACAAGCACAGGTTCGGAATCCACCATGAGCAATGACAGCAAGCCGGAAATAAAAGTGACGATTGAAAAGCTGCGCAATGGCCGATGGGCTTTCGTGCTCAAGCGCGGCGCCGTCGTCTATCCCGCCCACGGCCAGTTCACCAACCAGATCGAAGCCATTGCCGCCGGGCAGGCCGCGCTCAAGGCGCTGGAAAAAAACCGCTAAGCCGATCCGCTTTTCTTGCTGCCAGAAGGGCCAGAGCTGTTTCTACAGCTCTGGCCCTTCTTTGTTTCCGCCCATTACCGGCCGCTGTATCTCAGGTCTTTTTCGCCAGCCGGTCGATCGCATTCTGGGTGGCGGCGCCGAAATCGCCGTCCAGCGGGCCGCTGTAAAGGCCGCGATCCTTGAGCAGTGCCTGGATTTCCTTGCGGAAGGCGGGCGTGAAATTGTCCGGCGAGGTCTTCAGCTCCTGGAGCTTGGCCGGATCGCCTCCCTCGACACTTGCCGCCGCCCAGCGCACCGCCTCTTTCGGATCCGCCCTGGTACCCAATCCCCAATCATAAAGGCGGCTGAGATTGCCCATGGCATAGGCGCTGCCGGCATTGGAGGCCATTTCATACCAGTTGCGCGCCTGCGCATAGTCCTGCGGCACGGCCTTGCCGTCATCATAGAACCAGCCAAGCAGCGCCATCGAATAGGCATCGCCGACATTGGCGGCCTTTTCATACCAGACCTTCGCCTGGGCATAATCCTGTGGCGTGCCGAGACCATTCTGATAGGCCCAGCCGAGCGAGGACATCGCATTGGCATCACCGGCCTCGGCCGCTTTCTGGTACCAGGAGAGCGACAGGTCGAGGTCTTTCGCCACCCCGTTGCCCTCACGGTAGAACCAGCCCACTGTCGCCATGGCATTGGCGTAACCCTGGTTGGCCGAAAGCTGGTACCATTTTAAAGATTCCGCGTAATCCTGCGGAACGCTGCCGTAGCCATCACGATAGAGCCAGCCGAGCGATGCCTGGGCATAGGAATTGCCGTTGTTGGCGGCATGCTCGAACATTTCCTTGCCCTTCTCGACATCGACGGGACCGTCCGTGCCGTAGATCGAGAACCAGGCGAGGTTCGTCAGTCCATACATATTGCCGCCATCGGCTGCCTTTTGATAGTTGCTGCGGGCATCGACATAATTGCGGCCAGCGTCCTGTGCCCGTCCGAGCATATTGACGAGCATCATGTCGTCGGGGTTTTCGTTGACGGCCTGGGCGCAGGCCGTCAGTGCACGCGCCGCATCAATCTTCAGGAAATTGACGCCGAGGAAGCCCGGCATCGATTGCGGCTCGCCGGCGAGCAAGTAGCAATCACGCGATGCCTGCGTGTCCTTGCCGGTCTGCGAGATGTTCAAGCCCTTCTTTGGCTCAAGTGCGGCGATCTGTGTTTCCGCCTCGGCCCTGTGCTTGCTGTCGGGGTAACGCTCGACGAAACGGGTCAGCGCCGCGCCATCGGTCGATTGCTTGAGCGCCTCCCAGGCGATTTCATCCGGCGTCACAGTCGTCTGCGCCGCTTCGTCCAAGAGCTTCAATTTCTTTTCGGCCAGCATCTTGTAGACCGGGTCGGCGCCGTGTTTGGCCAAAAACACCTCGATCAGATCCTTGTCGGCGAGATCGCGGATATTCTGCCAGTCGGCAGCGGCAGCCGACTGGCCGTTCGGCGAGACTGCCTGTGTGTTGCCATTGTTGGTGATGTTGATGTTCACTTCCTTGATATTGAGGAAGATCTGCGCGCCGCCGAGCGAACCGTAGACGAAGGGCTCCTGCTCGCGATTGGTCGCCGTCACCACGTCATCGCGGACCTTGCCGAGCGCGATGCGGACATCGACGCCGGGTTCGGTCAGATATTTCGACAGCGCCGTGGCAAACGGGCTGTTCTTGCCCTCGCCGTCCATCGCTACCGTGCCGGCCTTAGAGGCGAAGGCGACCAGAAGGTCGGCCGATTCGGGCTCGACACGCGCCAGGCCACGGCTGACCGCGCGGGTGGAGATCGAACGGCTCATCGATTGCTCGAAGGGATTGTTGCGGCAGGCGTCGAGAATGACCAGTTTCAGCCGTGTTGCACCTTCGAGCGAGCGCTGCACGCGATCGAGCGGGATCGCCTCGTCTTCCACATCCTTGTCGGTCTTCAGGCTGACATCGACCGGCAGGAGGAAATTCTGGCCGTTCATCTCCATGCCATGGCCGGAATAATAGATGATGGCGACATCGGCACCGGCGGCGGTGTCCTCGAAATCGCGCAGCGCGCGGACCATTGCGGCGCGGTCGAGATCGTGGACCGCCGTCACCGTATCGAAGCCGGCCTCTTCGAAGGAGGTCTTCATCAGCTCGACATCGTTGGCCGGATTGTTCAGCTGCGACGTGGCCTCGTATTTCTCGTTGCCGATCAACAGGGCGACGCGTTTTGCCGCTTCGGCAGGACCGGACTGACACGCGATGATCGACAACGCCAGAACGAAGAGCGGCAGCCAGCCATGGAAATGACGCTTGAACATGATTTTCCCCTCCGCGCTCGTGCAGCCTGCCGGGATGTAATGCACCCTTGCGAACCGCGCAAACATGATCCCTGTTTCGCCCGGCCTTTTTGCTGCCGGCGCGCTTTGCATGAAAGTATTACGTATGGGCGGGCCTGTTTCAATGTCCGCCTTCAGGCTTTTTTAAGCAAGGATGAAGACAAGGCCAAAGGGAGCGCAAGCTCAGTGCAAGGATGCCGTTGGAAACTGCTACCCTAGCGGCATGCGGCGTGACGAGATGCGCATACGCGAATGATCCAAAGTTGCAACATCCAGCAGTAACGGCGCGCCGCCGCAGATTTTCCGGAGTTTCCCATGTCGATGGTGATGCATCTCGCCGAGGCAAAGCCGGGTCAACTGACCACCAGCTACAAGCACTATTACATCGAGCGCCCCTGCCGCATCCTTGTGGTCGGCCAGCATCTGAAGACGAAGACGAAATATCAGTGCCTGTTGCGCCACATCTCGGTCGGCGGCGCCATGGTGGATTTCAATGCGAACATCCTGCTGCCGAAGCATTTCTTCCTGCAGATCGACGGTTTTCAGGAGGAGATCGGTTGCTCGCAGGTTCATCGGCACCGAACCGAACTCGGCGTGCGCTTCAATATGCAGCTGGCGCCGGAATTCCTAAGCCGCCTGATCCGGATGAACTTTACCAGCGGGCTGATCTGAACGCCGGCCGGTCATCACAAAAGCCCTCTCCTATTTTCGCCAAGTGGCAATCCAGACGGGGCTGGCTGCCGTAGCAAGGGTGAAAGAGGATCAATCATCATGAAAACTGTTCTGATCGCCTATGCGGGAACGCTTGTATCCCTGTTGATTGCGGATGCCATCTGGCTCGGGCTGGTGGCACGGACGTTTTACCGCGATCAGCTCGGCGACCTGATGCTGCCGTCGCCGAACTTCGCTGTCGCCGCTATCTTCTATGTGTTTTTCGCGATGGCCGTCGTTCTGCTGGCCGTGATGCCTGGGGTCAAGGCGGGCTCTCTCCTCACCACACTCGGATATGGCGCGGTTCTCGGACTTGCCGCCTACGGCACCTACGACATTACCAATCTGTCGACGCTGAAGGGCTGGCCGCCCATCGTCAGCGTGGTCGATATGGCCTGGGGCACCTTCGTCACGGCGTTTGCCGCAACCTGCGGGCTGCTGGCCTGCCGCTATTTTGCCGATTCAGCTTCCTGATTCGCGACACCGCGACAAGCAGTATGCGTCAATTTACATCCTCGTTAAATTTTTAATGAATGCTTTCAAAGGATTGCAATATCCCTCACCGATTCTGCCTCCGTCGTAAGCTGCCATCATGAGGAGGGTCAGAGCGATGAACGCAACGATGCGGCGAACGTGGATCGTCAGCCCGCATCGCTACCGAGGGAGTGACGATGCAGAACTCGACGATGTATTCGGTGGTCAGCTCCAAACTGTACGAGCAGCGTTTTGAACGTTTCAAGATCGGCCAGGCCGGCACGTTGATGGCTGTGAGGCCGGCACTTGGTGGGGTCTCGACAAGGACCTGCAAGATGACCGAGATTTCGCGCGGCGGTGCCAGCTTCGTCGTCAATACGACGATCGGCCTTCCCGAACACTATTATCTGACCATCGTCGGCACCAAAAAGCGAATCGGCTGTGCTGAAGTCTACCGGCGCGACAACCGCATCCAGGTGCATTTCATCAAGCCGATCGACGAGGAATTCCTGCATCAGATCGTCCGTTACGAATTCTTCACCGGCGGCGAGCTGAAAAAACACTAGCTGCCGCCGCAATTTGAGCACGTATTGCTATGAACGTGCGCCCTCACGTGATGGATTTGGTTTCCATGATGGCGAAACCTCGCTAGTCTCAAGCCTTATTTCATCCGTGTTAGGTTCCATCTCCAGCAATGTCCGCGTTTTCCAAATTTACTCCCCTCGTCAATTCCCTTCCCTCGACGATTCCCTTTGTCGGGCCTGAAGCGATCGAGCGGCAGCGGGAACGGCCGGTTGCGGCCCGAATCGGCGCCAATGAAAGCGGCTTTGGCCCAGCGCCGTCGGTTCTCGACGCCATCGGAAAAGCCGCCGCCGGCGTGTGGCAATATAATGACCCGGAAAATTTCGAGCTGAAGAAAGCGCTTGCCGGTCATCTCGGCACCGAGGCGGAAAACATCGCCATCGGCGAAGGCATCGACGGGCTGCTTGGGCAGATCGTTCGCATGGTGATCGAGCCCGGCATGCCGGTCGTCACCTCGCTTGGCGGCTATCCGACGTTCAATTTTCATGTGGCGGGGCATGGCGGACGGCTGGTGACGGTTCCCTATGCCAACGATCGCGAAGATCTCGACGGGCTGCTTGCCGCCGTCAAACGCGAAGACGCACCGCTCGTCTATTTTGCCAATCCCGACAATCCGATGGGTAGCTGGTGGGACGAAGACAGCGTTGTCGCCTTTGCCCGGGCGTTGCCCGCGACATGCTTTCTCATCCTCGACGAGGCCTATGGAGAAACCGCACCGGCAGGCACCAT
Source organism: Pararhizobium sp. DWP1-1-3 (assembly GCF_049896125.1). Taxonomy (NCBI): domain Bacteria; kingdom Pseudomonadati; phylum Pseudomonadota; class Alphaproteobacteria; order Hyphomicrobiales; family Rhizobiaceae; genus Pararhizobium; species Pararhizobium sp. DWP1-1-3. The sequence continues at coordinate 163,278 of NZ_JAFCTR010000012.1, forward strand.
TCCTTCGATCGGTTCGTTGATCGACATGCCGAACGTCGTCCGTACCCGCACCTTCTCCAAGGCCTATGGCCTGGCGGGTGCGCGGGTCGGCTATGTCATCGGCACGCCGGGCACGGCGCAGGCCTTCGACAAGATCCGCAACCATTTCGGCATGAACAGGATCGGTACCGCTGCGGCTGTCGCAGCACTGGCGGACAAGGATTATCTGGCGGAGGTTCTGGAGAGAATTGCCGCCTCGCGCGGCAGAATCGCCGAAATCGCTGTGCGCAACGGGCTGAAGCCCCTGCCCTCGGCGACGAATTTCGTGACGATTGATTGCGGCGAGGATGCCGTCTTTGCGCGGGCGATCGTTGACCGGCTGATGGCCGACCACGGCATATTCATCCGCATGCCGGGTGTTGCGCCGTTAAACCGCTGTATCCGGATCAGCACCGGACCGGAGGCGGATATGGCGCTTCTGGAAGAAGCATTGCCGAAAGTCCTGGAAGCGCTCGGCAGGCAATAGAGACCGCGCCTCATCTTCGGAGGTCTCGGCCGCTACCGCCTGTCGTCGATACAATTCTGTTTCAATGCACTGTCATCCATTCGCGGGCGGCGCGCAGGGCCGTGGCGAGATCGGTCTTGCTCATCGTCATCGTCAGGTCGGCACGCAGCGCTGCTGCCCGGTCCGAGCCTTTGATGGCGGCGATGTTCAGCCATTTGTGCGCGGCGACGAGATCGACGTCGCACCCACGTCCGGTTGCATACATCAAGCCCATTTCGCAAAAGACGTCCGCGCGGTTTTCGCCACCCATCGTGGCATCCGAAGCATTCTGAATGTCAAAGCGTGCCATTGTCTCTGTCCCTGTTTACCTGGTTTCTTACGTCCGTAGTCCCTGTTTTATCTGCCTTTTAGAGGCCCCTTGAAGGGGCCGCCGTCTTGTGCGGCTTTGGCCCTTGAAGGTTGTCGGCGGGTTGTTTTTCCCTGCTCGTCTTATGGGTTTGAATATGCAGCAGTGATTTCAATACACGCTTAAAATGCATGATTAATGTGCGGCAAACAAAGTTCAAACGATTGGTAAACTTGGGTTTTTGTTAAACATCCGACCACCCGGAAACGCTGGCTTTTGCCTCAATCTTTACCGAAAATTCAGATGGCGATTTCAACCAATTGCTAACCACGCAAAACGGTCGTCTGTGGTGCGCGCGCAAAACGTACGACCACGAAGGCCATTTTCGACGGCGACCATCCGCCAAAAACACGGCAGACATATTTACGTTTACGTTCGCGTAAGCTATTTTCCTCGAATTGAGCGGTGAGGAGACTGGCTCAGGCAACATTTCGTCCGGATACAGCGGCAAAGCGCGGGTATTCGGCGAATTACCGGAGGGATAAGATGATTCGTACATTGATAGTCGCGGCAGCCATGACGATGGCAACCTCAAGCTTCGCAGCCGAGCCGATCGTCGGCAATTGGAAGACGGCAAGCGGCGAGACCGCCGTCATCGCATCCTGCGGCGGCAGCTATTGCATCACCCTGAAGACGGGCAAGCATGCAGGCAAGCGCATCGGCAACCTGGCCGGCACCGGCGACAGCTATTCCGGCGAGATCACCGACCCGGCCAATGACAAGACCTATAGCGGCAATGCCGCGATCAGCGGCGCCTCGCTGAAAATGCAGGGGTGCGTTCTGAAGGTTCTCTGCAAATCGCAGACCTGGACACGGATGTAACTGGGCCAGCAATCCGGCGGGGATGCCCGCCGGATCCACTTCTGACATTTCAGCACCGTTGTCCTGCATGTTCTCTCAACGGACAGAACCCTCGGACGTTCTGTCTTCCGGCAGGTGTTGTCGCCACCGCCCTCCCCGCGTTTATCAATTCGTTCCGGATTGCCATCGCCGCGCCCGGTTCTCCCCGCGCAAGCCTGCCGGGTGGCGCCCCCGATCCCGTAAGCGGCCTCGCATAAAGCCAAGATGAACGGGAGATGAACCGAGGTCTCAGGAAGAGTTCAGTTTGCTTGTGCGAAAAGGTCATCATCGAGTTGAACCCCGATCGACACACCAGCCCAAACGGACAAAACCATGGACATTCTCGCCCGCCGCCTCACCATCATCAGCATGCTTATGGTCGTCTTTGCACTCACGCTCGCAGCCGCTGTCAGCGCCGATAGCCAGCGCCGCCGCCATCACTATGCCGGCTCGATTGCCGATTGCACCGTGCACACCACGAAGTTCTGCGAACAAGCCAAGCTCTAAAGGTCCAAAACCATGTTCTCCCTCGCCCATTCCGCAACCATCGCACTGCGCATGCTGACGCTCGCAGCCCTTTTGATGGCTCCGATGGGCGCAGTTGCCTACAGCAAGGCCTCCGGCCTTGGCATCGGCAAGCAGGGAGCCGGCCTGGTCCTGTTCGTCACGCTGCAGCGCCAGTCGATGAGCTAAGAGCTGCGCCCAGTCTTCTCGGACTTGCGCATTTGCAGCTGCTGCCTTCCTATGAATCTCCCGAGGAAGGAACGTCATGCCCCTCACGTCATTCGCCATCTACGCAATCGCCGCAGTTGCGGAAATCGCTGGCTGCTTCGCCTTCTGGGCCTGGCTGAAACTCGACAAGCCAATCTGGTGGTTGATTCCCGGCATCGCCAGCCTTGCCCTGTTCGCCTGGCTTCTCACTCTGATTGAAACGGCAGCAGCCGGACGCGCCTATGCCGCCTATGGAGGCATCTATATCGCCGCATCGCTCGCCTGGCTTTGGATCGTCGAGGGGGTCCGGCCTGACCGATGGGATGCAACCGGCGTCGCACTTGCCCTTGCCGGCAGCGCCATCATCCTCGGCGGGCCGCGCTGAACGGCTTTTCCTGAAACGCTGCCTGTGCATTCCAATCTTGTCGTTTGCTTGTAAAAAACGGCATCCTATAATGCCGCATGAACAATCGAATCTCTTCCCTCTCCGCCCTTTCCATCGCAACGCCCGACGTTTTCGAACCGCAGACGTTTGACGATCCGCTTGCTGCCGTGGACGCGCTCTCGGCGCTCTACGATCGCAATACGAAGTTTCTCGTCGATGCGTTTACCGAGCTTGGCCGGACCGGAACGCCGGTCTCGCGCTACCGCGCCTGCTATCCGCAGGTCAGTATCGAGACCAGCAGCTTCAGCCATGTCGATTCGCGTCTGTCCTACGGCTATGTCAGCGCGCCTGGGGTCTACACGACCACCGTTACCCGGCCAAAACTGTTCCGGCATTACCTGAAAGAACAACTCGGCCTGCTGATTCGCAGCCACGGCGTCGGCGTTACCGTATCCGAATCGACGACGCCGATCCCGCTGCACTTTGCCTTCGGCGAAGGCGCCTATGTCGAAGCGGCGATGGCCGAGAATATCGATATCCCGCTGCGCGACCTGTTCGACACGCCGGACCTGACCACCACCGACGACGAGATCGCCAACGGCGCCTACGAGCCAGGACCCGGCGAACCCTCGCCGCTTGCGCCGTTCACCGCCCAGCGGATCGACTATTCACTGGCGCGGCTCAGCCACTACACGGCGACCAGTGCGACGCATTTCCAGAATTTCGTGCTGTTCACCAACTACCAGTTCTATATCGACGAATTCTGCCTCTGGGCGCGCCAGCAAATGGCTGACGGCGGCAATGACTACACAGCCTTCGTCGAGCCGGGAAACATCATCACCCAGGCGGGATCGGACAAGCCGGATTCGGACCTGACGCTCACCCGACTGCCGCAAATGCCGGCCTACCATCTCAAGAAGAAGGGCCATGGCGGCATCACCGTCGTCAACATTGGCGTCGGGCCATCCAATGCCAAGACGATCACCGACCATATCGCTGTGCTGCGCCCGCATGCCTGGCTGATGCTCGGCCATTGCGCGGGCCTGCGCAACAGCCAGACACTCGGCGACTATGTGCTTGCCCATGCCTATGTCCGCGAAGACCATGTGCTCGACGACGATCTGCCGGTCTGGATTCCGATCCCGGCGCTCGCCGAAGTTCAGGTGGCGATGCAGGACGCCGTGGCGGAAGTCACCGGCTACGAGGGCTACGACCTGAAGCGGATCATGCGCACCGGCACCGTCGCCACCATCGACAACCGCAACTGGGAACTGCGCGACCAGCGCGGCCCTGTCAAGCGGCTGTCGCAATCGCGCGCCATAGCGCTCGACATGGAATCGGCGACCATTGCCGCCAACGGTTTCCGCTTCCGCGTGCCTTACGGGACGCTGCTCTGCGTCTCCGACAAGCCGTTGCATGGGGAACTGAAACTGCCGGGCATGGCGACGGCCTTCTACAAGACGCAGGTCAGCCAGCACTTGCAGATCGGCATTCTGGCGCTGCAGAAACTTGCGGCGATGCCACCGGAAAAGCTGCATTCGCGCAAGCTGCGCAGCTTCTTCGAAACGGCGTTCCAATAGCCCTCAGCGGCGCGGCGACAACAGTAGAGACAACAGCGTTCCGGCAACCGCCGACACGACGATCATCAAATGCGCGTTGACGCTGGCGCTGGCTAACAGGTCCAAGGCGGCCCCCTTGGCAGGGGCACCGAAGGATATGGCGCCGGCGGTAATACCGGCCGGATAGGTGCCGACGCCGGCTGGGGCATGCACCGGCAATACCGACGACAGTTCGCCCCCGAGCGCGCCGCCGAAACAGGCTGCAAGCGGCAGGACGCCCATGGTGGCGAGCACCCAGGCAAGCACCGCGACCTTCGTCGACCAGTTGAGAACGGTCATCAGCCAAGCCCTGACGAATACCGGCGCATTGGGCGGCAATCCGGCTTCAACCTCGACCAAAAGCAGCCCGAACTTTTCCGGCAGGCGCCGCTGCAGGACGGCAAGCGCCTGCCCCTTCAACAGGAACAGCGCCAGCGGCGACACGAGAAAGAGCCCCCAGAGCAACCAGCCCAGCGACTGGCTGTCACGGCCGATGATCAGGCCGATGCCGGCGGCGGCGAACAAGGCATGAAGGTCGAGAAGCCGCATGAGCAGCAGCGCCGAGGTGCTGCGCGTCAGAGGAATGGCAAATTCCGAACGCATCAGGATCGGAAAACTGGTTTCGCCTGCCCGGAAGGGCAGCATGATGTTGAGAAGGTTATGAACCTGCGTCACGCGCAAAAGCGACAGGAAACGGCCGCGGGTTTCGTTCGGGAAATAGTCGTATATCCGGTAGCAACGGATGAAATAGGTTCCGACCAGCAGCAGAAGCGCCGACAGGACCGGAACGAGACCGATCTGCGTCCATTGTTGCAAAAGCACCGGCCAGCCCCAGATCCACTGGATGAAGGCCGCGTAGGCGATGACGGTCACAAGGGAGACGGCGGTCATCCGGTTGCGCACAAGCCATGAACCCCGGCTGGCATCCTCTCCTGCATTCATATATTTGGTACTTTCCTGTCCGGTGCCATGGCACGGCTGGTTATCACGATAACCCAGGCGAGAGAACCTGCAGCGTTTTTAAAAGGCTTTGATTTTGGATCCCATATTGGAAGCAAACAGGGCAGAGACCGATACCGCCCCGCCGGTCGAGTTGTCCGTCGTCGTGCCGATCTACAACGAAGAGGAAAGCGTCGGACCACTGGTCGCCCGCATCCGGGAAGCCATGGAAAATTTCGACAAGCCGTGGGAGTTGATTCTCGTCAATGACGGAAGCACTGACGGCACGCTGGTCAGCGCCCGCCAGGAACTGACCAGCGGCCTGCGGCTGAAGATCGTCGAATTGCAGCGCAATTTCGGCCAGACCGCCGCCATGCAGGCCGGTATCGACCTCGCGTCCGGCAGATTGATCGCCACGCTCGATGGCGATCTGCAGAACGATCCGCGTGATATTCCGGCGATGGTCAAGGCGATCGAGGACCGCGAACTCGACCTTCTGGTCGGCTGGCGCAAGAACCGCCAGGACGGTCTGCTGCTGCGCAAGATCCCGTCCTGGTGCGCCAACTACCTGATCGGCAAGATTACCGGCGTGAAACTGCACGACTACGGTTGCAGCCTCAAAATCTATCAGGCCTCGATCATCAAGCAGGTCAAGCTGATGGGCGAGATGCACCGTTTCATCCCGGCCTGGGTCGCAGGCGTTGTCCCGAGCAGCCGCATCGGCGAAATGCCGGTCACCCACCATGCGCGCCAGCATGGAACGTCGAAATACGGGATATCGCGAACCTTCCGGGTGATCCTCGACCTGCTGTCGGTGCTGTTCTTCATGCGCTACAAGGCGCGGCCGGGGCATTTCTTCGGGTCGATCGGACTGGCTGCCGGCGGCGTCAGCGCAGTGATCCTGATCTACCTGTTCATCGACAAGTTCCTGCTCGGCAACGATATCGGCACAAGGCCGATGCTGATGGTCGGTATCATGCTGTTCCTGTCCTCGGTCCAGCTGATCACAACCGGCATTCTCGCCGAAATGATGGCACGTCTCTACACCGGCGAAAACGACACGCCGCCCTACATCGTGCGCAAGGTTTTCGAGCAGGACAGAGCTGATGGTTCGCATTGATTTCCGTCGCGCCGACGCAATGATTTTTGCTGTCGCCGCGTATTTTGCGCTGTGCGTGGCGCTGCGTGTGTTCATCTCTCCGGCACTCGAAATCGACGAAGGCGAACAGGCCTTCGTCTCGCAGTTCCTTGCGCTTGGCTACGGCCCACAGCCGCCCTTCTACAACTGGCTGCAATATGCCGTTGTAGAGATATTCGGCGTTTCCCTGACAGCGCTGACCGTCCTCAAACATCTGCTGCTATTTCTCTGTTGCCTGTTCTATGGCCTGGCCGCCCAAGTCCTGATCAAGGACCGGGCGCTTGCAGCCATGGCTATGCTGGGGGTGCTAACCCTGCCGCCGGTTTTCCTTCTGGCTCAGCGGGACCTTTCGCACACCGTCGCTGCTCTCTTTGCCGTGTCGCTGTTTCTCTACGGATTTTTCAGGACGCTGCGCAGCCCAAGCCTGTTTTCCTATCTTTTGACTGGCATAGCCGTCGGTATCGGGTTGATGTCGAAATACAACTTTGCGCTCGTGCCCGCTGCTGCCGTTCTCGCCGTTCTCCCGGAGCGGGATCTGCGTCAACGCATCTTCGACTGGCGGATGATTGTGGCCCTGGCGGTCGCCTTCGTCATCGTCCTGCCGCACGCCTACTGGATTCTCAACAATCTCACATCCGCCTCGGCCGGCACCATCAACGAGATGAAGGAAGGCCTGTCGGGCGGCCGTTTGATGCAGGCGTTCCATGGCACGCTGTCGCTGATCTCGGCGATCTTTGGCGCCAGCATTTTGCCGGTGGTCTTTTTTGCCGTTGTTTTTCCCTTCGATATCAAACGCATCTGTCTCGCCGAGAGCCAATGGACCCGGATAACAGGGCGGATCATCTGTTTTTGCCTGGCAGCCGTTCTGCTGATCGTTCTCGGCCTCGGCGCTACTCATATCCGCGAAAAATGGCTGGCCGTGTTCATCGTGCTCCTGCCGCTTTATCTCTGCCTGAAGATCGATGCGGCCGGCATCGAAACGACCGGAAAGCTCAAGCGCTTCTCCATTCCGCTTTTCATCATGATCTTTGCGGTGCTGATCGGCGTTTCGGCACGGGTTGTGACCTCACCGATGCTGGGCTCCTACAACAGGCTCAATATTCCCTACGAGGCATTCATCCGCGACATCACGCAAAACCACGCAATCCAGCCGGCTTTGGTGATTGCCGACGACACAAATCTTGCCGGCAGCGTGCGTTTGCAATTGCCGCAGGCAACCGTCATCACGGCTTTCAATCCACCAACGCCTCTTGCGGCGGGCTGGCGCTCGGCCGGACCAGTCTTGGTGATCTGGCGCGGCCAGGGAGAACCGGAGCCGGCCTTTTCCGAAGCTTTCCGGCAGAAGCTCATCGAAGGCGGCGTGGCGAGCGGCGATATCAAGCCGCTCTACAGCGCAACGCCCTACTATCTCGGCATGGGCGATGACCGATACGGTTTCGGCTATCTCTGGGTGGCACAGGAAAACCCTTAACCCCGGGGGGAATTCCGCTTACTTGCCGACGAGCAGCTTCAGTTCACCGGGATGGACGCGCAGTGCGACATTGCGGCCGATCGGCAGAAGCTCGCCGTCGATGACGCAGTTGGTGTTGTGCCGTGCCTTGGGGAAATGCAGGTTGACGGTGGTGACGCTCATCTCGGTGATCAGCGGGCTCTCGCGAAATTTTCCGCGCAGAATATCGAAGGTCAGCTTTGCGACGCCCGACGGTTTGAGCGGCGGCGCGGTGTAGAAGCCCAGGTGACCGCCGGTCACATCATCGGCATGCATCAGCGCATTTGAACCGAAATGATTGTTGGATACCGATATCGCCGATACTTCGCGCTTCTCGCGAACGCCATCCACCTCGAATTCGATCTCGAACTCCGGCGGATTGAACATCACGCCAAGGGCAGCGCGCGTGCTGGCACGGATTTTTCCGAGCCTTGAGGCGAAGCTGAAGGATTCGCGGTAGCGCACCATGCGGGCATGCAGCCCCATGGAAAACTGGTGCACGAAAGCCCGGCCGTCGGCGCTGCCTATGTCGGCATCGACAATCCTGCCTTCGGCAAGCACATCCAGAACTTTCCAGATATCGAGCGGCAGTTTCAGCGCCCGGGCAAACAGGTTCATCGTTCCGGCCGGAACCACGCCGAGCGGCATGCCGTTCTTCCAGGCAACCGCCGCCGCCGCCGAGATGGTACCGTCACCGCCGCCAGCCAGCATCGCGTCCAGATCGTCGCGGCGCGCTGTTTTTTCGAGGATGTCAGCCATACCATCGCCGGAAGCAATGGTGATTTCGATCTCATGTCCGGCTGCGCGAAAGACCTCCTCGGCCTTTTTCGTATAGGCGTCCATATCGGTTGTGCGGAATGTTCCGCCGTCGCGATTGAATATGGCCTTGATCTTCATTCGTGCTCCTTGCAGCTCGTTGCGCTACATATGGCGCGGCACTAAGGCTTTTTCAGCCAGCGCCTGCAAATTGACGAATGTTTATTATTCCGGACGGAAAAGCGACCCGGCGCGCCCGGCTATGACGCAACCTGCAGCATGATATGTTCGTCGCCCCAGAGCTTCATCGCCATGATCACCGGTTCAAGGCTGCGGCCGCGCGGGGTCAGGCAGTAATCCACCCTTGGCGGCACGACGGCAAAGACCGTGCGCTCGACAAGGCCGTCGGCCTCCAGTTCGCGCAGCTGCTTGGTCAGCATGCGCTGGGTGACGCTGGCCAGGCGGCGGCGGATTTCGTTGAAGCGCATCGTGCCATCCAACAGGTGATAGAGGATGACGCCCTTCCATTTTCCATCGATCAGATGCAGCACGCCTTCGACCGGGCAGCCGGGAGAACAGGTCAGGAGCTTGTGGCGAACACGTGGCACTCACGGTATCCTTTTGGGTACTATATACACTTGTTGTGCATTCTTGCGCTGTTGCAGCATAATGCGCATTTAGCTTCTGTTCAAACATGAAGGAGCCAGCCATGCGCGCCATTGCCTACAAGATTCCTCAGGCCATTTCCGCCGAGACCTCGCTGATCGACGTGGAGCTGCCCGTGCCGGTGCCGGAAGGCCGAGACATCCTGGTCGAGGTCAAGGCGATTTCGGTCAATCCCGTCGATGTCAAAATTCGCGCCAATGCCAAGCCAGAGCCGGATCAGTTGAAAGTGCTCGGCTGGGATGCGGCGGGGATCGTCAAGGCGGTCGGTCCCGGCGTGAAACTGTTCCAGCCGGGTGATGCCGTGTTCTATGCCGGCGCCATCGACCGGCCGGGCGCCAACGCCGAATTTCATCTGGTCGACGAGCGCATCGTCGGCAACAAGCCGGAAACTCTGGATTTCCCGGCGGCCGCGGCCTTGCCGCTGACCTCGCTCACCGCCTGGGAGGCGCTGTTCGACCGGCTGAAGGTCAACGATCCGGTGCCTGGAGCTGCCAACGCGATCCTGATCATCGGCGGTGCCGGTGGCGTCGGCTCGATCGCCATCCAGCTCGCCCGGACGCTGACCAATCTTACCGTGATCGCCACAGCTTCCCGCCCCGAAACCCAGAAATGGGCCTATGATCTCGGCGCCCATCACGTGCTGGATCATTCCAAGCCGCTGGCACACCAGATCGACCAGCTGGCGCTCGGCGCCCCGGCCTTCGTTTTCTCCACCACGAATACTGCCGATCACCTGGAAGACATCATTGCCCTGATTGCCCCACAGGGCCGTTTCGGGCTGATCGACGATCCGAAAGTGCTTGATGTCATGCCATTCAAGCGGAAGGCCGTGTCCATCCACTGGGAGCTGATGTTCACCCGCTCGCTGTTCAAGACCAAGGACATGGAAGAGCAGAACAGGATTCTCACCGAGATCGCGCGGCTGGTCGATAGCGGAAAGATCCGCTCGACGCTGACCGAAACGCTGGGGTCGATCAACGCCGAAAACCTGAAAAAGGCGCATGCCCTGATCGAAACCGGCAGGACTAAAGGCAAGCTGGTGCTGGCGGGTTTCTGACGCACCCGTCGTCAAAGTCCGGCTTGCCGCAGCTCCAGCTGCCCCTGTGGCGGAAATCCAGCGGCCCGGCGTCCGCCGGGTCAAAAGACGATTTTTTCAATGATTTGAACTGACCGAACGCCCGTCAAAGGGGCCGGTATGAAGGAGGAGACCGGGGTACTGGGATGATCTGCAAACAGCCAGGATCTGCAAGGGTTGCGGTTTGCCGGCAATCCTGCCTGCCGGAAGCTTTGCAGGTGTTTTTGTCAGCGCGGCTCAGCGGCACGGACCAAGCCCTACGGCCCATCAAAGTGGGCGTGTTCCTATAACGAGGGCTATGCCTGCAGGACCACGACGCGGCCGCCAACGGTTGCGCGCTCATAGAGATCGACGACATCGTGGTTGAGCATGCGCACGCAGCCGCTCGACATCGCCTGGCCGATCGACCAGGGCTGCGTCGGGCCATGGATGCGGAACATCGTGTCGTTGCCGTTCTGATAGAGATAGATGGCGCGGGCGCCGAGCGGGTTGTTCGGCCCGCCGGGAACGCCGCCGGCATATTTCAGGTTCTTGGCCGGATCGCGCCGGATCATGTTGCCGGTCGGCGTCCATGTCGGCCATTCCGCCTTGCGGCCGATATAGGCCGATCCCGCCAGCGCATAGCCGTTGCGGCCGACGCCGATGCCGTAACGCACGGCCTGCCCGTCACTGAGAATGTAGTAGAGCCGCCGCGCCGGGGTATCGACGACGATCGTGCCTGGGTCATGTTTCGTCGGATAGGCCACCTGCTGGCGGCGCAGTTCCGGCTTGACCTTTTCCAGCGGCATGGCCGGCATCGGAAATTTTTCATCCGGCAGAGCAGCATAGTTGGCTGCATGGTTCGGTCCGTTGGTGGCACAACCGGCAAGAAGAGCAGACAAACCGAGCAACAGGCCACGGCGGGAGATCGACATCGTGAGTTTCCTTAAGATCCGGTTGATGCAACCGAAAATAGGGAAAACATGGTTAATGCCCGGTTAAGCCCGTTGAAATTGTGCGCAATGGAACGGGACGGCGAGCTTTTCTCCGCCTCCTGCTAACACCGAAGTGGCCTTTATTGTTTTGGGGCGTCAAAACTCTCCGCCGTCATTCCTGTGCCTGTCACAGGAATCCAGCCACGGCGCGTCTGCGGCGTGAAAAGAGTCTATTGCGTTCAAGGACTTGAACGCGCTGGATCCCGGAACAAGTCCTGGATGACGGAGGAACGAGGTGCGTCAAAAACAACAGAAGCTGGCTGAAAGCGATGAGCAGTCTTCAACAGCCCCCCACCTCCGCCGGCACGCATCACATATTCGGATAGACCGGTCCCTCGCCGCCCTGCGGCGGCACCCAGTTGATGTTCTGGTTGGGATCCTTGATGTCGCAGGTCTTGCAGTGGACGCAGTTCTGGGCGTTGATGACGAAGACGTCTTCGCCGTCCTTTTCCACCCATTCGTAGACACCGGCCGGACAGTAACGGGTCGACGGGCCGGCATAGATATCGTGTTCGGACGACTTCTGCAGCGCCATGTCCTTGACCTTCAGATGCACCGGCTCGTTCTCCTCGTGATTGGTGTTCGACAGAAACACCGAGGACAGACGGTCGAAGGTCAAGACGCCATCCGGGCGCGGATAGGCGATCGGCTTGTGCATCGACGCCGGTTCCAGCGCCTGCGCATCGGTCTTGCCATGTTTCAGCGTGCCGAAGAAGGAGAAGCCGAACAGCGTGTTGGTCCACATGTCGAGACCGCCGAGCGCCACGCCGGCAGCCGTGCCGAGCTTCGACCACAGCGGCTTGACGTTGCGCACCCGCTTCAGGTCCTGGCCGATGGCGCTGTCGCGCCAGCCGTTCTCGATGTCGATCACCTCGTCATTGGCGCGGCCAGCGGCGATCGCATCCGACAGTTTTTCGGCCGCGAGAATGCCCGACAGAACCGCATTGTGGCTGCCCTTGATGCGCGGCACGTTGACGAAACCGGCCGAACAGCCGATCAGCGCGCCGCCGGGAAAAGTCAGCTTCGGCACCGACTGGTAGCCGCCCTCGGTGATGGCGCGGGCGCCATAGGTCAGCCGCTTGCCGCCTTCGAAGGTGCCACGGATCGAGGGATGCGTCTTGAAGCGCTGGAATTCCTCGAACGGATAGAGATAGGGGTTCTTGTAGTTGAGATGAACGACGAAGCCGACGGCGACCAGGTTGTCCTCGAGATGATAGAGGAAGGAACCGCCACCGGTCTTCATGCCGAGCGGCCAGCCGAACGAGTGCTGCACCAGGCCCTGTTTGTGGTTTTCCGGCTTGACCTGCCAGAGCTCCTTGATGCCGAGGCCGAATTTCTGCGGCTCGCGATCCTTTGAGAGATCGAATTTCGCAATCAGCTGCTTGGCGAGCGAACCGCGCACGCCCTCGCCGATCAGCGTGTATTTTCCGAGCAGCTCCATGCCGCGGGCAAAGTTCGGGCCGGGCTCGCCGTTCTTTTCGACGCCCATGTCGCCGGTGGCGACACCGATGACGGCGCCTTGATCATTGTAAAGCACTTCGGTTGCGGCAAAGCCCGGATAGATCTCGACGCCGAGGCCTTCCGCCTTTTCGGCCAGCCACCGACAGACCAGCCCGAGCGAGACGATATAATTGCCGTGATTGTTCATCAGCGGCGGCATCAAGAAATTCGGCAGGCGGATCGAGCCGGCCGGACCGAGCAGCAGGAACTGGTCGTCCGTCACCTTGGTCTTGAAGGGATGCCCCTCCTCCTCGCGCCAGCCCGGCAACAGCCGGTCGATGCCAATCGGATCGACCACGGCGCCCGAGAGGATATGCGCGCCGACTTCTGCACCCTTTTCCAGAATGACGACCGACAGCTCCGGATTGACCTGTTTCAGGCGAATGGCCGCAGACAGACCGGCCGGACCCGCACCGACGATCACCACGTCGAATTCCATGCTTTCGCGCTCGGGCAGTTCAGTGGTCTCGGTCATTGTCGGTCTCCAGTCCTGTCCCGGAATTTGCCCGGTTTTGTTCCCAATTTTGCCTTCCGTCATGGCAAATGCAGCCGGACTTGTCGAGCCGGTCTGCGACAGAGGGCACCCGCATTTGCGCATGAGGTCATGCGGCGGCGATCCATGAAACCCGCCGGCTCGGAAGGATAGCGTCTTTCTGCTCCGTCATTCCTGTGCTTGTCACAGGCATCCAGCCAGTCCAAGTCCTTGGACTGAAAAGAGTCTTTAACCCGACGGACGTCGGGTGCTGGACCCCGGAACAGGTCCGGGGTGACGGAGGCCGGAGAAGCTGTCCCGCAAAAGAGCAACGGCCTCGTAGTATGGCGAATCTATAACATGAGGTCCTATCACCTGCAAATATATGACGTGTACGTAAACGTCAAAAATACATGGACGAGTTACCGCTTCGCCGATTTCATCGCTTCGGTGATGTCAACGGTCTCGACAGAAACGCGGGTGACGCGAGCGATCAGGTCGATGACGTGTTCCTTGTAGTCGGCGAAGCGATAGATGTTGAATTTCTCACGGATCGTTGGATCCTTCGGGGTTTTTTCCTTGTACTGGTCGAGGATCCATTCGAGGCCGGAGCGGTTGCCGAGGCGGTAGCTCCAGACCTCCGGCGGAATACCCGAAAGCGTGGTCTCGCTGTCGAGCCGGATGATGCCGTTGTCCTTGTCGGCCTTCAGCACCGCCTTGGGCGCCACACCGGCTTCGCGGGCCTTTTTGTCCGGCGTATCAAGCCGCAACAACGGCCAGGGCTCGACGGTCTCGTAGCCGATATGCAGTTCCATCAGCCGCTTGCCCCAGCCGGCCCAGGCGAAGAAGTCCGGATAGAAAGGAATGCGCGGAAACTCACGCTTCAGGTTCTGCGCATAGGTCTCGCGGTAGACGGGATCGTGCAGCACGCCATAGACGTAATGAAAGATGTCGTCCTTGGTGATGGGCACAGAGCGTGCGGCCGATCTCCCCCCTTGAGGGGGAGATGCCCCGATAGGGGCAGAGGGGGGTATCGCGGCAAACTCGGAGGATGCGGTTTCACCCCCCTCTGTCGGCCCAGCCGACATCTCCCCCTCAAGGGGGGAGATCAACCCGGAACCGTTCTTGCCATAGGCTTTTTGGAACTGCTTCAGGCCCCAGTCGGTGATGTTGTCGATGCGCTCGCCATCTACCAAGTACTTGAATCGAGGGAACATTTGCGTTGCGCGTGACGCATATCCGGCATCAGGCAAGCCGCTAACTGCATGCACGGTGAATGGGATTTGCGGATGCCCACAAACCATCAAGACCTCGTTGCTTTTGTCGAGGGCGACGCCGAATGCCGCTACGTGGTTTTCGGTAAGCCTATCGTTATATAGTCGGTCCGCGTAGAGAAAGGTTTTCGAAAAGGGTCGCCAATGAGCGCTTACTAGAAACTTCTCATTGAACGCACTTCGCTTGCCTCCCTTGAAGTGCCGTTTGAGGTTCTCGCTCCACTTGACCGTATCGGAATACGCAGGATTCGTTCCCGCCATCTGCCTGTTGTAGGCGTGAATCATGTGATCAGCTTTGGCGAGTTGAGTTTTCGCATCGACATCGTAGACCCATTCATCCCTGTTCGAGGAGTTGCCCCAAGAAAACAGCCTAAATATTGCGCTACGTGACCTTCCCGCTTTGACGTTCTTGTCGGCGAGCGAAATCATTGCCTCAAAGTCGCCAGTACCAAACCAGTTGGCATTCTTGTCCGGCACGATCCGCTCAAATGCCATCGACGACAATTTCGCGCTGGCCAGAAACGCCAGCTTGTCATCCGCCGTGTCCATTTCCGGGCGGCGGGCGTAGAAAATCTTGCAGCCCTTCTGCTTGCGGCGCTTGACGAAGAAGGCGATGGCGACGCCGGTCTGGATGCCGAAGACATTGTTCTTCGTGCCCGACAGTTTCGGATTGGCGCGCACGTCGCCGCCGAGATCGACGATATGGATTTCGGCGAACTCGCCCTCCACCGCCCGGCGGAACCCATCGAAGGTGCGGCTGTCGATGAAGGAGCGATTGGTGATGAAGGCCAGCACGCCATCGTCGTGCATACGGTCCGATGCCCAGCGGAAGAAACGGGCATACATGTCGTAGACCTTGGTCTTCTGCGCCGTGGACAGCCGGATATAGCTCGACTTGATCAGCTCATCGATACGCGGATAATCGCGGTTCTTGTTGTTGTCGTTCTCGTTGGCCTGATTGGCATTATACGGCGGATTGCCGATAATCACCGAAATTTTTCGCGCATTCTGCCGTTTTACACGCGCGACGTTTTCATCCGACAGGCCCGCAAACATATCGTGCTGGAAGCCTGCCTTGATGCCCAATCCGGCGACATTGTCGAGCGTATCGACGAAGCAGAGATTGGGATATTCGGCGAACTGGCAGATGAAGGTGCCGGTGCCCGTTGCCGGATCGAGGATTTCGACATGTTCGTCGATCAGGTTCTTGCTAAAATGCTTTTCGCAGAGCCAGTCGGCGCCCTCGATCATGAACTTGACGATCTCGTTAGGCGTATAGACGACCCCGAGGCGGTCGGCCTTCTTCTTGTCGTAGACCTTGTAGAAATTCTCGTAGATGACCTTCAGGAAGGCCTGTTTTTCCGAATGGCTGGTGATCAGCGCCGCATTGGCCCGGATGGTCGCGTAATAGGTTTCAAGCCCCTTGAGCGTCTCGCGCTTGATCTGACCGGTAAAGAACTTGCCCTCCAGAGCATAAAGTTCCTTGGCAATATTGTTTTCCCGATGGAAATCGCCCTGGTCGAACACATGCGCGAAGATTTCCTCTGTCAGGATATGCTGGATCAGCATTTCGCGCACATCCGCCTCGCCGACGGCAGGATTAATCGTGTCGCGGGCATGTTCGAGGAATTTGTTCGCCGCCGCCTGAAAGCCGGGATTGCCGGCATAGGCCGTATCGATCTTTTCCCGCAGCGCCTTCAAGACAGCGGGAATGTCGGCCTTGAACTGCTCGACGGCCTTGCGGAAATCGCGGATTTCGGCACGCTCGTAGGAAAAGAAAAGGTTGAGCAGCTTCAGCAGCGCCGGTTCCGTCATCGGGCAGCGCATCACCTCCTGCCTGTTTTGGATCAGCACCGCGACACGGCTGTCTTCGAAGATGATATTGTCCTGCGGATAGCCCTTGGCGAGTTTCTTGGCGATCTCTGCATCGAGATCGTCGCCGCTGTCCTTGGCTTCCCAATAGCCGAGCGGTACGCGCAGGTAGTGCAGGATGGTGCCGTCCGGCCGGATGCGGTTCTTCTGCGTCGACTGGAATTCGTACTGGTTGATGAAATGCAGGTTGGAAGACCGCGCCCAGGCCTTCAACAGGTCCTTGAAAGCTTCCGAAATGATGCCTTCCGTCGCAGAGCCCGAAAATTTCTTGTAGCGTTCAAGATCGTTCAAATAGGCGTTGATCAGTATCTGGCTCATGCGGCTCTCCCAATACACGCATCTAGAACGATTGCAGCCGCCGGTGGAAGGGGATTTTCACACGGCCAATCCCCCATCCTGCCTTGCTTTGGCCTTCGACCCATGCGAAGAGGCGCCCTCCAAATAAACCAAGCCCTCCGCCATCAACGCAGACCGGTTGCCGCAAGGCATTCCGAGGCTGCGCGTGCGCGGCGAGACGACATCCGCCGCCCCGCCGGTGGACACCTAAGACGGAGACTTTCATGGCCAAGGCACTCGGCTTCGATTTCGGCACGACCAATTCGGTGCTTGCCGCCTCTAAGGGCGACACGACACAGTCGTTGAGTTTTTCCAGCACCGCCGGAACCACCGATTCGATGCGCACGGCGCTGTCCTTCATGAAGCATGCGAAGCTCGGTGCCGCTGCCGTGTCGATCGAGGCAGGCCAGGCGGCGATCCAGCAATTCATCGACAATCCCGGCGAGGCGCGCTTTCTCCAGTCGATCAAGACCTTTGCCGCAAGCCCGCTGTTCCAGGGCACGCTGATCTTTGCCCGGCGCAACAGTTTCGAAGACCTGATGCGCGCCTTCCTGACCCGCATCGCCGACTATGCCGGCGATGGCTGGCACCAGGATTACAAGCGCATCGTCGTCGGCCGTCCGGTGCGGTTTGCCGGTTCGAGCCCGGATGAAAACCTGGCGCTGGAGCGCTACGACCGGGCGCTGTCGAGCTTTGATTTCCCAGAGGTCCATTATGTCTACGAGCCGGTGGCGGCGGCGTTTTACTTTGCCCAGAACTTGAAAAAGGACGCGACCGTGCTGGTCGCCGATTTCGGCGGCGGCACCACCGACTATTCGATCATCCGCTTCGAAAGCCATGCCGGCAAGCTGACGGCGGTTCCGGTCGGCCATTCCGGCGTCGGCGTCGCCGGCGATCATTTCGACTTCCGCATCATCGATACGGTAGTTTCGCCGCTGATCGGCAAGGGCAGCCAGTTCAGGAGTTTCGACAAGCTGCTCGACGTGCCCTCCAGCTACTACGCCAATTTCGGCCGCTGGAACCAGCTGTCGATCTTTAAGACGCTGAAGGACTTTACCGACCTGAAGCAGCTGGTGCGCTCCGCCGTCGAGCCGGAAAAGCTCGAGGCCTTCGTCGATCTGGTCGATCACGACGAGGGTTATCCGCTTTACCAGGCGATCTCGGCCACCAAGATGCGGCTGTCGCATGAGGAAGAGACGGAATTCTACTTCGCGCCGCTGGGCGAAAAGAGCCGCCAGACGGTGCGCCGCAGCGATTTCGAAAGCTGGATCGCACCGGATCTCGCCCGCATCGAGGAAGCGCTGGACGAAGTGCTGGTCACCACCAACACGCTGCCCGAGGGCATCGACAAGGTGTTCTTAACCGGCGGCACCTCGTTTGTGCCGGCCATCCGCCGTATCTTCGAAGACCGTTTTGCCAGCGACCGCATCGAAAGCGGCGGCGAGCTGCTCTCGATCGCCCATGGACTGGCGCTGATCGGCGAGCGCGACGACATCGAACGCTGGACGGCAATGGCGGCTTGATTGGCGGTTTCCTCTTCTCCCCAGCGGGGAGAGCGACTGTCTTGTTCGTCAAGCGTTTTGCCATGGTTTATTGTCCCGGATGATGGCATTGAGAATGGTGAGAAGCTTGCGCATTGTCGCAACGATGGC
>NZ_JAFCTR010000013.1:0-160695 GCF_049896125.1 Pararhizobium sp. DWP1-1-3
TTGTATTCGCCGAAATACTTCGTGATCGCTGCCGTCAGCGACGTCTTGCCATGGTCGACGTGGCCGATCGTGCCAATGTTAACGTGCGGCTTATTGCGCTCAAATTTGCTCTTTGCCATGGGGTCAAGTTTCCTGTGATCAATGAGAATGCACCATACCGGCGGCGCCGGTTTGGGGAGGCGTTTAAGGGTTTCGGGCGGAATGCGCAAGACTTAATTATTTTGCGCGCCGTCAAGGCCTTGCGGCCTGGATGAAGCCTATGTGGGGATGATGCTTGGCAATTCCAATGCCTGCCGCGCCGAAGGCGGAAGCAATCTCAAATCAACGGCTTGCAGAATTTTTTTAAAGCAAGGCCATAGAGGCAGCAGACGGTGGGAGCATTTTGATGGAGCGGGTAGCGGGAATCGAACCCGCGTATTCAGCTTGGAAGGCTGCTGCTCTACCATTGAGCTATACCCGCGGGTCAAGATCCGTCTGACAGAATGGTGGAGGGAGTTGGATTTGAACCAACGTAGGCTGAGCCAACGGATTTACAGTCCGTCCCCTTTAACCACTCGGGCATCCCTCCATTATTCTGTCGGGATCAAGCGACCAAGCTTTGCAGATCAAAGTGTTGTTTGCCGGGGCAAGTCAGCCCTTCAATCTGCGCCGGGTATATGACGGTCCCGTTTCATCCTGTCAACACGGCGCCTCAGAAAAAGTTGGGAAAATTGCGATAAAGATTGCCAGCTGCCGATTTCGCGAAAAACGGTTCCACGCGAACCGCATCGTCAGTATAAGACGGGTATGAGCAAAGATAATCCGGGCGACAAGAACGCCAAAGACACCCATTACGCCACTCTTCGCCGCGCGCATCGCGATGGCAAACGCGAACGCGGCGAAATTCCGACACCCGTGCAGGACAAGCGCAAGAAAAGCGCTGCACCAGACTGGAAGGCGCCGCAATTGGCGCCCGATCAGGTTCTGCTCTACGGCATCCATACGGTGCGTGCAGCCCTCGACAACCCCGAGCGCAAGATCACCAAGCTCTCCGTGACGCAGAATGCGCTGGTGCGGCTTGAAACCGGACCGATCGAAGACCTCGGCTTCCCCGTGGAAATCGTCACGCCGCAGGACCTCGACAAGATACTGGGACCGGACGCCATCCATCAGGGTGCGATGCTGGAAACGGTTCCCCTGCCCGTCCGCCGCCTTTCGGCACTCAATGACAGCCCTTTGATTCTCGTCCTCGACCAGGTGACCGATCCGCACAATGTCGGCGCCATCATGCGCTCGGCCGTTGCCTTCAATGCCGGCGCCCTGATCACGACACAGCGCCACAGCCCGACCGAATCGGGCGTCATGGCCAAATCGGCCTCCGGCGCTCTGGAAATGATCCCCTATATCCAGATCACCAATCTCGCCGACGCGCTGGAAGAGCTGCACAAGCTCGGCTTCGTCTCGATCGGTCTTGATTCGGAAGGCCCGGAGCCGCTCGAACAGACACTCTCCGGCGCAAAGATCGCACTCGTTCTCGGTGCTGAAGGCAAGGGATTGCGGCAGAAGACACGCCAGACCGTCAACGCGCTTGCCCGTCTCGACATGCCGGGCGCCATCAAGTCGCTGAATGTCTCCAACGCGGCCGCAATCGCCATGTACGCGGCACGCGGCCATCTGGCCAAAGCCTGACACGCTACCGTGTCAAAGGCAGCACGGCAACCGACAAGCGGGCTTCGGGGCATTCGTCCCGGAGCTTGCGCCAAGTCATGACGTTGAGCTCTTTTTCGCAGCGCGCCAGGTAGGCGGTGTCGCCCACCCGGATACAGGTCGTCTGGCCGAGTTCGAGTCTGGAACCGTCCCGGTTTCTGCAGGTGCAAATGGGATCGGCAGCAACGGACGCACTGAGAGAGGTTCCGGCAAAGGCCGAAACAAGCGCCACCATCCAGAGTGCCGGAACGCTTTTCATAAGCAGAGTGTAATACAAAAACGCGGTGCGTCGAGTCCCGCCGAACGTACCGACCGCAGTCCGCTGATCCTTGCGGCTCAGGCCTTCTTGAGAAACTCCGTGCGCAGCACCAAGCCCTTGATCTTGGCATGCCGGCATTCGACTTCGTCCGGATCTCCGGTCAGGTGGATGCCCTTGATCATCGTGCCGCGCTTCAAGGTTTCGGATGTGCCCTTGACCTTGAGATCCTTGATCAGCGTGACATTGTCTCCCTCGACGAGAATCGCGCCGTTGCTGTCCCTGACATCCGTCATTGCCATTCCAATCCGTTTTCCGTCGGGCCAGGCCCTCTGACGTCGGCTCTACCGCCTCGCGGCATCCCTGTCCAGCGCACGGTACGCCGTAATGGCGCCAACAAGTCACGCGAAAGCCGGGCACCTGTTGCCCGGCTTTCCCTCACACAGATTCAGCCAGTCGATCAGGCCGCGATATCGAAATGCCCCCGGCCGGCAATAGCCTTTTCAGCCTCGGTGATGGCGGCTTCCTTCGAGTCCGGGCTGATGGCCAAGCCTTCGGCACGGACGAATTCGACATTGGTGATGCCGATGAAACCGAACACCGTGTTAAGATAGGTTTCCTGGTGATCCATGGCGCTGATCGGCGACGCACCGGAATAGTGGCCGCCGCGGGTCGAGGCGACGATGACCTTCTTACCCTTGGCGAGGCCTTCGACGCCCGCCTCGGTATAACGGAACGTCGTTCCGGCCACGAGAATGCGGTCGATCCAGGTCTTCAGCTGGCTTGGAATGGCGAAATTGTACATCGGTGCGCCGATGACGACGACGTCGGCGGCAAGAAACTCGTTGAGCGAGGCGCGGGCGGCATCGAGCTCCGAAACCAGGGTCGGGTCGAGGCCTTCCGGGTTGGCGGAAGCCGCCATCAAATGGGAGCCGTTGAGATGGGCAAGCGGAGCGGCGGCAAGATCGCGGTAGGTGACGCTGTCACCGGGCCGTTCGGCCTTGATGCGCGCGACGATCGATGCGGTCAGACGGCGGGAAACCGAATGATCTCCGAGAATGCCGGAGTCGATGTGGAGAATGTTCATGATGGCACCTTTATGTGCGTGTGGCGTTTGGGTGCATCACATATGAATTTAAAACAATCCGCTGATAAGCTAACCCTTTTTCGACACGCCGTTTCCTGATAGAAACAATGGTGGCGGTCATCGATGGAAACGAAGGTGTGACATGCAGGACCTGAACGATATCGCGCTGTTTGCCGCAGTCGTGAAACACAAGGGCTTTTCCGCAGCTGCGCGTGCCCTCAACGTCCCCAAATCCAAGCTCAGCAAGCATGTGGCCCGGCTCGAGCAGCAGCTCGATGTCCGCCTTCTCGAACGCTCGACCCGCAAGCTGCGGGTGACGGAGATCGGCCAGGCCTTCTATGAGCGCTGCGAAACCATCCTGTCCGGCGTCGAGGCCGCCGAAGCGGTGGTTGCCGCAGCAAAGAGCGAGCCGACGGGTGTCGTGCGTCTTGCCTGTCCGATCGGCTTTGCGCCCCTCGTCGGCCATATCCTGCCCGCCTTTCATCGGCGCTATCCGGACGTCCGGCTGCTGATCACCGCCTCCAATCGCCGGATCGACCTGGTCGAGGAGCGCATCGACATTGCACTTCGGGCGCGCGCCCAACTGGATACGGACAACAACCTCATCGTGCGCAAACTGGGCGAGGCGCGTCAGTTTCTCGTGGCCAGCCCTGCACTGATGGCGCGGATCGGCAATGTGACGATCGAGACGCTCGGCACGATGCCGACGCTGTCGATGAACGAGCAGCATCTCTCCGATACCTGGCATTTGAACCACGCCGATGGAACGAAGCGGGACATTACCCATCAGCCCATCATCGGCTGCGGCGATTTCGGCATCCTCGAACGGGCGGCCATCGAGGGTGTCGGCATTGCGCTTCTGCCGGACCATCTTTGCGGCCGGGGAATAAGAACAGGCGTCCTGGTGCCAGTGCTGCCGGAATGGGGCTCGAACGCCACCATAGCCCACCTGGTCTTCACGTCCCGCCACGGCATGCTGCCATCGGTCCGCGCACTCATCGACTTCATTGCCGACAATCTGCCTAGTGCAATGTCGCGCTGCACCGAAATCGATCCACCGACAACTGTGCGGGAAGCGGCGGAATAGGAGCTGCCTCTTAAGGGGCCAGGCCTATGATGCGGGCGTTTCACACAATCGGATCATATCCGGCGGAGGCAAAGTAGAATCATGACACGGGAGCGGCGGCGGCGCATCATCCGGAAGCGGCGCACGGGACTTGGCATCGTCCTCGTCGCCGCCATCTCGTTTCTCGCCGGCATGACGGATGCGGCCGGCCTTCTGATTGCCGGCAGCTTCGTCTCTTTCATGAGCGGCAACACCACCCGCGCTGCCGTCGCGCTCGCCGACGGGAAGCCGGCCTATGCGGGAATTCTGCTCGGCGCCCTTTTGATGTTCGTCGCCGGCAACGCGCTCGGGATCATCATCGCCCACAACGCTGCCCGGCGGGCGTTTCGCGTCCTTGCCGGCGTTACCGTCCTGCTTGCGTTTGCCGCCGTCATTACCGATCCAGATTTTGCAACGCTGCAATTCTACGCGATCGTGCTGGCCATGGGGCTCGTCAATGCCGCCGTCGAGCACATCGAAGGACTACCGATCGGGCTGACCTACGTGACCGGCGCCCTCTCCCGTTTCGGTAAAGGCATCGGCAGCTGGATCGTCGGCGCGCCGCGGCCAGACTGGTCGCTGCAGATCGTCCCCTGGCTTGGCATGGTGTCCGGGGGCATCTGCGGTGCCTTTCTCGAACGGGCGCTTGGCGCTGGTGTACTTTGGCTGGTCTGTGCGCTGTCGGCAGCGCTGGCGATTCTCACTTTTTCCATCCCCCCGCGGCTGCAACGGCGCCTCGCTCACCGCGCGCCACTGCAGGCGGCAAAAATGCGGCCGACAAAACCCGGCCAGTAATCAGCGCAAAACCACGATCGTTGCGCACTCAACCCGTGCCGGTGCGAAAAAGCAGCTGCCGACAGCATTTTTGCTTTACACGCGACCAGAATATGCTAATTCCCAGCCGCAAGTGCTGCCCTTATAGCTCAGTTGGTAGAGCACCTGATTTGTAATCAGGGGGTCTCGGGTTCGAATCCTGATGGGGGCACCATTTTTCCGCTGGCAAAATCCTCATTACCCGAATGTTTTGGCAACTCGCGGTGAGTTGGCGTATCCGATGGATTTGCAATTGCACACTTAGAATCAGGTCGCAGCAAGCTTATATAAGCAGTCGCGATACGCCGTTGGAACGGGCTTGAACGCCTGAGCGAAAAGCCGCGGCGCGAAATGAGGAATGACAAGCATGACGGCGGATGTCCTGGCTGCAAGTGGCGGCGTGAAACAGATTATTTGCATCAACTGGGGCACGAAATACGGCGCGCCGTTCATCAACCGGCTCTATGCGATGGTGGCGCGCAACATCACGCCCCCCTTCACCTTCACCTGTTTTACCGACAATCGGGATGGTCTGCGGCCAGAAATTCACCTGGAGGACCTACCGCCGCTGAATATCGAAAAGATGCCGGTGAAAACCAAGGGCATCTGGCCCAAGGCGCGCCTGTGGGGGCCTACTCTCGGCAGTCTGACCGGCCCTGTGCTGTTCCTCGACCTCGACCTTGTGATCGTCGGCTCCCTCGACTCCTTCTTTGAAATGGGCGGGCCGGATGATGTGATGATCGCCCAGAATCAGACCACGCCATTCGAGCGGCTTGGCCAGACATCTTTGTTCCGGTTTCCGGTCGGCAAACTTGTACCGCTGCTCGAGAAATTCCGCGCCGACCCGCAAGGGGTCGCTGACAAATATGAATTCGAACAACGGTTTGTCACCCGCAACGCTCCGGGCGGCGTCAAATTTTTCCCTCGCCGCTGGGTCCTGCATTTCAAACAGGATTGCCGTTGGCCGATCCCGCTGAACTATTTCCTGGTGCCCCGCCTTCCTACGAACGCCAAGGTCATCCTCTTCCCGCGCAACTTCTTCCCGCAGCATGCGATTGATGGGCAGTTCGGCGAGAGCGGGCATGCCACAACACCTCTCGACCATATTTACGGCGTGTTTGACGCGAGCCGGCGGAAACGCAAGGCACCGTTCAAGTACCTGCGCCAATATATCCTTCCAACACCGTGGGTCGCCGATCATTGGCGGGAATGAAGTTCAATCTTTTCTTCCCCGCAATGTTCTTTTGTGCATGATAACGTCTGTATTCTCTGCAGCGGCGCCTTCTGTCGGACTTCCAGACGGACCACATTTCGGGCCTTTCCATTTGGAACGGCCCTTATCGTAAAACAGACAGGCATTTCATGGCTCGCACGTTCAAAACCATCGCCTTCGCCGCTTCCTCCACCGACGAAGCCCAGGCGGCGGCAGAGGAGCTGATCGCGCTATACGGCCAGGAAGATCCGGACGAAGCAGACGTGATCGTGGCGCTTGGCGGCGATGGCTTCATGTTGCAGACGCTGCACAAGACGATGAATTCCGGCAAGCTGATCTACGGCATGAACCGCGGCTCGATCGGCTTTCTGATGAACCGCTACAGCACCGAAAACCTGCACAAACGCCTGGCAGATGCCGTGGAGAACACGTTCCGTCCGCTTGAGATGCAGACCACCGATGCCGACGGCAACAGTTTCAAGGCGCTGGCGATCAACGAGGTCTATCTGTTTCGCCAATCCTATCAGGCGGCCAAGCTGCGGGTCGTGGTCGATGATCGCGTCCGGCTGGAGGAACTGATTTGCGACGGCGTCCTGCTTTCCACGCCCGCTGGGTCCACGGCCTATAACCTGTCCGCCCACGGGCCGATCCTGCCGCTAGAGGCCCCGCTTCTGGCTTTGACGCCGGTCAGCCCGTTCCGGCCACGGCGCTGGCGCGGCGCATTGCTGCCCAACAAGGTGACCGTCGATATCGCCATTCTCGAACCGGAAAAACGCCCGGTCAACGCGGTCGCCGATCATGTCGAGGTCAAGTCGGTGGTGAAGGTGCGCATCGCCGAATCGGAAAACACGACGGCGCATATTCTTTCGGATCCGGATTATTCCTGGTCGGACCGTATCCTTGCGGAACAATTTTCCAACTAGAAGCTGTAGGCGTCTTTGCTGTCTGCCGCCGCAATACTTTGATTTCGAATCGATTTCGGCCGGAAACTGTGGCAGGGTTGAGTATGCCTTGGTGCCGGCAACGGATCGGCGCAGCAGAGCATCCGGCTTTTCACACGAGTTTACCGAAGGCGACGACGATGCTCCCTATCCCATGTTTCAGCGTGCGTTCGCTTTGGCGGCGGTTGCTGCCGCAACAGCGCGGGTATGCGGCCCGGCCACGCGCAGCCCCACTTTCCGTGCAGTGTCTGGCTGCGCTCGTTTTGGTGTTGCCGTTTGCCGTGGGGGCACCTGCCCGCGCGGACGAGACCGTACTGATGCCTGCCAATATCATTTTCGTGACAAGCACGGGATATTGGGAGGAAAGCGGCGATCCGCTGGCCGTCGTGGATCCGAGTGCTGCCAAGCCGGCGCAGGGTCAACCGGCGGCGGCGCAGCGTGGTTATTACAAGCTTGTCGCCGTGCGCCAGCCCGAGGGCAACGCTCACGTCTTCCTGCAGCAGGTGGCGCTGGATGCGGCCGGTCCCAAAGTTGTCTCGTCGGCGGAGCTTGAGGAATTTTCCGCGATGAAGGCCTATATCACCGATATCAGGCCTGAGACATCCGATGGTATCTCTAACCAGCCCGGCCTGTTCGCCACCGTCTATCTGAAGACCGATCCGACGGCAGCCGAACCTGAGACCTGGACCGTGCTGATCGACGATATCGGCGACATCAAGGTCGAGCGCGAAACGAACTGACCGCACAGTCTTAAAAAAAGCCGGGCGTCCAAAAGAAAAGCCGAGCGATTGGCGGGCCCGGCTTTTCGGATTTTCAGAGGATATGAGAAACAGGCTCACGCCAGATCGTCGACCACGGCATCGGCGCCGCCATTGACGCGGTGGGCGAGTGCCGCCTCCATGAACGCGTTCAAGTCGCCGTCGAGCACATCATCAGGTGCCGTGCTGGCAACGCCGGTGCGCATGTCCTTGACCAATTGGTAAGGCTGCAGCACGTAGGAGCGGATCTGGTGGCCCCAGCCGATATCGCTCTTCGATGCGGCTTCAGCATTGGCAGCTTCTTCGCGCTTCTTCAGCTCCGCTTCATACAGTCGGGCACGCAACATGTCCCAGGCCTTGGCCTTGTTCTTATGCTGCGAACGTTCCTGCTGGCACTGCACGACGATGCCGGACGGCATATGGGTGATGCGCACGGCCGAATCGGTGGTGTTGACGTGCTGGCCGCCGGCGCCCGACGAACGGTAGGTGTCGATGCGGCAATCGCTCTCGTTGATATCGATCTGGATCGAATCGTCGATGACCGGATAGACCCAGATCGACGAGAACGAGGTGTGACGGCGGGCATTGCTGTCGAACGGCGAGATGCGCACCAGGCGGTGGACGCCCGATTCGGTCTTCAGCCAGCCATAGGCATTGTGCCCCTTGACCAGCAGCGTTGCCGACTTGATGCCGGCCTCTTCGCCATCATGAACTTCGAGCAACTCGACCTTGTAGCCCTGGCGTTCGGCCCAGCGCGTGTACATGCGCAAGAGGATGTTCGCCCAGTCCTGGCTCTCGGTACCACCGGCGCCGGAATGGACTTCCAGATAGGTGTCATTGCTGTCGGCTTCGCCGGACAGCATCGCCTCCACCTGCCGGCGGGCTGCCTCCGTGCGCAGAACGCGCAATGCGTCTTCGGCTTCCTTGATGATATCGGCGTCGCCCTCTTCCTCACCGAGTTCGATAAGGTCGATGGCATCCTGCATCTGCTGCTCGAAAGCGCGGACGCTGGTGATGCCGTCGTCGAGATGCTGGCGCTCGCGCATCAGCTTCTGGGCTTCCGCCGCATCGTTCCAGAGGTTCGGATCCTCCGACTTGTTGTTCAACCAGTCCAGCCGTCTTACCGCCTGATCCCAGTCAAAGATGCCTCCTCAGCAGGCTTATGGCCTGCTTGATTTCGTCGACAATGTTCTCGATTTCGGTCCGCATGATCCTGCTTCTTGCGCTCGTATGGAATGTGCGCCGTGAATAGCGACGCCTGCCGCTTATGTAAAGACCGGCAGGCGTCTGCAAATGGGAAGGGTGGGGTTAAAACAGCCCGCTGGAGCCGCGGTTGATGGCGTCGTTTGCCTGCGGCGACGCCTTCAGGATTTCCTCCGGCGGGATGTACTGGTCGGCTCCGCCGATGACCGAGAAAGTGTCGGCCGGGCCGGTGCCGGGCTTGAAGGCCTCGATGATCGTATCCGGATCGCCGTCGGCTGCAGCCATCCCGGTCTTGCGGTTGACCGGGATCAGGCTCATGCCTTCCGGAACGACAAACTGGACCGGGCGCGTGCCCTGCGTTGCGGCCTGCATGAAGTCGTTGAAGACGGGGGCAGCCAGACCGCCACCGGTCGCACCGCGACCGAGCGGTGCCGGGCTATCGAAGCCGAGATAGAGGCCTGCGACCAAGTCCGGCGTATAACCGACGAACCAGGCGTCTTTTTCGTCATTGGTGGTTCCGGTCTTGCCAGCCACAGGGCGATCGAGCTTGATCTTGCCGGCGGCAGTCCCGCGCGAAATCACACCTTCCATCATCGAGGTGATCTGGTAGGCGGTCATCGGGTCGAGAACCTGTTCGCGGTTATCGGTCAGAACAGGCTCTTCCTGTTCCTGCCAATCGGCAGCATTGCAATTGTCGCAGGTGCGATCTTCATGACGGAAGATCGTCTTGCCGTAACGGTCCTGGATGCGGTCGATCATCGATGGCTTGATCTGCTTGCCGCCGTTGGCAAGTACGGAATAGGCCGAAACCATGCGCAGGACCGTCGTTTCGCCCGAGCCCAGCGACATGGCGAGAACCGGCAGCATCTTGTCATAGATGCCGAAACGTTCGGCATATTCGGCGACGAGGTTCATGCCCATATCGTTCGCAAGCCGCACCGTCATCAGGTTACGCGACTTTTCGATGCCGAGGCGCAGGGTCGAGGGACCGGCCGAACCACCGCCGTAGTTTTCCGGGCGCCAGACCTGACCGCCGGTAACGAGCTCGAAGGGGGCATCGAGAATGACGGATGCAGGCGTATACCCGTTATCCAACGCTGCCGCGTAGACGAAGGGCTTGAAGGAAGAGCCCGGCTGGCGCATCGCCTGCGTCGCCCGGTTGAATTCCGATTGGCCATAGGAGAATCCGCCGGCCATCGCCAGCACACGGCCGGTCTGCGGGTCCATGGCGACAAGGCCGCCCTGCACTTTCGGCGGCTGGCGCAGGCGATATTCTCCCGCAGTATCGGTGGGCTCGACATAAACCACATCGCCTGGGCCAACGACACCTTCCGGCGACTTTGCCGACTTGCGGTCCCCGGCGGAGGAACGATAGGCCCACTGCATGTTCTTGGCAGTGATTCGACCAGTCAGCCGGTCGGTGCCAACCTTGCCGCCTGCGTCCTTTTCCGGCTGGATGCCGATATCGGCGCCATCGCCATCGACGGAAAGAACAACTGCCAGCTTCCATTCGGGCACATCGGACAGTGCGTTCAGCTTGCCGAGCGGCTCGCCCCAGTCTCCGCCGATCTCGATTGCCTTCATCGGGCCGTGGAAACCACGGCGCTCGTCATAGGAGACCAGTGCATTCTGCAAGGCCTTGCGGGCTTCGACCTGCAGTCTCGGGTCAAGCGACGTGCGAACGGAGAGACCGCCTTCATAGAGAGCATTGTCTCCATAGCGCTGGATGATCTGGCGGCGGACTTCCTCGGCGAAATAATCAGACGCGAACAGATGCGATCCGCCCCGGCGAACGCTGACGCCGAGCGGCTGCTTCTTGGCCTCTTCGCCATCGCTCTTGGCGACATAGCCGTTCTCGACCATACGGTCGATAACCCAGTTGCGCCGCTCGATCGCCGCTTCGGCCTTTCGGAACGGATGATAGTTTGCCGGCCCCTTTGGCAGAGCTGCAAGGTACGCGGTTTCGGCAATGGTCAGTTCGGTTACGGACTTGTCGAAATAGGTCAGTGCGGCGCCGGCGATACCGTAGGAATTGAGGCCGAAGAAGATTTCGTTCAGATACAGTTCGAGAATACGGTCCTTGCTGTAGGCCTGTTCGATGCGGAAGGACAGGATCGCTTCCTTGACCTTGCGGTCGATCGTCTGGTCGGCGGACAGCAGGAAGTTCTTGGCCACCTGCTGGGTGATCGTCGAGGCGCCAACCGGGCGGCGGCCGGAGCCGAAATTCTGCAGGTTGACGAAGATGGCGCGGCCAAGGCCGGTGATGTCGACGCCGGGATGCTGATAGAAATTCTTGTCTTCGGCCGAAATGAAGGCGGCCTTGACGCGATCTGGAATGGCCTGGATCGGCAAATAGAGGCGTCGCTCGCGGGCATATTCGGCCATCAGCGCACCGTTGCCTGCGTGGACGCGGGTCGTTACCGGCGGCGCATAGCTGTTGAGGACCTCATAATCTGGCAGGTCCTTGGTCACATGGCCAAGATAGATGGCAGCAGCTGCGGCAACGCCGAGCACAAGAAATGCGCCAATGCCGAAGAAATATCCAATCAGTCTGATCATCAGCCAGGTACCGGTATCCAGTTGTCGTTTATCTGTGCGCAGCACATGTTGAAGGTGGGCCTAACCCGCACCTTGCCCGAATGCAATCACGCCAGCGCATTAAACAACGAATGAAACGCGCTCCGGATGTCCGGTGACGCTTCCCCCACGTTGCATGTTTACGGCTGGCCATCTTCGTTCAGATAACCCACCGCACAATTCAGATTTCCGGATAGCGACCGGATTGTGAGCAAAATAGGGCTTGCAGCCGTTTAAACATAGGTCATCCCGTTGAAAACGATAGCGCTGTTACTCGAGCGACACAAATCACAACACATGTAATTACTGATCCAGCCCCTGGAACGGCAGGCGATGAAGCTCGGGCTGAGCCGCCCTCAACCGCCGTTTGCCAAGGTCTCGCCGCGATAGCGGCGCACGGCGACGGCGAGCAAACCGGCGACCTTGCTGCGCCAGACTGGATCGACGAGGAGCTTTTCATCCTCCTTATTGGACAAAAAGCCCAGCTCCAGCAGAATCGACGGCACATCCGGGGCCTGCAGCACACGGAACCCGGCATGACGGTGGGGATTGTTGATCAGGTTGATCTGACCCTCGAATGACGAAACGACGGACCGCGCCAAGTTAACCGAGAATGCCTGCGTTTCGCGGCGCGTCAGATCGATCAGAATGTCGGCAACTTCAGCCGGTTCGCTCTTGAAGGCGACGCCGGCGATCTCGTCCGACAGGTTTTCGCGTGCGGCGAGGTTGGCGGCCAGGTGGTCGGATGCCTTGTCGGAAATCGTATAGACGGTGGCGCCGCGAATATCGCGCTGCTTCAGCGTATCGGCATGGATGGAGATGAACAGGTTGGCACTATGCTGACGGGCGACCTGTACACGCTCCGGCAAGGAAAGAAATTCATCCTTGTCGCGGGTCAGGAACGCTTTGACGCCGTTCTCCTTGTTGAGCGTCTCGACGAGCTGCGCGGCGAAAGCGAGCGTGACGCTCTTTTCCTCCATCTTGGTCTCACTGCCGATCGCACCGGTATCGATACCGCCATGGCCTGCATCGACTGCAACGATGAATGCTCCGGGCGCCGCCGGCTCGACCAGCCTGTCGGTTTTTGCCGCCGTCACGGTGCCAGTCCACTTCTGCTCTTCGATCAGGCTGGAAAAACGCGCCTCGGTCACCCGCTCTGCATCGAGCACCAGGCGAAACCCCTTCCCTTCTTCATCAGCCTTGACGTCCGCAACCGTCACGGCAACGGGCTTGTTGGCCGTGAGCACCACACGAGCACTGCCGGGCCCCATGGCGCCATAGCGGATTTCGGTGAACAGGCCGCGCGCCTTCAGGTCCTCGGGCTTCAGGCCGAAGGAGGTTTCCGGCAGATCGACGATGACACGGGGAGGATTGGCAACATAGTGGACGAAGAAAATCGGCTTGCGATCGAATTCGATCACCACCCTTGTGCGGGCATCGTCGCCGGCAATCCGGGCACCGTAAGCGAGCAACGGCGCATCCGTGGCATGGGCGACTGGCGCCATGGACACAAGCATGAGGCCCAGCAGGCACCGTCGTATCATTGCTGACAGGATCAAATCCGCTTTTCCTTGTTGCACATGCCCGCCGGAGCCGGGTCGTCGCGTCTCCCGAAATCCGGTCTCGATGTCTCGTTTCGGGACAAAGCCCTACACCCGGCGTGTTACCGCCTATGGTACCCTTGACGCCATATGATTAACCAAACCTTGCTTTCCCCACTTTCAAGGCGCACCGGCCGCCCTCTCCGACGCCATTAAAGCGCATAAAGACGGCAGGAAACCGGCACTCCGGCAGTACACACCCCGACAAGCGAATCAATCAATATTATGGCAGTTCCGGCTTTTCCCTTGCCATTGTGACATAGAAAACATAAAAGCCTTGCAGGGAGAAAGTGTTGACGGGATAGAATCGACGACCGGCAGCCAAAGGGTTTTTTAAGCCTTGGCGCCAGAGCGTGATCGGGACGGGTAAAACCGCTTCAACGCAGATCACGTCTCGGACAAGCAGTCGCGCTTCATCCGCCGTCGCTCCACTTTTTCTTCGCATGCTGAATCGAGAAATTCCGGCGGTGGCCGGAGCGTTTATGGTGACGATCACCGCAGGCCCGTGACCGGGCACATTCATCGGGCCGTCAAGGCCTACTACATTGGCATTCTTGTTTGGTCATTAACGTTGTCCCAGCAGTATCGGTCAGAAGTAAACAGGCCCCGGAACAGACTAGTTCCGGCTGCCGTCTGGCTGTTGGACGACCTCCCCAACCATACAGGAACATTCACATCCGGCGAAAAACCTGAGCTGCATGGAAAGTCTCCTCCGGGAGGCAATTTTCCTGCCGTTTCCAGGGTGCGCCGAGGAGCACCACCTACATGGCAGAGAAAATGCTTATCGATGCGTCTCACGCTGAAGAGACGCGCGTCGTTGTCGTACGCGGAAACCGCATAGAAGAATTCGACTTCGAATCCGAACACAAGAAGCAAATACGCGGTAACATCTACCTCGCGAAAGTGACGCGCGTCGAGCCGTCGCTACAGGCGGCCTTCGTCGATTACGGCGGCAACCGCCACGGCTTCCTGGCCTTCGCCGAAATCCACCCCGATTATTACCAGATCCCGCTTGCCGACCGGCAGGCCCTGTTGCGGCAGGAAGCCGAAGAAGCGCGCCGCGACGACGACATCGAGCATGTCGAAACCGGCACGGATCTCGGCCCTGACACAGAGGATGAGTTGGTAGAGACGACGGTCGAAAACGTCGTCGAGATCATCGAGACCGCTGCCGAGCCGGTAGAGACCTTGGAAGCGGCAGTCGAGGCTGACGAAAAGCCGAAGGCAAAAGCCAAGCGCCCGCGCCGCACCAAGAAGGCTGCTGCGGCCGAAGCTGCAGACGGCGACGAAGGCAACGGCGGCGAAATGGCTGCCATGGTCGATACCGACAGCATTTCGGAAGACACACGCGGCGGACGCCGTGGCCACGATGACGACGATGATGACGATGGTCATCACGAGGAAAAGGAAATCATCGAATCGGTTGGCGCCGAAGACGCCATGGAAGAAGTGCCGGACCGGCAGGCCAGCCGCCGTCCGCGCAAGCAGTACCGTATCCAGGAAGTCATCAAGCGCCGGCAGATCCTGCTGGTGCAGGTGGCCAAGGAAGAACGCGGCAACAAGGGCGCAGCCCTCACCACCTACCTGTCGCTTGCCGGCCGCTATTCGGTCCTGATGCCGAACACGGCGCGTGGTGGTGGTATCTCCCGCAAGATCACCAACCTGCCAGACCGCAAGCGCCTGAAGGAAATCGCCCGCGCGCTCGACGTGCCGCAGGGCATGGGCGTCATCCTGCGCACCGCCGGTGCCAACCGCACCAAGGTCGAAGTCAAGCGCGACTTCGAATACCTGATGCGCCTGTGGGAAAACGTTCGCACGCTCACCCTGTCCTCGACGGCCCCCTGCCTCGTCTATGAGGAAGGCTCACTGATCAAGCGCTCGATCCGCGACCTTTACAACAAGGATATCAGCGAGATCATCGTTGCCGGCGAGGAAGGCTACAAGGAAGCCAAGGGCTTCATGAAGATGCTGATGCCGAGCCACGCCAAGGTGGTTCAGCCTTACCGCGACGTGCATCCGATCTTCTCGCGCTCGGGCATCGAAGCCCAGCTCGATCGCATGCTGGTGCCGCAGGTAACGCTGAAGTCCGGCGGTTACATCATCATCAACCAGACCGAAGCGCTGGTTGCCATCGACGTCAACTCGGGCCGTTCGACCCGCGAACACTCGATCGAGGACACTGCCCTCCAGACCAACCTTGAAGCCGCCGAAGAAGTCGCCCGCCAGCTGCGCCTGCGCGACCTTGCCGGTCTCGTGGTCGTCGACTTCATCGACATGGAAGAAAAGCGCAACAACCGTTCGGTTGAAAAGCGCCTGAAGGACCATCTCAAAAACGACCGCGCCCGCATCCAGGTTGGCCGCATCTCGCATTTCGGCCTGCTCGAAATGTCGCGCCAGCGCATTCGCGCTTCGGTGCTTGAATCGACGATGCAGGTCTGCTCGCATTGCAACGGCACGGGCCACGTCCGTTCGCAGTCCTCCGTCGCCCTGCATGTCCTGCGCGGCGTCGAGGAATATCTCTTGAAGAACACCACGCACAATATCACCGTGCGTACGACCCCGGATATCGCGCTCTATCTGCTCAACCACAAGCGCGGCACGATCATCGATTATGAAGAGCGTTTTGGCGTTCAGATCATCATCGAGGCGGACGCCCATGTCGGTGCGCAGCATTTTGCCATCGATCGCGGCGAAGCCGTAGAGAACCCGGTCAAGATCGATCAGATCATCCAGTTCGAGCCAGAAATCGACGAAGACGACGATATCGTCATCGAAGAGGATATCGAAGACGACGAAGAACTCGTGGTCGAAGCCAAGCCGGAACGCGCAGAGCGGGCCGAGCGCAGCGAACGGGCTCCTGCCGAGCCGGGTGACGATCAGGGTAACCGCAAGCGCAAGCGCCGGCGTCGCCGGCGTGGCGGCCGCCCGGGCGGCGACCAGGCAACGGAAGCCGGTGTCAGCGCCGACGATGCCTCCGATGAGGATGGCGATGAGGACGAAGCCGATGACGTTGCCGCACAGGCAGGTTCCGAAGATCCACAGGACGCAGGCCTGAGCGAAGAAGAACGCCAAAAGCGCAAGCGCCGCCGTCGCGGCAAGCGGGGCGGGCGCCGCAATCGTCCGGACGAGGCAGAAGGCGAAAACCTGGCAGCCGACGGCGAAGCCGCTGGTGAAGAAGCTACCATCGATGCGCCAGAAGCGGACGCTGCTGCTGCGGTTTCAGCCGAAGCTGTCGTTTCCGCCGTTGTGGTCGAAGAGATCGCCGAAGCTCCGGTTGTTGCCGAGGAAGAGGTGAAGCCGGCCAAGCCGAAGCGTAGCCGCAAGAAGGCCGTGGCTGCCGTTGACGAGGCCGTTGCCATTGCCGAGCAGGCGCCTGTCGCGACCGCCGATGCGGATGCCCAGGCTGCTGTCGAAGCAAAGCCGGAAGCGGTTGCTGCCGTCGAGGAGCCGGCTGTCGAAAAGGCCGCTGCGGATCTCGGAGACACCAAGCTCGACGAGACGAAACCGGTGCGCGCCAACCGCGATGTCGAGACGATTGCCCGCGAACCGGTGGTCAAGTCGTCCTCCGTTAAGAAGGACGAAGGCGACGCGGATCCGGCAAAGCCCAAGAAGGGCGGCTGGTGGCAGAAGCGCGGCTTCTTCTGAGCCGAACGAACATCTGAGACATGAGACAGGAAAAACCGGCCAAGCGATTGGCCGGTTTTTTCGTTTCAAGCCTGTTCCATAAGTAACTGCGAAAATACCAGAGCTGCGGCAGATTGTGCTTCGCTGGACGAGATGGGCTCGCCCGGCACCAGCCGGAGGAGGCAATCATGCGACGTTTCCTTGTCGCAGCGGCGCTCGTCGCCATTCCCGCCATTTCGCTTGCAGCCACACCGCAGGCCGGCAGCAATGGCCGCCAGCGGTACAATGACTTCTACTACAAGAGTTATGACACAGCTTTTGAACCGGTGTGTGTAATCAGGATAGTCCGCAAGACGGACGAGCAAGGCAACCCCACCATACAGAAGGTCCGTATCTGCCGCTGAGGCAAACGGTTCGAAACGCGCCACAGGCATGCGCGTCCACTGGGCGCGCATGAAACACCGGCGTATCGAACCTGTACCAGCTCCCAATCCGATTCACAGCTGTGACAGACTGAATCCGGAAACCCCTTTAACAGACTGAGATCGCTACAGGATCACGCCAGCCAGCGGGCAATTCGGTCCATTGCAATGATCATTTCAGCTTCTGCCCCCGCATAGGAAAACCGCATCGCGCGATGCCCTTCGACAGGATCGAAATCGAGCCCAGGCGTTGCGGCGACATTGATCTCGGCCAGCATCTTGCGGGCAAAATCCATGCTGTCATTGGTGAAGCGGCTGACGTCGGCATAGGCATAGAAAGCGCCATCCATCGGCGAAGCGATGGTAAAACCGATCTCCGGCAGACGAGTCAGAAGAAGATCGCGATTGGCGGCGTAGGATGCCTTGTAGACATCCAGTTCCGCCTCGCAGCCGAGCGCTGCTTCCGCCGCGATTTGCGACAGTTCCGGCGGCGAAATATATAGGCTTTGAGCAATCCGCTCGAAGGCGCGAACCTGGATCTCCGGCAGGATCATCCAGCCGATCCGCCAGCCGGTCATGCAATAATATTTCGAGAACGAGTTGATGATGACCGCTTCATCGGTCACCGCAAGCGCCGTCGTCTCCTCGCCAGCAAAAGTCAGGCCGTGATAGATCTCGTCCGAGATGAAGGCGATATTGTTGTCATGGCAATAGTCGGCGAGCGCCTTCAGCCCTGCTTTGCCGGTCACCGTTCCTGTCGGATTGGCCGGGCTGGCGAGCAGAACGCCGTTTAACGGCCTCCCTGCTTTTTTGGCCGCAGCCTCAAGGTTTTGCGGTGTCAGAGTGAAGCCGCTTTCGGCATCCGCCTCAACCTCGACGACCGTCAGACCGAGGGCT
This sequence comes from Pararhizobium sp. DWP1-1-3, assembly GCF_049896125.1. Lineage (NCBI taxonomy): Bacteria > Pseudomonadati > Pseudomonadota > Alphaproteobacteria > Hyphomicrobiales > Rhizobiaceae > Pararhizobium > Pararhizobium sp. DWP1-1-3. The sequence continues at coordinate 18,184 of NZ_JAFCTR010000013.1, forward strand.
GCCAGGATATTGCGGTAGGCCGGGTAGCCCGGGCGGGCGATAGCGACACAGTCGCCCGGATCAAACAGCGCCAGAAAAGCCAGATTGAAGCCGGCCGACGATCCCGTCGTTACGGCAACGCGCTGCGGGTCGATATCGATACCGTAGCGTGAACGATAATGCCGGGCGATCGCGATTCTGAGCGACGCAGTTCCAAGTGCATCGGTGTAACCGAGACGGCCGTGGCCAAGCGCCGTTCGCGCCGCTTCCAGCGCTGCCTTCGGTGCTGGATGGCTCGGCTGGCCGACAGCCATCGAGATCACCGGGTAACCGGCCTCGCGGCGCTTGGTGGCCTCGGCCAGAACATCCATGGCATGAAACGGTTCGACGGAACTGCGGGCGGACAGAGGCTTCAACGGCACATCCTCGATGTTTTTGACGTGACAGGCATGTGCCTGATCGCAAAGGGCTTCACAAGTGCGCGAGCGCCGCATTTCCGCCGATTTTGCGGTTTCGTTTGGCGCCGCGCCACCCTATGGTCGGCGGCGATATTCTGTTGTCCTTCAAACAAGCCTGTTGACGCGGCCTTAGCACTTGAACGACAGACTGCAGCAACGAAAGACAACGAGGACCATCATGGCATTCAACGTTCGCAAGATCATCGCCGCTTCGCTCATCCTTTTGACGGCGAGTGCTGCTACCTCTCCGGCAGCCTACGCGCTGGATGCCAAGCAGAAGCAGGAAATCGGCGATTTCATCAAGGAATACCTCGTCGCCAATCCTGAAATTCTTCTCGAAGCCCAGCAGGCATTGAAGAAGAAACAGGCCGACGAACAGTCGGCGCAGGCGCAGAGCGCCATCTCCGACAATGAAAAGGCCATCTTCCAGTCGCCCTATGACGTGACGCTCGGCAATCCGAAGGGCAATGTGACCATCGTCGAATTCTACGATTACAATTGCGGCTACTGCAAACGCGCCCTGTCGGACATGGAAACCATTCTGGAAAAGGACAAGAACGTCCGTTTCGTCCTGAAGGAACTGCCGATCCTCGGACCGGATTCGATGGCCGCCCATAAGGTCAGCACCGCCTTCCGCGCCATCGCGCCGGAAAAATATGGTGACTTCCATCGCGCCCTTTTGGGCGGCGAGGACCGCGCCAACGAGGAAACGGCGATGGCCGTTGCCACCGGTCTTGGCGTGACCGAGGCCGACCTGCGCAAGAAGATGGCTGAGAACACGCAGGATGATGCCGTCAAGGAGGTCTACACACTTGCCAACGATCTCGGCATTACCGGCACCCCGTCCTACGTGATCGGCAAGGAAGCCGTTTATGGCGCCGTCGGCGCAGAAGAAATTGAAACCAAGGTCACCAACGTCCGTACCTGCGGCAAGACCGTCTGCTAAGTTCCATTTTTGGGTAAGCGGCGCGTTATGGCTTGTGGACAAATGCCGAGGGGGGCCAAAGGGCTTTTCCTCGGCAGTTCGCCGGTCTATACGTAGCGCTCGATTATCGGACCGGATCCCTTATGCCATCGACCATTTTCGTGCTGAACGGCCCCAACCTCAACGCGCTCGGCAAACGCGAGCCCGGTATTTATGGGGGCCAGACGCTGGCCGACATCGAGGCAATGTGCGTCGAGCATGGCAATACGCTCGGCCTCAACGTCGTTTGCCGCCAGAGCAATCATGAAGGCGATCTCGTCGACTGGTTCCACGAGGCAGGCAGCGTAGCGCAGGGCATCGCCATCAATGCCGGCGCCTACACCCACACATCGATCGCATTGCACGATGCGGCAAAGGCGATCGGTATTCCGGTTGTCGAAGTGCATCTCTCCAATGTTCATGCCCGCGAGGAATTCCGGCACAAATCGATGCTGGCACCCGCCGCAAAAGGCGTGATCTGCGGCTTTGGTGCCGACAGTTACATTCTGGCGCTCAATGCGCTAAAGACACTCACACAACAGACGAAATAAAAAGAACACGAGGCTCATATCCATGGCTGACAAGAAACCCGGCATCGACCAGTCGCTGATCCGCGATCTCGCCAACATTCTGAACGAAACCGATCTCACCGAAATCGAAGTGGAACAGGATGACCTGCGTATCCGCGTTTCCCGCGCCGGTACGCCGCAATACGTGTCCGCTCCTGTTCCGGTCGCTGCACCGGTCCAGGCCGCTTCGGCCGGCGTTTCTGCGATCTCCGCTGCAGAAACCGCACGGGCGTCCAAGAACGCCCTGACCGCACCGATGGTCGGCACGGCTTATCTGTCGCCTGCTCCCGGCTCGCGCCCCTTCGTCGAAGTCGGCGCCACCGTCAAGGAAGGCCAGACGATCCTGATCATCGAAGCCATGAAGACGATGAACCAGATCCCGGCGCCCCGCTCCGGCAAGGTTACCGAAATCCTCGTTGAAGACGGCGCACCGGTCGAGTACGGCGAAGCGCTTGTCGTCATCGAATAGGCCGAGCAAATGATTTCAAAAATCCTCATCGCCAATCGCGGCGAAATCGCCCTTCGGGTGCTGCGCGCCTGCAAGGAACTCGGCATTGCCACCGTCGCGGTTCATTCGACCGCCGACGCCAACGCGATGCATGTGCGGCTTGCCGACGAGAGCGTCTGCATCGGCCCGCCGCCCTCGCGCGACAGCTATCTCAACATCCACCAGATCGTTGCTGCCTGCGAGATCACCGGCGCCGACGCCGTGCATCCGGGCTACGGCTTTCTGTCCGAAAATGCCAAGTTCGCCGATATCCTCGACGCCCATGGCATCACCTTCATCGGACCGACCGCCGATCACATCCGCATCATGGGTGACAAGATCACGGCCAAGGAAACCGCCAAGTCGCTTGGCATTCCGGTCGTTCCCGGTTCGGCCGGTGAAGTGTTACCGGAAAATGCGCTTGAGATCGCCCGCGAAATCGGCTTCCCCGTGCTGATCAAGGCCACCGCCGGAGGCGGCGGACGCGGCATGAAGGTGGCGAAGAACGAGGAAGAACTGTCCGAGGCGGTTTCCACAGCACGTTCAGAAGCGCTTGCCGCTTTCGGCAACGACGCCGTCTACATGGAAAAGTATCTCAGCAAGCCACGCCATATCGAAGTTCAGGTCGTTGGCGACGGCGAAGGCAATGCCATTCACCTCGGTGAACGTGACTGCTCTTTGCAGCGCCGCCACCAGAAGGTCTGGGAAGAAGCCAATTCGCCGGCCCTCAATGTCGAGCAGCGGATGAAGATCGGCGAAATCTGCGCCGATGCCATGCGCAAGCTGAAATACCGCGGCGCCGGCACGATCGAGTTTCTCTACGAAAATGGCGAGTTCTTCTTCATCGAGATGAACACCCGCCTGCAGGTCGAGCATCCGATCACCGAAGCCATCACCGGCATCGACCTGGTGCACGAGCAGATCCGCGTCGCTTCCGGCGGTGGTCTGTCGGTGACGCAGGACGAGATCGTCTTTTCCGGCCATGCCATCGAATGCCGTATCAATGCCGAGGATCCGCGCACCTTCGTGCCGTCGCCCGGCACGATCACGCATTTCCATGCTCCGGGCGGTCTCGGTGTTCGCGTCGATTCCGGTGTCTATCAGGGCTACAAGATTCCGCCCTACTACGACAGCCTGATCGGCAAGCTGATCGTGCACGGACGCACCCGCGTCGAATGCATGATGCGGCTGCGCCGCGTGCTCGATGAATTCGTCATCGACGGCATCAAGACGACCTTGCCTCTGTTCCAGGACCTGATCAACAATCAGGACATCGCCAACGGCGACTACGACATCCATTGGCTGGAAAACTATCTGGCCCAGTCGGCCGAATGAGGTTTTGAATGAAGGGGACCCGCAGCAGGCAGCCGGATATTACACCGGATTTGCTGTTGCGGGCCTATTCCATCGGCCTGTTCCCGATGGCCGACAGCGCTGACGATCCCGAACTGTTCTGGGTCGAGCCTGAATTGCGCGGCATTATCCCGCTCGACGATTTCCACATTTCCAAAAGCCTGGCCAAGACGATCCGGCGCGCGCCTTTCGATATCCGGTACGACACGGCCTTCGAGCAGGTCATGGACGGATGCGCCGCCCCTGCCCCGGACCGCCCGACCACCTGGATCAACGCCAGGATCCGCTCGCTCTACGCCACGTTGCACGGCATGGGCCACGCGCATTGCGTCGAAGCCTGGGACGGTGACGAACTGGTGGGCGGCCTCTACGGCGTGTCGCTTGGCTCGGCGTTCTTCGGCGAAAGCATGTTTTCGCGCCGCACCGATGCCTCGAAGATCTGCCTCGTGCATCTGGTCGAGCGGCTGCGAAAGCAGGGTTTTGTCCTGCTCGACACGCAGTTCACCACCGAACACTTGAAAAATTTTGGCGCAATCGATGTACCCAAGTCGCGCTATGAAAAGATGCTGGCACGGGCGATTGCAACGCCGCATCTGAAGTTTTGATACGCAGGCTCGCGTCACTGCGGTGGCGAGCGTCACTCATGACGCCGCAACACACGCACGTCCCCTCATCCGGCTGAGGGGCAACCCAGCGCAAAAAAACCGAGCTTTATCGCAGTTTCATGAGACCCGCTTCGGTCTTTCTGAAACCGCAATTGCGATGGAACGCGGCCAGATGCGCTTCGAAATCAACATGCAGCCAAAGCGCTCCCCGTTCACGGGCGAGCGTTTCGGCTGCCTTCACCAAGCGGGTCGCGATACCCATGCGGCGCTTGGCGGGATGCACGCAGGTGTCGAGAATGAAGGCGTGGATACCGCCGTCCCAGGCAACGTTGACGAAGCCGATCAGATGCCCATCGTCATAGGCGCCGACATGAGCAAGGCTTCGCGGCAGGATGCCCGAAAAATCTCTCGGCGTGTGTTCGCCCCAGGCTGCTGCCCACAGCGCGTTCAGCTGGTCGTTCGGGGGAAACGGATCGGTGCGGATTTCGATGGTCAACGCGATCCTTAAAGCATTACTGCTTGGCTGCGGAATCCGGAGGCGGCAGGTCGGACTTGGCCTTGCAGCTGTTCAGCCAGACGTCATAGACGGGATGCTCGACGGCGTTCAGGCCGGGGCTGTCGGCAAACATCCAGCCGGTAAAGATGCGGCGGATCTTGCGGTCCAGCGTTATTTCGTCGACCTCGACAAACGTGTCGGTCTTCGGCGCTTCGGTCTCGTCGCGGCTGTAACAGACGCGCGGCGTCACCTGCAGTGCGCCGAACTGGACGGTCTCGCCGATATAGACATCGAAGGTGGTGATGCGACCGGTGATCTTGTCGATACCGGAAAAAACGGCAACCGGGTTGGTGATCCTTGCTGCGTCGGCGGCCGTCATCATCGAAAGAACGGCGGTGCTGGCAATCGCGAACAGCGAGGCTGCCGCAAACATCCGGCGCTTTGAAATTCGCAGACTTGAAACTACCATTCTAACGCCCGTCTCCCGCGCAATCCCCGGCCAAGGTGCCGGGCATCAGGCGCTAAACATCAAATGTGGCCGAGGCATGTTGCCTGCGGTGCAATCAACAATCCCGAAGAACTGTTTGCAAATCCGGTTCAGGAGCGTGGCGTCCAGGCATCATAGTCGCCGGTAACGCGCGGACGCTCGCCGGTGGCATTGATCGAGCCCGGCGGCCGGTAAGCCTGGGCAGAACCGGTGCCGTTCGGCTGATGCGGCTTCTGCCACTCGCGCGCATTGTAGCTCTCGTCGGCCGGCGACACGTCGGTGCGGTGGTGCATCCAGCCGTGCCAGCCCGGTGGGATGGCGGAGGCATCGGCATAACCGTTATAGATCACCCAGCGGCGCGTGCGGCCCTCGGAATCAGTGCCGCCCTGATAGTAGACATTGCCGGCCGCATCTTCGCCCACTCTTTTGCCGAAGCGCCAGGTGTGAAAGCGGGTGCCGATCGTCTGTCCATTCCACCAGGTAAAAATCTGCAGCAGAGACTTCATGATGTCCGTCCTTGGCCGCGCCAAATAAACGCGCGGGATATCCTTGAGTACTGCTCCGCTTATGCCGCGCAGCCTGCCGCTTGTCCAGTGATTCCGTTGCAGCGCCGCTATTTCAACCGAATCTTGAAGCCGAGATGGGAGGGCTCGAACCCGACCCGCTCATAAAACCGGTGGGCATCAAGGCGCTGCTTGTTGGAGCTCAGCTGCACCTTGGAAAGACCTTGCGCACGGGCCGTATCGATAGCGAACCGCATCATCGTCTCGCCGATCCCCCTGCCGCGCATGTCCTTCCGGGTCTGCACGGCCTCGATCAGCAGGTTGGAGCTACCCCGGCCGGACAACGTCGTCAGGATCGTGGTCTGGAACGTACCGACCACCGCACCATCGACCTCGGCGACATACAGCGTCTCATTGGGTGTGGCGATGATGCGCTCAAAAGCCGCGAGATAGTCGGCAAAGGCATCCGGCGCAGTGGTGTCGCCGTGACCACCGAGCATATCGGAGGCGAACAGGGCGATGATCTCGGTGAGATCTTCGCGGTTTGCCTGCCTGATCGATACATTCAGTGTTGGGGGTAGTTTTGGTGCGTGCATGTCTTCCGATTCCCGTTTTCTGACCGTGGCTTGCCAGCGGATGAAGAAGGAAATGTGACAGCAGCGCGCGCGAGAACCAACGCAACCTCAGTCCAGAGGCTTTTCCATCACGATCGTTGCAATGCCCCAGGTCGCAGCCCCAACGCCTGCCCTGACGAAGCCATGCGCGTCATAGAAGCCGATAGCCTTAGCGTTGTTCTCCTCGACCTCGACCCGCATCGTGCCCGCATAGGGAAAGCAGGTTTCGAGTTCGGCAAAAATATCGCGGGCAATTCCCTGCCGCTGAAACTGCGGCAGGACGTAGAGCTGGTGCAGCACCGCCGTTTCATGCAGCGTTTCGGACATCGAGGCAAAGCCCATGCCGCCGATCAACTTGCCATCGTCGGCGACCAAGAATTCGCCATTCTTGCGCTGAAGATTGGCCTTCAGCGCCGTCACGGAATGCCACTTGGCTGATATCTCGTTGATCTTCTCGGCACCGTATTGCGCGTCATAAGTCGCATGCGCGGTCTCACCGAGAAGCGCCGAGACTTTCGCCAGATCGCGCTCGGTGGCTGTGCGGACGAAGAACATTTTTTGGGCCTTTCAATCGCAATTCCGGACGGAAAAACGGGTCACGCTTTTCTTGGAATTGCTCAGTCCTCGATTTTCGATCGCAATTCCGGACGGAAAACCGTTTCACACTTTTCCTGGAATTGCTCGATTCTCGACTTTCAATCGCAATTCCGGACGGAAAACCGTTTCACACTTTTCCTGGAATTGCTCAGTCCTCGATGCCGAGCTTGGCCTTGACCAAAGCCTGCACCGCCTGCGGGTTGGCCTTGCCGCCGGTCGACTTGATCACCTGGCCGACGAACCAGCCGGCAAGCGAGGGCTTGGCCTGAACCTTGGCGACCTGATCGGGGTTGGCGGCGATGATCTCGTCGACAGCCTTTTCGATGGCGCCGGTGTCCGTGACCTGCTTCATGCCGCGGCTTTCCACCAGCTCGGCCGGGTCGCCGCCTTCGGTCCAGACGATTTCAAACAGGTCCTTGGCGATCTTGCCGGAGATCACTTCCGACTTGATGAGGTCGAGAATGCCGCCGAGCTGGGCGGGGGAAACCGGAGTCTCTTCAATGGCTTTGCCGGCTTTGTTCAAGGCGCCGAGCAGGTCGTTGATGACCCAGTTGGCGGCAATCTTGCCGTCGCGGCCAGCGGCCACGGCCTCAAAATAATCGGCAATCACCTTTTCCGACACCAGCACGGATGCGTCATAGATCGACAGGCCGAGATCGCGAACGAAGCGCTCCTTCTTGTCGTCAGGCAGTTCCGGCAGGTCGGCCTTCAGCGCTTCGACGAAGGCATCGTCGAATTCGAGCGGCAACAGGTCCGGGTCCGGGAAATAGCGGTAGTCATGCGCGTCTTCCTTCGAGCGCATCGAGCGGGTCTCGCCCTTGCCCGGGTCGAACAGGCGGGTTTCCTGGTCGATCGAGCCGCCATCTTCGAGAATGCCAATCTGGCGGCGGGCTTCGTACTCGATCGCCTGGCCAATGAAGCGGATGGAATTGACGTTCTTGATTTCGCAGCGCGTGCCGAAATCCTCGCCCGGACGGCGCACGGAAACGTTGACGTCGGCGCGTACAGAGCCTTCGTCCATGTTGCCGTCGCAGGTGCCGAGGTAACGCACGATCGACCGCAGCTTGGTGACATAGGCCTTGGCTTCATCGGACGAGCGCATGTCGGGCTTGGAGACGATTTCCATCAGCGCCACGCCGGAGCGGTTCAAATCGACATAGGACATGGTCGGGCTCTGGTCGTGCATCGACTTGCCTGCATCCTGTTCCAGATGCAGCCGCTCGATGCCGATTTCGATATCCTCGAACTGGCCCTGACGATCCGGGCCGACCGAAATGACGATCTGGCCCTCGCCGACGATCGGATCCTTGAACTGGGAAATCTGGTAGCCCTGCGGCAGGTCCGGATAGAAATAGTTCTTGCGGTCGAAGATCGAGCGCTTGTTGATCTGCGCCTTCAGGCCGAGACCCGTGCGCACCGCCTGCTTGACGCATTCCTCGTTGATGACGGGCAGCATGCCGGGCATCGCCGCATCGACCAGCGAGACGTTGGAGTTCGGTGCATTGCCGAATGTCGTCGAGGCACCCGAAAACAGCTTCGAATTGCTCGTCACCTGGGCATGAACTTCCAGGCCGATGATGACTTCCCAATCGCCAGTGGCGCCGGGAATATAGCGTTTCGGTTCTGAGATGCGGACGTCGACGAGGGTCATGGAATGCTCTTCTGTAAGCTTCAATTCGTGTGTCTCTGGGTAGAACAATTGGCTTTGGCGTGCAAGGCTTGTCGCGGGCGAGACCATGGAAACCCTCCGAAGTCAGCTTGTTTGCAGTCCTTTCAGATTTGCCTGGCAAAATGAAACCATGACAACAAGCCAGACCATCATTCTGATCATTCTGCTGATCAACATCATAACCTTCTGCACCTTCTGGTGGGACAAGGACGCGGCGCGCGAAGGTCATTGGCGCGTACCGGAAAGCAGACTACTCGGCCTCGCGCTAATTGGCGGCAGCCTTGGTGCGATCGCGGGACAACAACTGCTTCGTCACAAAACCCGGAAAGAACCCTTCCGCACCGAACTCATGCTGATCGTTACGATTCATATCGCCGCGCTTACGGCGTGGCTTTCAGCGCCCCTGTGGCTTCCGCACGTTCTCGCTAAGTAATGACGAAGGTCTGTCTTGAACGTCCTATTCCGGCTTGACGTGCAGCACGATTCGTAACTATTGTTATTACATGAAAAGAAACAGCCGCCTTTCCGCAGTGCTGCACGCATTGCTGCACATGGCAGAACGCGAGCGGCCGATGACATCGGACGAGCTTGCCGTCTGCCTCCACACCAACCCTGTCGTGGTCCGGCGCACCATGGCCGGGCTGCGCGAGGCAGGCCTTGTCACCTCCGGCCGTGGCCATGGCGGCGGCTGGACGCTGGCCCGGTCGCTGGAGGATGTCACCATGCGCGACATCTATGCAGCACTGGGCGAGCCGATGCTGTTCCAGATGGGCAATGTCAGCGAAAGCCCGGGCTGCCTGGTCGAACAGGCCGTCAATCACGCGCTCGACGATGCTTTTCGCGATGCGGAGGCCATGCTGATTGCGCGCCTCGGGCAAGTGACGCTGGCCACGCTTGCCGATGATTTCAAGCGGCGCTTTGCCGAACACAGGGCCGCACTGAAACCGCCCGGCTGAAACACAGCCCGGCTAACATCCCTATCAACACTGATGTCTCCCCAATCCGGTTTCTCATGAAATTTTCGGATGGCGGAGCTATGGAAGGAACGACCATGCAACAGGATGCAATCATCATCGGCGGCGGCTTTGCCGGACTGTCGGCCGCCTATATTCTCGCCCGTGCCCGGCGGCATGTCACCATCATCGACAGCGGCACGCCGCGCAACCGGTTCGCCGCCCATTCCCACGGCGTGCTGGGGCTCGACGGCAAATCAGGACTGGAGATCCTTACCGATGCACGCGCCCAGCTTGCTGCCTACCCTACGGTAACCTTCGTCGAGGGCGAGGCTGACGCCGCGGAAGGCGTACTCGACGACTTCCATGTCAGCGTCGCTGGGCACGGCTCGATTGCTGCCCGGCGACTGCTTCTCGCCAGCGGCGTCGAAGACCGCCTGCCCGATATTCCAGGCCTTTCCGAACGCTGGGGCAAGACGGTGCTTCATTGCCCCTATTGCCACGGCTATGAAATCGGCGGCGGGCCGATCGGCGTCCTGGCGACACAGCCGATGTCGGCGCATCAGGCGGCAGTCGTTGCCGACTGGGGCGATGTCACCCTCTTTACCAACGGCATGCCGGAGCCGGACGAAGAGACACTTGCCCTTCTCGAGAGGCGTAACGTAACCCTCCAGCCGGGTGCGGTTGGCGTGATCGAGACCAGTACCTGCGATATGCTCCGGGTTCGGCTGGAGAACGGCCGGACTTTTGACGTCAAGGCGCTGTTCGTCGCGGCCGATCTGCATATGCGCGGCACGATCGCCGAAAGCCTCGGCTGCGCACTAACGGAGACACCCGCCGGCAAGATCCTCACCACCGACACCGTCAAGGCGACCAGCGTCGCCGGGGTTTATGCCGCCGGCGACAATGCCCGCGCCTTCGGAAATATCACGCTGGTTTCCGCCGATGGCGTCATGGCCGGCCTCGGCATGCACCAGTCGCTGATGTTCGCATCGCATTCTTGACGGCGCTGCCATCCTTCGCTTAAAAACGGCCGTCCTTATGGAGTTTTGATGTTTTCTATATCCGAGATTGCCTGAAGGCCCTGCCTGCAAAAGTCTTTTGCGGGCACGGGCCGGAAAACGAAGCCCTGACGTTCGACTGAACGGCAGACCCGTTTTCATGCGTTCACGCGAACGCTTTTCGGATCTCGACATCATGGACATTTCACGCGAAGAACAGCGTATTCTACATCTCATGGCCCAAGGCGGCCGCATCGAAATCCTCCGCCTGGACGGCAAGACCATCGACAGCGCTCGATGCTTCACCCGCGACGGCTGGCTTTATCCCGGCTTCGGCCTCGATATGTTTCGTAAACTGAAACGGAAGAAGGCAATCTCGTCATCCGGCGGCAAGCCCTACCGGATTACCCAACGCGGCCTTGTTCTCGTGCGCTCGCAGCTGAACAACTGCTAACAAAACAAAGCCGGTGGGACCGTTCACTCGGTCTCGCCGGTTCTTTTGCGTTCAGAACCACTGCTCATCGTTATGGACAACAGGATCTCCCAGTATTTTCGTCATGCCGACCGATTCGACATCCCGGTCGAGTTTTGGTGCATAGGCCGTCGACAGCGAACTGATCGCATATCCGTGCTTGCGGAAAAACCCGATGGCCTTGTCATTCTGCGCATGAGTCCGAATGATGGCGGCCTCGAAACCGTCAGCCAGAATTCTGTGCTCCAGATCGGCAAGCAGCGATGAGCCGAGACCGTTTCTCTGCAGCGATGGCTCTATCCAAAGATCGGATATCGTGCCGTCCTCATCCTCGCGCGCCGCCCAACCGGCCACCACGCCGCTGATTTCAACGACGCTGACCGAAAACCAGTTCGATCTGAGAAAGGACAGGAACGACAATTCGGCAACGCGGCGCATCGCCTGCGCATCGGCAACGCCGGAAACGGCTTTCTCCCAGGCATCAAGCCCGATCATGGCAAGTTCTGGAACTTCGTGTTCGCGCGCAAGGCGGACGATGATCATGCAGCGGTCCCCTTCCGCAGCAAGTAGAGCATCATAGGATCGATTTTTCCAGACGCACCTTGGCCTGGTCCAGACCAAGCGACGGAGAAAAATCCGTGCCTTGCCAGACCTCGGTAAAACCGAGCTTTTTGTAAAGGGAAAGAGCCGGATCGTTGGCCGCATCGGTCTCGATGCTGGCGACACCCAGATTTTCAAAGTGCATACGGGAAAGAAGCTCGCCGATCAGCGCCGAGCCGATGCCCTTGCCCTGCCAGTGCGGAGCAATCCAGATATCGGAAATATAATCCCAGCCGCGGGACCGGTCGCCGGGATGTTCGCGGCTGTCGCGAGCGCCCCAGCCAATCACTTCATTGGCCGCAACGGCGACCAGGACTTCGGCGTCCGGCCGTCCGGCAAATGTCAGAAAGCTGTCTTCAACGCGCGTTTCGACGGTGGGCTCAAACCAGTTCTGGTGAATGCGGTTGGATTTCCAGGCCTCAAATCCGATCAGCGCGACTGCCCCGGTGTCCGCGGCAGTCATATTGCGAAGGCGGAAGGCCGTTTCTACCACCACTTGACCGGCTGGAATTTTCCGGCGGCCTGCTCGATGACATGCGCTGTCTTGAACAGCGTTTCCTCCTCGAACGGCTTGCCGATCAGCTGCAGACCGAGCGGCAGACCCTTGTGGTCGAGACCGGCGGGAACGGCGATACCCGGAAGACCAGCCATGTTGACCGTCACCGTGAAGATGTCGTTGAGGTACATCTTGACCGGATCGGAAGCCAGATCCTCGTCGGCAATGCCGAAGGCGGAGGACGGCGTGGCGGGCGTCAGGATCGCATCGACGCCGGCATGAAAGGCCAGTTCGAAGTCGCGCTTGATCAGCGTGCGGACCTTCTGGGCCTGCAGGTAATAGGCGTCGTAGTAACCGGCCGACAGCACATAGGTGCCGATCATGATGCGGCGCTTGACCTCGGTGCCGAAGCCGCTCGCGCGGGTCTTTTCATACATGTCGGCAATGTCCTTGCCATCGACGCGCAGGCCGTAGCGGACGCCGTCATAGCGGGCCAGGTTGGACGAGGCTTCGGCGGGTGCGACGATATAATAGGCCGGAAGCGCATATTTGGTGTGCGGCAGGCTGATATCGACGATTTCGGCACCGCCGTCCTTCAGCCAGGCAATGCCTTGGCTCCAGAGGGTTTCGATTTCGTCCGGCATGCCATCGACGCGGTATTCCTTCGGAATGCCGATCTTCATGCCCTTCAGCGACTGGCCGAGCGACGCCTCATAATCCGGCACCGGCAGATCGACCGAGGTCGTGTCCTTGGCATCGACCGACGCCATCGACTTCAACAGGATGGCCGCATCGCGCACGTCGCGGGCGATCGGGCCAGCCTGGTCGAGCGAGGAGGCAAAAGCGACGATGCCCCAGCGCGAGCAGCGGCCATAGGTTGGCTTGATGCCGACCGTGCCGGTAAACGCTGCCGGCTGGCGGATCGAGCCGCCGGTATCGGTGGCCGTGGCACCGGCGCAGAGGAACGCCGCAACGGCAGCTGCCGAACCGCCGGAAGAGCCGCCCGGAACCAGATCGAGGTTCGAGCCGGTGGCGCGCCAGGGGTTTTTCACCGGGCCGTAATAGGAGCTTTCGTTCGACGAGCCCATGGCGAACTCGTCCATGTTGAGCTTGCCAAGCATGACGGCGCCGTCGTTCCACAGGTTCTGGGTGACGGTGGATTCGTAACGCGGCTTGAAACCGTCGAGAATGTGGCTGCAGGCCTGGGTATGGATGCCTTCCGTGCCGAACAGATCCTTGATCCCGAGCGGAATGCCTTCGAGCGCACCGGCCTTGCCGCTGGCGATGCGGGCATCCGATGCCTTGGCCATCTCGCGGGCCTTGTCCGGCGTGGTGACGACATAGGCATTCAACGCACCGTTGGCCGCGTCGATCGCGCCGATATAGGCTTCCGTCAGTTCGACGGCGGAGATTTCCTTGGAGCTCAGCTTTGTGCGCGCTTCAGCGATGGTCAGGCGGGTCAGGTCGGTCATGGGCAGGCTTTCAAAATCGGGTGCGTTCGGGCGGCGGCAGCGGCGAAGGCTTATTCGACAACCTTCGGGACGAGGAAGAAATTGCGATCCTCGTTCGGCGCATTGGCGACGATATCGCCGACCTTGTTGCCGTCGGTCACTTCATCGACGCGCTTCTTCATCGCCATCGGGGTCACCGATGTCATCGGCTCGACTCCATCGACATTGACCTCGGAAAGCTGCTCGACGAAACCGAGGATGCCGTTCAGTTCGCCAGTCATGCGCAGCACTTCCTCTTCAGTGACGGCAATGCGGGCAAGGCGCGCGACGCGCTTCACGGTGGCGAGGTCTACGGACATGGGTGTCTCCGGTCTTCAAGGAACTTTCCCCCGCTATAATAGCCGCAGTGCTGCCACGCAACGGGGGAATGCAAACGCAAGCCGCTTAGACGGCAACAATACCGCCGACTGCGGGCGCTTCGACCTTCGCCGACGCGCCGTCCATGCCTGTGATGAAGAGCTCCGGCGTCTGGTCGATGACGCCGAACGAGCCGTAGTGGCAAGGAAGCACGGTGGCGAATTTGAAGAAGCGCTGGCAGGCCAGCGCTGCCACGGCACCGCCCATGGTGAACCGGTCGCCGATCGGCACGAGACCGATTTCCGGCTGGTGCAGTTCCTGGATCAGCGCCATGTCGGAGAAGATATCGGTATCGCCCATGTGATAGAGCGTCGGCTCGTCCTCGAAATGCAGGACGAGGCCGTTCGCGTTGCCGAGCGAGTGCGACACGCCGTCCTCGGTCAGCTGCGCCGAGGAGTGCAGCGCGTTGACGAAGGTGGTGGAAAAGCCGTCGAGATGGATGGTGCCGCCGGTATTGCCCATTTCGATCGCCTGAACGCCCTTCGAGCCCAGCCATGTGGCGAGATCGGCATTGGCAACGACGGTTGCTCCGGTTTCCTTGGCGAGCGCAATCGTATCACCGACATGGTCGCCATGACCGTGGGTGAGGAGAATATGGGTGAGCCCGGCGGCGGCATCCTTGCGCAAGGATTCGTCGAAGGAGGGATTGCCGGTGAAAAAGGGGTCGATGAGGATTTTCGATTTGGCGGTTTCCACATGGAACGCGGAATGTCCGAGCCACTTGATCTTCATGACAATACTCCTTGATTTATCGCGGGGTGATTTGGGATTTATGGCGGGGATGATTTGGCGGCAGGATAGGGATATGGATCACCCGAGTAATCCTAAAAGACCGAATCGGCAAATCACATGGCTGTTCTCAGCATCGAAGACCTCGCATCCGCTCTCCTGCCCAGCCAGGCCATCGCCGGGCTTGATCTCGGCACCAAGACGATCGGCATTTCGGTGTCCGATCTCGGACGCCGGTTCGCCACGCCGCGCGCAGTGATCAAGCGGGTCAAGTTCGGGCTGGACGCGCAGGCGCTGCTTGCGTTGGCCGAGAAGGAAAAGATCGCCGCCTTCATTATCGGCCTGCCGATCAACATGGATGGTTCGGCCGGTCCGCGCGCCCAGGCGACCCGGGCTTTCGTGCACAACATGGCGCAGAAAACGGAACTGCCGTTCATCTACTGGGACGAACGGCTATCGACCGTGGCGGCCGAGCGGGTGCTGATCGAGATGGATGTTTCGAGAAAGAAGCGGGCCGACCGGATCGATTCGGCCGCCGCCTCCTTCATTCTTCAGGGCGCGCTGGACAGGTTGGCATCCTTGGCGAAGGCCGCAGCCACAGATTCGGACGGCTGAGCCGGTGGAAACCGCTTGTTATACCAGGCGCGGATTTCACGGCGCTTGCGGTAGGCGATGATGGCAAACACCAGCAGGCTATCGAAGGCGATGGCGCGAGCGACCAGCGGCGGAATGGTTTCCGGCGGAATGCCGAGCACATTGCCATAGATGGTAAAGACCAGATCGTGCGCCTGACGCGTCAGCATGAAGATGCCGAAACTCATGTCGTAATAGGATAGGCCGTACCAGCCGGTGAGCAGGATGACCGGGCACGCCCAGAGGATCAGGAACCACTTCATGCTGCTCTCCCCTCCACCAATGCGCCATACTTGAACTGCGCCGACAACCGGTCCAGAGCGAGCAAGCTCACAAGGATGACAGCCGGAACCGCCAGATCGAGCGCGAGGCTCGCAAAAAACATCGTCATGATGATGATCAAGCCAGTTCTCACCGAACGTGCTCCATTTCGCAAAACGTTAAAAAACTCTTCAGGTCCACTCTTGCCCGTTAACCTTGAGGGCGCAACGTAAACCATTTGTTAAGGTTAATTTCCGCGTGGCGCGGTTGCCGCGCTGTGGACAAGCGTCTATCGGTGGCCTCTCTCCATGCGTTCAGGCCCTCCCCCATGACGATCATCTTCGAAAGCATCCTGCCGATCTTCCTGCTGGTTTCGCTGGGTGTCTGGCTGAAGCGTTCATCGCTGGTTGATAATACACTGTGGGAAGGACTGGAGCAGCTCGGCTATTATATCCTGTTCCCTGCCCTGTTGTTTTCGACACTGGCAACGGCCGACTTTGCCGGCATGAAGACCGATTCGACCGCGCTCGCGACGATCGGCAGCATTACCCTGATGTCGGCAGCCTTGCTGCTCCTCTGGCCACTGCTGCGTGCCCGCCACGTCTCGTCCGCCGCCTTCACCTCGATCTTCCAGACGGCAACGCGCTGGAACGGCTTTATGGCGCTCGCCATCGCCCAGAAACTCTACGGGCCGCTCGGTCTCAGCCTGACGGCGCTGGTGATGACCTTGGTGATCATCCCCATCAATCTCTACAATATCGGCGTGCTGATCGGCTTCAACGGCGGACCGAAGGGCCTGCGATTCTTCGTCTTCAAGATTGCTACCAATCCGCTGATCGTTGCTTCGGTGCTCGGGATCGTGCTGAATTTCTTTCGGGTTCCCGTCTACGAGCCGGTGCTGACCGCAGTCGAGATGTTGGCCAGCGCCTCGCTCAGCCTTGGACTGGTCATGGTCGGGGCGGGACTGAAGGTCTCGGACGCGCTGCGGCCAAGTTTAGTCGCCCTGCTCGCGGTCTTTCTGAAACTGATCATCATGCCGGTGTTCATGGTCGGCACCGCCTATCTGCTCGGTATCCGCGGCGATGCGCTGCTGGTGATCGCCCTTGGCGCCAGCGTGCCGACGGCGATGAATGGCTATCTGCTGGCCAAGCAGATGGGCGGTGACGCGCCGCTCTATGCTGCCGTCGCTACCATCCAGACAGTCGTGTCGTTCTTTACCATACCGCTGGTTCTAACCGTGACCGGCTATATCGCCGCCGGATAGAGCAGATCGACGATATAGGCGGAATCGAAGCGCGAATCGAGCATGCCATAGGTCGAGCGCCAGCCGGCGGCCAGCCGCGACTCAAGGAACGCATCGGCAATCCGCCCTGCGCCGAGCCGATAGAGTTCGGCAGCAGCAGCAGCCAGCGCCAACTGTTCGACCAGCATGCGGGCTGCCCCCTCGTCGCGCTCGCAGAGCGACATCGCTGCCCTGAGCACATCGACGGTCTTCTTGGCGGATGGGCCGAGATCGCGGCTGATCACCTGGAACAGCAGTTCGAACAGATCCTTGCCACGGGTCAGAACACGCAGCACGTCGAGCGCCATGACGTTGCCGGAGCCTTCCCAGATAGCATTGACCGGTGCCTCGCGATAATGCCGGGCGATCGGCCGTTCCTCGACATAGCCGCTGCCGCCAATACACTCCATCGCTTCGGCGATCAGAGCAGGTGCAATCTTGCAGCTCCAGTATTTGGCAACCGGCGTCATGATCCGCGCGTAAGCGGCGTCTTCGGCGCTGTCGCGCGCCCTGTCGAAGGCTTCGGCAAGACGGAACGACAATGCGCTGGCAGCGGCAACATCGAGCGCCATGTCGGCCAGAACCCGGGTCATCATCGGCTGCGCCACCAGCGGCTTGCCGGAGACCTTGCGGCCGCGCACATGGTGCACGGCTTCGGCCAGCGACGCGCGCATCATACCTGCCGAAGCCAACGAGCAATCGAGGCGCGTCAGCGTCACCATGTCGAGGATGGTGCGGATGCCGGCATCGGGCGAACCGAGCACGAAACCGAACGTATCGGAAAATTCGACCTCGGAGGAGGCATTCGAGCGGTTGCCGAGCTTGTCCTTCAGCCGCTGGAAGCGCAGGCCATTGGCCGAGCCGTCTTCGAGAAGCCGCGGAACAAGGAAACAACCGAGACCGTCACGGGTCTGAGCCAGCATCACGAAGGCATCGCTCATCGGCGCCGACATGAACCATTTGTGGCCGTTCAGCCGGTAGATGCCCTCGCCTACCCGCTCGGCGGTCGAGGTATTGGCGCGCACATCCGTGCCGCCCTGCTTTTCCGTCATGCCCATGCCGATTGTGACGGAGGCCTTCTGCATCCACGGCCGGTTGGACGAATCATACTTCCGCGAAAGGATTTTTGGCGCCCATTCCTTCTGGACGGCCGGCGACGCGGAGATCGCAGCCACCGAGGCGCTGGTCATGGTCAGCGGGCAGAGATGGCCGCATTCGAGCTGCGCCGTCAGGTAGAAGCGCAGGGCGCGAGCCTTGTGCGAGCGGCCGCGCTCATCGGCAATGTTTTCCCAGGCAGACGCGTGCAGGCCCGATGTCACCGAGCGGCGCATCAGCGCGTGCCAGGCGGGGTGGAATTCGACGACGTCGAGCCGCTCGCCGCGCGGCCCATGGGTGCGCAGCTTGGGCAGGCCTTCATTGGCCATACGCGCCAGATCTTGCGCCTCGGGCGAGGTCGCGTAACGGCCGATCGTCTCGAAATCGTCGCGCAGGGGACGCGGCATCGACGCGGCGATATCGACCAGCAACGGGTCGGAGCGGAAGGCATTGATCCCCGACCAGGGTTTCGGCTGGTTCAGATCGGCGAATTTCTGTTCGGTGCGGTTCAGAGTCATGTCGCGTTTCTAACCCAAGTCCCTATGCTTAGGAACAGCAGCGGGATGCGATAAATGCCGCTTCCCGCAACAATTTGCGCGCGGTGCGTTATCGCCACAAAAGCGTGGGGATGTCACGGGTTTGCGCAGCCTTTGCCTTGCCGGGTGGCGCCGCAGTCATTATAGACCCACGCAACTTCACAAAATGAGGCGGCTCCCCATGGATTTCTTTCCGCATCGCCACCTGCTCGGCATCAAGGGCCTGAACGAACAGGACATCACGCTCCTGCTCGACCGGGCCGACGAAGCCGTCAAGATTTCCCGCCAGCGAGAAAAGAAGACCACGACGCTGCGCGGCCTGACGCAGATCAACCTGTTCTTCGAAGCCTCGACCCGGACGCAATCCTCCTTCGAACTCGCCGGCAAACGGCTCGGCGCCGACGTGATGAACATGTCGGTCAGCAACTCCTCGGTGAAGAAGGGCGAAACACTGATCGATACGGCGATGACGCTAAACGCCATGCATCCGGACGTTCTGATCGTGCGCCATTCGTCTGCCGGCGCCGCCGCGCTGCTGGCTCAAAAAGTCTCCTGCTCCGTCGTCAATGCCGGAGACGGCCAGCACGAACATCCGACCCAGGCGCTGCTCGACGCGCTGACAATCCGCCGCGCCAAGGGCAAGCTGTCGCGCATCATCGTCGCGATCTGCGGCGACGTTTTGCATTCGCGCGTTGCCCGCTCCAATATCCTGCTCCTCAACCAGATGGGCGCCCGCGTCCGTGTGGTCGCTCCGGCAACCCTCCTCCCCTCCGGCATCGCCGACATGGGCGCCGAGGTCTACCACTCGATGGAAGAAGGCCTGAAGGGTGCCGATGTGGTGATGATGCTGCGCCTGCAGCGCGAGCGCATGGCCGGCTCGTTCGTGCCTTCGGTGCGCGAATATTTCCGCTATTACGGCCTCGACGCCGAAAAACTGAAAGCTGCCAAGGACGACGCGCTCGTCATGCATCCCGGCCCGATGAACCGCGGCGTCGAGATCGCTTCTGAGATCGCCGACGGACCGCAAAGCGTCATCGAGCAGCAGGTTGAAATGGGGGTTGCGGTGCGCATGGCCGTGATGGAGACGCTTCTTCTTTCGCAGAACCAGGGGCCACGCACATGAGCAACGCCCTCGTCCTGAAAAACCTGCGCATCATCGACCCCTCGCGCAACCTCGATGAAACCGGCGATATCATCGTCGAAAACGGCGTCATCGTTGCCGCCGGACAGTCTGCCCAGAACCAAGGTATTCCCGAAGGCGCCGAAATCAAGGACTGCACCGGCCTCGTTGCCGTGCCCGGCCTGGTCGATGCCCGCGTTTTCGTCGGCGAGCCCGGTGGCGAGTATCGCGAAACCATCGAATCCGCATCACGGGCTGCGGCCGCCGGTGGTGTCACCTCGATCATCACCATGCCCGATACCGATCCTGTCATCGACGATATCGCGCTGGTGCAGTTCGTCCAGAAGACGGCGCGCGACAAGGCGCTGATCAATGTCTATCCGGCGGCAGCGCTGACCAAGCATCTCGACGGTGAAGAGATGACAGAGTTCGGCCTGCTGCGCGAAGCCGGCGCCGTCTGCTTCACCAATGGCCGCCGCCCGGTGCACGACACGCTCGTCCTTCGCCGCGCCATGACCTATGCCCGCGAATTCGGCGCCGTCATCTCGCTCGAAACCCGCGACAAGTATCTCGGTGCGGATGGCGTCATGAACGAAGGGCTGCTCGCCAGCTGGCTTGGCCTCTCCGGCGTGCCGCGCGAAGCCGAAATCATTCCGCTGGAGCGCGACCTGCGCATCGCCGGACTGACCAAGGGCGCTTATCACGCCGCAAAAATCTCGCTGCCGGAATCGGCCGACGCCATCGCCACGGCCCGCAAACGTGGCGCCAACGTCACTTGCGGCATCTCGATCAATCATCTGACATTGAACGAGAACGATATCGGCGAATACCGCACCTTCTTCAAGCTGTCGCCGCCGCTGCGTGGCGAAGACGATCGCGTCGCGATGGTTGAGGCTCTGGCCAACGGCACGATCGACATCATCGTTTCGTCGCACGATCCGCAGGACGTCGATACCAAGCGCCTGCCGTTTGCCGATGCCGCCGACGGCGCGATCGGGCTGGAGACCTTGCTGGCTGCCGCCTTGCGCCTGCACCACAGCGGCACCGTGCCCCTGATGCGCCTGATCGATGCAATGTCGACACGGCCCGCCCAGATCTTCGGGCTTGATGCCGGCACGCTGAAACCCGGCGCCAAGGCCGACATCACGCTGATCGATCTGGAAGAGCCCTGGATTTTCGGCAAGGACGCGATCGTCTCCCGCTCGAAAAACACGCCGTTCGAAAATGCCCGCTTTACCGGCCGGGCCGTTCAAACCTATGTTGCGGGAAAACTGGTCTATTCGCTGTAATCAAGCGACGGAGCTGCCCCTTATCCGCCCCTACTTGTTTGAGAACAAGGGCGGGCACCCTCTCCCCGCAAGCAGGGAGAGGGATTTGCGGCAAGCTTCGTCGTCCCCTCGCCCCACATCCGGGAGAGGGTGAGGGTAAGGGGCAATATCCGCCGAGGCGGAATTGGGGAGGCAATAGGTGTCTGACATATTTTCCTGGCAACTCGGGCTGGCGCTGACGGCCGGTGCCGCAATCTTCGGCTATCTGCTCGGCTCCATCCCCTTTGGCCTCATCCTCACCCGCATGGCCGGGCTGGGCGATGTGCGCAAGATCGGCTCCGGCAATATCGGCGCGACCAATGTGCTGCGCACCGGCAACAAGAAGCTGGCTGCCGCGACATTGCTGCTCGATGCCCTGAAGGGAACTGCCGCTGCGGCCATTGCCTCACGCTGGGGCATCGAGGCCGGTATTGCCGCCGGTTTCGCCGCATTCCTCGGGCATCTCTATCCCGTCTGGCTCGGATTCAAGGGCGGCAAGGGCATTGCGACCTATATCGGCGTGCTGCTCGGGCTGGCCCCGATCATGGTTCTTCTATTTGCCGCAATCTGGCTGGCGATGGCGAAGCTCACCCGTTACTCCTCCCTCTCGGCGCTGGTTGCAACGCTTATCGTTCCGGTTGTATTGTTGGCAGCCGGATACGGAAAGATCGGTCTGCTGTTCGTGGTGATGAGCATCATCACCTGGATCAAGCACCGGGCAAATATCCAGCGGCTTTTGGCCGGCACGGAAGGCCGGATCGGGGAAAAGGGATAGGCCATTATGTCGAGCGACGGCGCAGGACGAAACGGGATTGCGCTTTCGGAACGACAAAGAATAGCCTGGCTGAGGCTGATCCGCAGTGACAATGTCGGCCCGGCAACATTCCGCGATCTGATCAATCATTTCGGCTCGGCTGAAACCGCGCTTGCGATGTTGCCCGAACTGTCACGGCGCGGCGGCTCGACCCGGGCAATCCGCATCGCCTCTGTGGAAGAAGCCGAAAAAGAACTCGCTGCCGCCCACCGGTTCGGCGCACGCTTCATCGGCATCGGCGAACCGGATTATCCGCCGGCCCTGCGCCAGATCGACGGCGCCCCGCCGCTGCTCGCCGTCAAGGGTAACTCCAACATCGGTACCATTCCGTCCCTCGGCATCGTCGGTTCGCGCAACGCCTCGATCAGCGGCACGAAATTCGCTGCCATGATCGCCCGCGACGTCGGGCGCACCGGATACTCCATCATATCCGGGCTTGCACGCGGCATCGATACGGCGGCACACCGCGCCAGCCTGGAGACGGGGACGATCGCGGCGCTAGCCGGCGGTTTGGACCAGCCCTATCCGCCCGAAAATATCGGCCTGCTGGACGAGATCACCGAAGGCAATGGTCTGGCAATCAGCGAAATGCCGTTCGGCTGGGAGCCGCGCGCCCGCGACTTCCCACGCCGCAACCGGTTGATTGCCGGTGTCAGCCTCGGCCTTGCAGTCGTTGAAGCGGCATCCCGGTCAGGATCCCTGATCACAGCCCGCTATGCCGCCGATTTCGGCAGGCTCGTTTTTGCAGTACCCGGCTCGCCGCTCGATCCGCGCTGTCATGGCACCAATGGGCTTTTGAAGGATGGTGCGATCGTTACGACAGAGGCACAGGATATCTTGCAGGCGCTCGCACCGCTCAGCCGTATCGACCTGTTTTCGCCACCGCAGGCGGAGGAACCGGGCGAACATGATGCCGGGCCGATGGCGCCGCCGCCGAATGAGAACGATCGTATGCGGATCACTGACGCGCTCGGGCCGACGCCCGTCGAGATCGACGATATCATTCGCCACACCGGCCTTTCCGCATCAGCCGTCTATCTTGTCCTTTTAGAATTGGACCTTGCCGGACGGCTTCACCGGCATCCCGGCGGCCTTGTTTCCCTCAGCATTGGAGAATGACAGCTGTCTTTTCCCGGACAGGATGTCGCCGGCTTCGACAAAAGCCATTTCGATCAGGTAGCACAGCATATCGGCACCCTCGTTGGCGGCGACGCCACGGAGCTCTCCGAGCATATGCCGGATATAGGCGACCTTTTCGCGGGCCTGTGCTTCTTTCCTGCCGGCCCCGGTTGAATTCGGAATCATCGGTTTTCCCTGTGGTGCATTCAAAATCCGCCCATAGACAGGCACGCATTGGTCGAGCGGAACACCATACAACACCGTTCGGTCGTGTTGGCTGCCAGCTCAAGGAAAGGCTCCGGAAGCACCGCTTTCCGCCATTACCCCGGGAGATGGAAACTACACTTCAAAGACGATATCGCATTTATCTTTAATTGCAATATGCACGTAATCCCTTATAGGTTGCATCTCGTTGTGGCGGCTTATTTTAGACCGAGCACTTGACCGCAGACGAATCCCTGTCCATGTCGGGGCATCGATATTTCCCATTGTGCCGCCCCTCCCCGGCCTGGCACAGCTTTGAACGGTTGCTTTGAGAATATGACCATGAATGTCGTCGTCGTGGAATCGCCTTCAAAGGCGAAGACCATCAACAAGTATCTGGGTCCCGGTTACAAGGTTCTCGCCTCCTTCGGTCACGTCCGCGACCTGCCAGCCAAGGACGGCTCGGTTTTGCCGGACGACGATTTCGCCATGCTGTGGGAAGTGGACACCGCGTCCGCCAAGCGCATGAAGGACATTGGCGACGCCTTGAAATCGTCCGATGGCCTCATTCTCGCAACCGACCCGGATCGCGAGGGGGAAGCGATTTCGTGGCACGTGCTCGATCTGCTGCGGAAGAAGAAACTGATCGGCGACAAGCCGGTTCAGCGCGTCGTCTTCAACGCCATCACCAAGAAGGCCGTGCTCGATGCGATGGCCAATCCGCGCGATATCGATATCCCGCTGGTCGATGCCTATCTCGCACGCCGGGCGCTCGATTATCTCGTCGGCTTCAATCTTTCGCCGGTGCTGTGGCGCAAGCTGCCGGGCGCCCGCTCGGCCGGCCGCGTACAGTCCGTGACGCTGCGTCTGGTCTGCGACCGCGAATCGGAAATCGAACGCTTCGTTTCGGAAGAATACTGGAATCTCTCGGCGCTTCTGAAGACACCGCGCGGCGATGAGTTCGAGGCGCGGCTGGTCTCGGCTGCCGGCAACCGGCTACCGCCGCGTGGCGTGACCAATGGTGAGGACGCCGGCAAGCTCAAGGCTTTGCTCGACGGCGCCGCCTACACGGTCGACAGCATCGAAGCCAAGCCGGTGAAACGCAATCCGTCGCCACCT
This sequence comes from Pararhizobium sp. DWP1-1-3, assembly GCF_049896125.1. NCBI lineage: Bacteria > Pseudomonadati > Pseudomonadota > Alphaproteobacteria > Hyphomicrobiales > Rhizobiaceae > Pararhizobium > Pararhizobium sp. DWP1-1-3. The sequence goes on from NZ_JAFCTR010000013.1 coordinate 42,574, forward strand.
TTCACCACATCGACGCTGCAGCAGGCCGCCTCTTCCAAGCTCGGATTTTCGGCGTCGCGCACCATGCAGGTGGCGCAGAAGCTTTATGAAGGTATCGATCTCGGCGGCGAGACCGTCGGTCTCATTACCTATATGCGTACGGACGGCGTGCAGATGGCAGGTGAAGCGATCGACGCGGCGCGCAGCGCCATCAGCGACCAGTTCGGCAGCCGTTACGTGCCGGAAAAGGCTCGCATCTATTCGACCAAGGCGAAGAATGCCCAGGAAGCGCACGAGGCGATCCGCCCAACCGACTTCACCCGCATTCCCGACCATGTCCGCAAGTTTCTCGATGCCGACCAGTTGCGTCTCTACGACCTGATCTGGAAGCGCGGCATTGCCAGCCAGATGGCGTCAGCCGAAATCGAGCGGACCACCGCCGAGATCACCGCCGACAACAAGGGCGAAAAGGCCGGCCTGCGGGCCGTTGGCTCGGTCATCCGTTTCGATGGCTTCATCGCGGCCTATACCGATCAGAAGGAAGATGGCGAGAGCAGCGACGATGGCGACGAGGACGGCCGCCTGCCGGAGATCAACGCACGCGAAAACCTCGCCAAGCAGAAGATCAACTCGACCCAGCACTTCACCGAGCCGCCGCCGCGCTATTCGGAAGCTTCGCTGATCAAGAAGATGGAAGAGCTCGGCATCGGCCGCCCCTCCACCTATGCCGCGACGGTGACGACGCTGCTTGATCGCGAATATATCATCAACGACAAGCGCAAGCTCATCCCCGAAGCCAAGGGCCGGCTGGTCACCGCCTTTCTTGAAAGCTTCTTTGCACGCTATGTCGAATATGATTTCACCGCATCGCTGGAAGAAAAGCTCGACCAGATTTCCGCCGGTGAACTGAACTGGAAGGATGTCCTTCGCGATTTCTGGAAGGACTTTTTTGCCCAGATCGAAGACACCAAGGAACTGCGCGTCACCAACGTGCTCGACGCGCTGAACGAAGAACTGGCCCCGCTGGTCTTCCCGAAGCGCGAAGACGGCAGCGATCCGCGCATCTGCCAGGTCTGCGGCACCGGCAAGCTGTCGCTGAAACTCGGCAAATACGGCGCCTTCGTCGGCTGCTCGAACTATCCGGAATGCAATTTCACCCGCCAGCTTTCCTCAGACAGCAAGAACGGCGACGAGGCTGCCGTCTCCAACGAGCCGCTGGCACTCGGCAAGGATCCACATACGGGCGAGGAAATCACCCTGCGCTCGGGCCGTTTTGGACCCTATGTCCAGCGCGGCGACGGCAAGGAAGCCAAGCGCTCGAGCCTGCCCAAGGGCTGGACGCCAGCCAACGTCGATCATGAAAAGGCGCTGGCCCTTCTGTCGCTGCCGCGCGATATCGGCGCCCATCCGGAAACCGGCAAGATGATCTCGTCCGGCCTTGGCCGCTACGGGCCATTCATCCTGCACGACGGCAAATATGCCAATGTCGAGAGCATCGAGGACGTGTTTTCGATCGGCCTCAACCGCGCGGTCTCGGTTCTTGCCGACAAGCAGGCGAAGGGTCCCGGCGGACGCGGAGCCTCAGCTGCCCCGCTCAAGGAAGTCGGCGATCATCCCGATGGCGGACCGATTACCGTCAAGGACGGCAAGTATGGTCCTTACGTCAACTGGGGCAAGGTCAATGCGACCCTGCCGAAAGGCAAGGACCCGGTATCGGTGACGATGGAGGATGCCCTCATGCTGATCGCCGAGCGCATTGCCAAGGGCGGCATCAAGCCGGCCAAGGGCAAGGCAACCAAAACCTCCAAGCCGAAAGCTGCCGCAAAGGCCGATACAGCCACGACCAAGTCGGCCAAGCCAAAGGCAGCCGCCAAACCGAAGGCCGCTGCAAAGCCGAAGGCGGCGACCAAGCCAAAGACAGCTGCAAAAGCAAAGAAAGACTGAACGTGACCAAAAACCCGCGCGATCGAACCGAACGGCCCGGAAAACCCGCAGTCCGGATCGGACGCGCGGGCAAGAAGGCCATCATGCCGGCCGATGACACCGTGATCATCCACGGCGCTGTGCCCCCGCGCGACGTGTTGATGCGCTTCATTTCGGAAAATCCGGACAAGGCCTCCAAGCGCGAAATCTACAAGGCTTTTGGCCTGAAGGGTGAAACGCGCATCGAGCTGAAATCCCTGCTGCGCGAAATGGAACAGGACGGGCTTCTAGAAAAGAAGCGGAATTCACTGGTGCGCCCCGGCGCCCTGCCCCCCGTCACCGTTCTGGACATCACCACCCGCGACAAGGATGGCGAACTGATCGGCCGTCCGGCCGAATGGCCGGATGACGCGGGCGTTGCACCCGCCGTGTCGATCCGTCAGTCGAGCGTCGGCCAGTCGAAGGGCAAGATGCCGGTCGGCGGCATTGGCGACCGAGTTCTGGCCAAAATCTTTCCAGCCAAGGATCGCGGTGGCCCGGCCTATACGGCGCGCATCATCAAGGTGCTCGACCGCAAGCGCAATAATAACGCGGCCCTTGGCGTCTTTCGCGCTTCGCCGGATGGCGGCGGCCGGATCATGCCGATCGAGAAGCGCGGCGAGGAAATGCAGGTCGATGCCGAGCATCAGGGGCCGGCCAAGGACGGCGATCTGGTCGAGGTCGAAATCGTCCGCTCCGGCCGCTTCGGCCTGCCGCGCGCCGCAGTCAAGACCGTCATAGGCTCGGTTGCCACCGAAAAAGCCATCTCGATGATCGCCATTCATGCCCATGGCATTCCCTATATCTTCCCCGACAGCGTCATTAAGGAAGCCGATGCTGCCGGTCCCGCCACCATGTCGCATCGCGAGGACTGGCGCTCGCTGCCGCTGATCACCATCGATCCTGCCGACGCCAAGGACCATGACGACGCCGTCCATGCCGAGCCCGACCCATCGCCCGATAATGAAGGCGGCGTCGTCGTCACCGTCGCGATCGCCGATGTCTCCTGGTATGTACGGCCGAAATCGGCGCTCGATCACGAAGCCGCCAAGCGCGGCAATTCCGTCTATTTTCCCGACCGCGTCGTGCCGATGCTGCCTGAGCGGATTTCCAACGAATTGTGCTCGTTGAAACAGGGTGTAGACCGGCCGGCGCTCGCCGTGCGGATGCGGTTCTCGAAGGAAGGCCGCAAGGCTGGCCATACCTTCCATCGCATCATGATGAAGAGCGCTGCCAAGCTCTCCTACAATCAGGCACAGGCGGCGATCGACGGCAACCCGGACGATCAGACCGGGCCGTTGCTGGAACCGATCCTGAAGCCGTTATGGAACGCCTACGCGATCCTGACGCGCGGCCGCGAACGGCGCCAGCCGCTCGAACTTAACATGCCCGAACGCAAGATCGTCCTGAAAGCCGACGGCACCGTCGACCGCGTCTTCGTGCCGGATCGCCTCGACGCCCACAAGCTGATCGAGGAGATGATGATCCAGGCCAATGTGGCCGCTGCCGAGACGCTGGAGATCAAGCGCCAGCCGCTGGTGTACCGCGTCCATGATGCGCCCTCGCTCGCCAAGCAGGAGACGCTGCGCGAGTTTCTGGCAACGCTCGATCTCTCGCTCGTCAAGGGCGGCAATCTGCGCTCCAACCATTTCAACGGCATTCTGTCCCAGGCCGTCGATAAGCCTTACGAGACGATGGTCAACGAGATGGTGCTGCGCTCGCAAAGCCAGGCGATCTATAGCCCGGAAAATATCGGCCATTTCGGCCTCAATCTGATGAAATACGCGCACTTCACTTCGCCGATCCGCCGCTACGCCGATCTGATCGTGCACCGCGCGCTGGTCGGTACGCTGGGGCTCGGCGAAGGCGGCATCACGCCGGCCGAGGAAGCGGCGCTCAACGATATCGCGGCCGAAATTTCCACATTCGAGCGCCGGGCGATGGCCGCCGAGCGCGATACGGTCGACCGGCTGATTGCCCATCATCTCAGCGGCCGGATCAACGAGGAATTCGACGGACGCATATCTGGTGTGACCAAGGCGGGACTATTTGTCACTCTTCCCGCCTATGGCGCCGATGGGTTCGTACCTATATCTACGCTGGGACGCGATTATTTCATCTATGACGAGGCCCATCAGGCCCTTTCCGGCGAAAAAACCGGACTTGGCTATCGTCTTGGCGATCAGATCCGCGTCAAACTGGTGGAAGCTGTGCCGCTTGCCGGCGCGCTCCGCTTCGAGATGATCAGCGAAGGACGCAAGATGCCGACGGCAACGCGCTCCTTCCACAAGTCCGGCCGCAGGGATCGCAGCGGCGCTCGCAAGATGCCGGGAACGCGACTACCGCGCGGCAAGCGATAAAGGATGTGAGGGATTTGCCTTGCGTCCGCAGATTGAGGATATGGACATGCAGGCAACTGGCAGCACTCCGGAAACCGTCCGCTTCGAGCAGACGCGCGAAGCCGATCGTCCCGTTGGACGATCGATCAAGCGCGGGCTTTTGAACCAGTGCCCAGCCTGCGGCAGCGGCAAGCTGTTCGGCCGTTTCCTCAAGACCGTGCAGGCCTGCTCGTCCTGCGGCGAGCAGCTCGACAAGCATAGCGCCGACGACTTTCCGCCCTATATCGTCGTCACCATCATGGGTCACATCGTGCTTGGCGGCTTCATGGCAACCGAAATGATCCTGCCAATGTCCAACTGGGGGCACCTGGCGATCTGGGTGCCGATCACCGTCATCGGCTCGCTCGCCATGATGCAGCCCGTCAAGGGCGGCGTCGTCGGCCTGCAATGGGCCCTGAAGATGCACGGTTTTGGCGGTCACGATGACGAACCGGCGGACGCCCTGCCGGTACCGGACCGGGCTGCGTGACCACCAGCCGCGACGGGTCGGTGAACGACACGCCCTCGGACATGGTCAAAATTCGCTCGCCGCGGCCGCGTGAAGCCGCGTCGATCATGCTGCTCGACCGCTCGCAGAATTGCGTGCGCGTTCTCGTCGGCCGGCGCAACAAGGCGCATGTCTTCATGCCGAACCTGCACGTCTTTCCAGGCGGACGCAGGGACAAGGACGACCATAGGCTCGCCTTCAGCGGCGATATCCACCCGGATGTGCTGGAACGCCTCAAAACCGCTTACAATTACGCCGCCTCCGAAAGCCGGCTGCGTGCCATTGCGCTTGCGGCAGTGCGTGAACTGCACGAAGAGGCGAGCATCGCAGTCGGCACCAAAGACTGCGGAAACACTCTGTTACCTTTCCTTCCCGATCTGACAAACTTGCGCTATATGGCACGGGCGATTACGCCGCCAGGACATCCGCGCCGTTTCGACACCCACTTCTTCGCCCTGTTCACGGACGAGGCGGGCGTCGATCCCCGCGATATCCGCGACAGCCGGGAGCTCGAAGATTTGAGATGGATTGATGTGAACGATGTGTCAGCGGTCCGGTTGCCGGACATTACCGGGATCATCCTTGGCGACTTGAGGGCAAGCCTTCAATCCGACGCATCTCTGCCCTTCGGGAGACCGGTGCCGTTCTACCACACGCGTCATGGGCGCCTTGTCCGCGACCTCCTTTAGGGAATTTCACTGCATGTCACAGCCGCCGTCCGGCACGCCTGCGCCGGTTGAGGAAATACACTGGCCATCACTGGTTGCTGCCATCGCTGCGATCTCGGCCGTTGGCATCGCGATTGGCCTCGGTCTGCCGCTGCTCAGCATCATCATGGAAAAGCGCGGCATCTCCTCGACGATGATCGGGCTGAATTCGGCGATGGCTGGTCTTGCCTCGATGGCGGCAGCGACCGTCACAGCGAAGATCGCCCATCGTTTCGGCGTCGCCAATACGATGCTGCTCGCCATTGTCTTTGCCGCGATCAGCGCGCTCGGCTTCTATTATATCGAAAACTTCATATTGTGGTTTCCGCTGCGCGTCGTCTTCCACGGCGCGATCACCGTGCTGTTCGTCCTCTCAGAGTTCTGGATCAACGCCACGGCGCCGCCGAGCCGCCGCGGGCTTGTTCTCGGCATCTACGGCACAGTCCTGTCGCTCGGCTTTGCAGCCGGCCCCCTGCTCTTCTCCATTCTTGGCAGCGAGGGCATCCTGCCATTTGCGTTTGGTGCCGGCGTCATTCTGCTGGCGGCCATTCCGATCTTCCTCGCCCGCAACGAAAGCCCGGAACTCGACGAGAAACCGGAGCTGCATTTCATGCGCTACGTGTTCCTGGTCCCAACCGCGACCGCCGCCGTGTTCATTTTCGGCGCCGTCGAATCGGGTGGCTTGTCGCTCTTTCCGATCTACGGAACCCGCAGCGGCTTCACCGAATCGCAGGCTGCCCTGCTTTTGACCGTCATGGGCATCGGCAACGTCATTTTTCAGATTCCGCTCGGCATGCTGTCCGACCGCATGACGGACCGTCGCAATCTGCTTGCCTTGATGACCGTCGTCGGCTTGATCGGCGCACTCTGCCTCCCCCTGCTGCAGGGCAACTGGTGGCTGATGGCAATCGTGCTGCTGTTCTGGGGCGGAAGCGTCTCCGGCCTTTACACCGTCGGCCTCAGCCATCTCGGTTCCCGCCTGACCGGCGCCGACCTCGCGGCCGCAAATGCAGCCTTCATCTTTTCCTATGCAGTCGGAACTGTGGCAGGCCCCCAGGCTATCGGTGCCGCCATGGATATTTCGGGGAATAACGGATTTGCCTGGGCAATCGCCGGATTCTTCGGGCTTTATGTGGTACTTTCCGTGGTGAGAATCGTTTTCAATCCAAAACGGACTTGACTTTTCGGGCGCGATTTGTAGTTTCGCGCCAAGTTTGCCGGGACCATTTCCTTTGGAAGTCCGCGGCTATGTTTTTTTTGTAAAGGCAGGACGACCATGGCGAAAGCTGCAAAAATCAAGATCAAGCTGCTGTCGACGGCCGACACAGGTACATTCTACGTGACCTCGAAGAACAGCCGCACCAAGACGGACAAGATGTCCTTCACCAAGTACGATCCGGTCGTACGCAAGCACGTCGAATTCAAGGAAACCAAGATCAAGTAAGATCTGGTTTCCGTTTTGGAATACGAAGGCGCCGGCTGAAAAGCCTGGCGCCTTTTTCTTGTGGTTTTTTGGGCGTTGGTGCGGCGGCAATCTGCGGGAATTGGATCAAATAAAAAACGCCGTCCCCATGACAGGGACGGCGCTTTAATGGGCGTCGGCTGACCGCTACCGCGGCACGAGGAACCGCATTGGCAACAAATCAGCCGACAAACCCCACGACCCAGGAGATGCGGCGGACCTGACATCATGGGGTAAATATTGGGAGTTGTTTTCTCCCTTGCCTAGGAGAATTGACCGAAAACAAAAAAAAATCAATGAATTCTTAAAGACGGCGCGCAACAGCGCATAGGCATGATTAAATTACCCATGCCTAATAGACCATCCAGCGCTGATTCTGCGGCGAGCCGATCCTTGAAAGATTGCTTTTTAAAAGTAGTATTACTACTTCACAGAATGGCGAAATGGCAATGCGAAAAGCTTCATTAAGGCAATCGAAATATTTAAATATTTGAATTGTAAATGTTATTTCAACACACTAGAAATTACCCATTACTTCTCCCGCCTGCATAGCAGACATTAGCGCTCTATTTAACAACCCAAGCACGATCATATATATAAAAAACACGTATTACGGTTATCTTATAATGATGTCAGAATCAGCCTGTTTTTTTCCTGTGGAAAAAAGCGGTGAGAAGCCGATGCCCTTCTCCAATCCTACTCAAGCTGCGGCGGCAACCACCCGGTTACGGCCATTGTTCTTGGCTTGATAAAGCGCCGTATCCGCACGTTTCAACAGGGCTTCCGGCGTATCACCCTGCGGGTTCAACGTCGCAATACCAAGCGACGCGGTGATCGACAGAGGCGTATCGGAGTTCGGCAGTGCGAAGCTCCTGTCCTCGACGATCGTGCGCAGGCGTTCGGCAATCGCGGCGGCCGCATCTGCATTTGTGTCCGGCATCACGACGACGAATTCCTCACCGCCAAACCGGCAGGCAAGATCGGCGCCACGCACCGTCGAGCGGACGCGATGAGCGAAATCACGCAGCACCTCGTCTCCGGCGTCATGACCATAGGTATCGTTGACGCTCTTGAAGCGATCGATATCGGTAATACAGATCGACAGCGGCCGGCCGCGCGCAAGGGCGCGGTCGATCAGAAGCTTCAGATGGTTGTCGAGATAGCGGCGATTGTGCAGGCCGGTCAGCCCGTCGGTCACCGCCAGCTCGATCGTCTGCTTGACGCTGGCGCGCAGCCGGTCATTGCAGTGCTTGCGGCGGATCTGCGTCAGGCTGCGGGCAACGAGTTCGTTCGGATCGACGGGTCGCATCAGATAGTCGGTGACGCCGAGATCAAGCGCGCGAACCACCATGTCGTCATGCCCCTGCTCGGCGATGATGAGCAGCGGAATATAGCGCGTGCGCTCCAGCGAACGAAGCTGCGAGCAAAGCCGCAACGGATCGTAGTCGTCGAAATTCGAGTTGACGATGACCAGGTCAAAACTGTTTTCGGCGGCCTCGAACAAGGCCGCCTGCGGATCCGACATCGCCGTCACTTCCGCGACCGGCTTCAAGGCCCGGATGATGCGCTCCTGCGAACTGCCCCTGCCATCGACAAGCAGGACATTGCCGAACTCGTCAGGCCGATCCGAAGAGGTCATATCCTGCAGACCGACATTATGGGCGGTTTCGGCGCGAAGGCGCAGCTCGTCGCTGACATTCTTCAGCCGAACCAGGCTTTTGACGCGCGACATCAGTTGCAGGTCGTTGACGGGCTTGGTGAGAAAATCGTCAGCGCCGGCTTTCAGCCCTCTCACGCGGTCCGATGGCTGATCAAGGGCGGTGACCATGACGACGGGAATATGCGCCGTGCGCGGGTTCGACTTCAGCCGTTCACAGACTTCAAACCCGTCAATTCCCGGCATCATAATATCGAGCAGGATGAGATCGACCGGCTGTTTCTCGCAGATTGCCAAAGCCTCATAACCATCGGCTGCCGTCAGCACATCAAAATACTCAGCCACAAGGCGCGCCTCGAGCAACTTGACGTTGGCCGGGATGTCATCGACGACGAGGATCCGTGCAGTCATGCAATCTTTCCTGCCAATACGCGCCTGAAACAGAAAGCCGGTTCAACTTTCAATGCCGTTTCACGCGCCAGAATATCGTTGAGGGGCATTCCTGCTGGAAACCCCTGGCGCTGCATCAGGCATCGCCCAAATAAGTCTTGATCGTCTCGATAAATTTCGGCACCGAGATGGGCTTGGAGACATAGGCCTCGCAGCCTCCCTGCCGGATGCGCTCTTCGTCGCCCTTCATTGCGAATGCCGTGACGGCGATCACCGGGATGACATGCAATTCGTCGTCTTCCTTCAGCCACTTGGTCACCTCCAGCCCGGAAACCTCTGGAAGCTGGATGTCCATCAGGATCAGGTCAGGGCGATGTTTGCGCGCAAGATCAAGGGCTTCCATACCATTCCGGGTCTGAATCGTCGTGTATCCGGATGCCTCGATCAGGTCACGAAAGAGCTTCATGTTCAGCTCATTGTCTTCAACAATCATAACCTGTTTGGGCATTTCGATCCCTTGATTTGCGGTTCCGGCTTGCATGGCCGCCGCATCGCTATAAGTTGCGGCGCGGTTGGGCGCATCGCCCCGGAAGCTTGAAGCTACAGCGATTTGGTTGAAAAACCGGTAATATTCCGTAGAAAATTACCCGAATGCAAGAAGGACATCTGGACGTGACCCCATCCGAAGAAACAGCGATTTCCATCCTCGGCTGGCTTGCAAACGAACCGGAACTGCTCGGACGTTTCCTCGCATTGACGGGCACCGATCCATCATCCATGCGCCAAGCCGCCGCCGACCCCAGTTTCCTTGCCGGCATCGTCGATTTCCTCATGGGCCATGAGCCGACCCTCATGGATTTCTGCGCGGCGACCGGCACGCGGCCCGAGGATGTGGTGCGCGCCCATGCGATCCTGTCTGGCCCGGACAATCCGGGAGATTTCTGACCGTGACGGATACGCTTGATCTCAACCATATCCGTCTGACCGACCGGCCGCTGATCGTCTGCGACATCGATGAGGTTGTGCTTGAATTCCTGACACCATTTAGCAACTTTCTGCGCGCGTGCGGCCGTGATCTTCTGCCCCGCTCCTTTCGCCTGCATGGCAATATCGTAGAGCTTGACAGCGGCTTGCCGGTCGAGGACGCGAAAACGAGCGAACTGCTGGAGACTTTCTTCCGGCTGCAGGACCAGTGGCAGACGCCGGCAGATCGCGTTGTCGATACCCTGGCCGGGCTTTCCGCTGAAGCGGATATCATCTTCCTGACCGCGATGCCGCCACGTCACAGCGGCACACGCCGGTCGCTGCTCGACCGCCACGGCTTGCACTATCCCCTGCTTGCCAGCGAAGAGCCAAAGGGACCGATCATCAAGCGCCTGCACGATGCCCGCGACGTGCCGCTGGTCTTCATCGACGATATCCTGCGCAATCTGCAGTCCGTTCAGACCCATGCGCCGGATTGCCTGCTGATCAACCTGATGGCCAACGACCAGTTCCGGGCGATGGCACCCGATCCGGGCGACGGTATCGCCAAGGCGGAGAGCTGGACGGACGCAGCCGCGATCATCCGCACGCATCTGCTGCGGTGAATGCCGGCCGGAAAACCGACGCTGGGCACAAAAATCGCTCAAGCTGACCTTTCCTGGGGAGGTCAAAGATTGCCTTCCCATGTCTTGAGACTCGTCAGTTTAGGGCGTATCGTGAAAATGTTCAACTTTTGTTCTGATCGATGCAAACAGACGCGCAGCAATTTCCAGGGTTTTGCCGAGACTGTCTCACGGGCCAACCGGCCGGCATTCGCCGTTGCCGGGCCTGCGGCAGCCCACGCCTGCTCTATCATTCCGAACTCTATCAGCTGACGCTCGCCCATATCGATTGCGACGCCTTCTATGCCTCGGTGGAGAAACGGGACAATCCGGACCTTGCCGACAAACCGGTGATCATCGGCGGCGGCAAGCGCGGTGTCGTGTCCACCGCCTGCTATATCGCCCGCATCCATGGGGTGCGCTCCGCCATGCCGATGTTCAAGGCGCTGGAAGCCTGTCCGCAGGCCGTCGTCATCAAGCCGGACATGGAAAAATACGTGCGGGTCGGCCGGCAGGTACGCACCCTGATGCAGGAACTGACGCCGCTGGTTCAGCCGCTGTCGATCGACGAGGCCTTTCTGGAGCTGAAAGGCACCGAGCGCCTGCATCACGATCCCCCTGCCCGGACACTGGCAAAATTCGCCCGGCGGATCGAACAGGAAATCGGCATTACCGTCTCGGTCGGCCTGTCCTATTGCAAGTTCCTTGCCAAGGTCGCGTCCGACCTGCAGAAGCCGCGCGGCTTTTCGGTGATCGGCGCCGCCGAGGCGCTGGATTTCCTGAAAGACAGGTCGGTGACGCTGATCTGGGGCGTCGGCAAGGCCTTTGCGGCAACCCTGGAGCGCGACGGTATCCGCACCATAGGCCAGTTGCAGACAATGGACGAAACCGACCTGATGAAGCGCTACGGCACGATGGGGCAGCGCCTCTACCGGCTGTCACGCGGCCAGGACGAGCGCACCGTCGATATCGACGGTGAGGCCAAGAGCGTTTCCTCGGAAACGACATTCAACGACGACCTCTGTAACTATGACGACCTGGTGACGCATCTGCGCCGGTTGAGCGAACAGGTGGCCCACCGGCTGCGCAAGGCCGACATTGCCGGCCAGACCGTCGTGCTCAAGCTGAAGACCGCCGACTTCAAGAGCCGGACGCGCAACCGCCGTCTCGACAGCCCGACCCGGCTTGCCGACCGGATTTTCCGCACCGGCATGCAGCTTCTGGACAAGGAGACCGACGGCACGAAATTCCGCCTGATCGGCATCGGTGTCTCCGACCTCTCCAATCCCGACCTTGCCGATCCGCCCGATCTCGTCGATACGCAGGCGACGCGGCGCGCGGCGGCGGAAGCCGCGATCAATACGCTGCGCGACAAATTCGGCAAGGCGACGGTCGAGACCGGCTATACGTTCGGCAAGGGCCGGCGAAAATAACCGGCTTCACATTCCCGTGTTCCGCGCGGAGCAGCAAAGTTTCCTTAAACCTCTCAGGCTAGGCTGATGTTGTTTTTGTTGCGTCCGGATGTTTCTCATGGTTTTGCGTTTTACATTTGGTCTCGGCCTCGCCTCCGCCCTGTCTGCCAGCGTGGCATTCGCGGGCGAGCAGGCTCCCCTGCAGATCGTCGTGTCCCGGGACCAGCAATCGCTGGTGGTCTATGATGGCAACACAGTCGTCGCCACGTCGAATGTCTCGACGGGCAAAGCCGGTCATTCGACGCCGACAGGCATTTTCTCGATCCTGGAAAAACGACGGTTTCACAAGTCGAACATCTATTCGAACGCCCCGATGCCGTTCATGCAGCGGCTGACCTGGTCGGGCATCGCGCTGCACGCCTCCAATCACGTTCCAAGCTATCCGGCCTCGCATGGCTGCGTGCGGCTGCCGGACGCCTTTGCCAAACAGCTGTTCAAGATGACCGGCCGGGGCCAGCATGTGCTGATATCCGATCGCCAGCTGACGCCGGTTGCGATCGCCGATCCGTTGCTGTTCCAGCCGAAAGAGAAAGAACCGGCATTGCTGTCGGACGCGACGTTGCGGCCAAGTGTTTCACAGATCCCCACTCAATCCGTCGAAGTTGCCACGATCGAGCCCGCACCGGAAAAACCGGTTGCCGTCGAGATGGAAAAACTGCCGCCGATCCGGATGCTGATCACCCATCGCGGCACACGCGAAATCACCATGGATATTCAAAGCCTGCTCAACGAACTCGGTTATGCCGCCGGTCTGGCCGATGGATATGCGGGCATGCAGACCACCGATGCCATCAAGGCATTCCAGACCGCAGAAAAATTGACCGTCGATGGCAAGCCGACGCCTGCCTTCATCGAAGCGCTCTATGCCAGGGCGGGCAAGGGCAAGCCACCGAACGGCCAGCTTCTCGTTCGCCGCGAATTCGAGCCGCTGTTCGAAACACCTGTACGGATCGACAGGCCAGAGGTCGCACTCGGCACACACTTCTTCCAGTTCCAGGATATCGATGCCACCACGGGCAAGGGCGAATGGTTCGCCATGACGCTCGACAATACGTTGTCAGGGCCGATGAAGAAACGCCTCGGTATCACCACTGACGAAGACCCGGCGGCTTTCAATGCCGCGCAACGGACGCTGGACCGCATCACCGTTCCGGACGAAACGCGCCAGCGGATCGAGGAACTGCTCGCCGAGGGCTCGTCGCTAACCATTTCGGACATGGGACTTGGCCAGGAAACCGGCGCCGGCACGGATTTCGTCACCGTCACCCGTTCCCGATCAAAGTCCTGACGGTCCGCCGCTATACCAGCTCGACGTCGATGACGCCGGGCGCTGTCCGGAGCGCTGCGGCGATCTCCGGCGAGATGCGATACCGCTCATTGAGCTCCACCTCGATCTCGCGCTGGCCGTTATCCTTGATGACGATGAACGACACCAGGCCGTCGCCGCGTGTGTTCAAATGCGCCGCGACCGAGCGCAGCGGGCCGCTGTCCCGGACATAGACGCGCAGCGCCTTCTGCATCTGCAGCGACCGCTCTTCCAGCGACTGCAGCGTCTGGATGCGCATGCCGATGCCCTCCGGCCGCTCTTCGGCCTGCACCGTCATCACCAGCGATTTGCCGGGCTCCAGAAGGTCGCGGTACTGATTGAGCGCCTCCGAAAACAGCACGGCCTCGAACTGGCCGGTGGAATCGGAAAAGGCGATGATGCCCATCTTGTTGCCGGTGCGGGTCTTGCGCTCCTGCTTGGATGTTACTGTTCCGGCCAGACGTCCGGCAGCAGCCCCCTTTTTCACCGATGCGGCGAAATCGGCAAAGGTCTGGACGCGGATCTTGTTCAGCAGCTCGTTATAGGTGTCGAGCGGATGGGCGGACAGATAGAAGCCCAGAACCTGAAATTCGCGGTGCAGCTTTTCCGATGCCAGCCAGGGGGAATAGGGCGGCAGGTTGACCTTTTCCGGGCCGGTCGCAGCACCTGCGCCAAACATGTCGCTCTGGCCGCTGATCTTGTTGGCCTGGGCGATCTGCGCAAAGCCGAGAATGCGGTCAAGGCCGCCCACCAGTTCCGCCCGGTCATACCCAAAGCAATCGAAGGCACCCGCGCAGATCAGGCTGTCGAACACCCGCCGGTTCAAAAGCTTCGGATCGATCCGGAGGCAGAAATCCTCGAGATCGGCGAAAGGCTCATCACCCCGCACCTCGACGATATGATCGACGGCCGCTTCGCCGACGCCCTTGATGGCCGAGAGCGAATAGTAGATGCGGTTGTCGCCGGTCTCGAAACGGCGAAACGAGGTCTGCACCGACGGCGGGATGACCTCGATGCCGAGCCGGTTGGCGTCCTGGCGGAAGTCGTTGATCTTGTCGGTATTCGACATGTCGAGCGTCATCGACGCGGCAAGGAACTCGACCGGGAAATGCGCCTTCAGATAGGCCGTCTGATAGGAAACGATGGCATAAGCCGCAGCGTGCGACTTGTTGAAGCCGTAATTGGCGAACTTGGCAAGCAAGTCGAAGATCAGGTCGGACTGCGGCTTCGAGACGCCGTTGTCGACGGCACCCGTAACGAAACGGGTGCGCTGCTTGTCCATTTCCTCCTTGATCTTCTTACCCATGGCGCGGCGCAGAAGGTCGGCTTCGCCGAGCGAATAGCCCGACAGGACCTGGGCGATCTGCATCACCTGTTCCTGGTAGACGATAACGCCTTGTGTTTCCTTCAGCAGATAATCGATCTTCGGATGGATCGATTCGATCTCTTCCTCGCCGTGCTTGCGGGCATTGTAGACCGGGATGTTTTCCATCGGGCCCGGGCGGTAGAGCGCCACCAGCGCGATAATGTCCTCGATGCAGTCCGGCCGCATGCCGATCAGCGCCTTGCGCATGCCGGCACTTTCCACCTGGAACACGCCGACAGTGTCGCCCTTGGACAGCATCTCGTAGGTCTTCTGGTCATCGAGCGGCAGCGCCTCGAGCTTGACCTCGATATCGCGCTTCCTGATGAAATCGACGGCGACCTTCAAGACGGTCAGCGTCTTCAAGCCAAGAAAGTCGAACTTGACGAGGCCGGCCTGCTCGACCCATTTCATGTTGAACTGGGTGACCGGCATGTCGGAGCGCGGATCGCGGTACATCGGCACCAGCTGCGACAGCGGCCGGTCGCCAATGACGATACCGGCGGCATGGGTCGAGGCGTGGCGGTAGAGACCTTCGATCTTCTGGGCGATATCGAGCAGGCGGCCGATCACCGGCTCCTTATCGACCTCCTCCTGGAAGCGCGGCTCTTCCTCGATCGCCTTGGCGAGCGTGGTTGGATTGGCCGGATTGTTCGGCACCATCTTGCAGATCTTATCGACCTGGCCATAGGGCATTTCCAGCACGCGGCCGACGTCGCGCAAGGCGGCGCGCGCCTGCAGCGATCCGAAGGTGATGATCTGCGCTACCTGCTCGCGGCCATATTTGCGCTGGACGTAGCGGATCACCTCTTCGCGCCGGTCCTGGCAGAAGTCGATGTCGAAGTCGGGCATCGAGACGCGGTCCGGATTGAGAAAGCGTTCGAACAGCAGCGAGAAGCGCAAGGGATCGACATCGGTGATGGTCAGCGCATAGGCGACCAGCGAGCCCGCACCCGATCCGCGGCCCGGGCCGACTGGAATATCCTGCAGCTTTGCCCATTTGATGAAGTCGGCAACGATCAGGAAGTAACCCGGAAACTTCATCTTCTCGATGACGGAGAGCTCGAAATCGAGGCGCTCGCGATAATCGGTCTCGCTATAGCCCGCCGACATGCCGAGCATTCGCAGCCGTTCGTCGAGACCCTCGACAGCCTGACGGCGCAATTCGATCTCCTCGGCGCGCTCGGCTTCCTTCGGATCGTCCGAGGCACCGGTGAAACGCGGCAGGATCGGTGCGCGGGTCTTCAGGACAAAGGAGCAGCGCTTGGCGACCTCAATGGTGTTTTCCAGCGCTTCCGGCAGGTCGGCAAACAGAGCCGCCATGTCCTTGCGGCTCTTCAAATAATGATCCGGCGTCAGGCGAAAGCGCGTGTCATCCGAAACCATCGCATTGTGCGCCACCGCCATCAGTGCGTCATGCGCCTCGAATTCGGCGGGCGACGGGAAGAACGGCTCGTTGGTCGCCACGATCGGCAATTCAAGCTTGTAGGCAAGATCGACGACACGGTTTTCGTGGCGCCGGTCATATTTGCCGTGGCGCTGAAGCTCGACGTAGAGACGATCGCCAAACACTGCGGCAAGAGTCTTCAGCCGCGTTTCCGCCAGCGCATGGTGACCCGACTTCAAGGCCATATCGACCGGCCCGCCAGAGGCGCCGGTCAGGGCAATCAAACCCTCCGATCCGCCTTCCTGCAGCCAGGACAGCGCGATGCGCACCGACTGGTTTCCCTCGCCGCCGAGATAGGCCCGGCTGACGATATCGACGAGCCGGACATAGCCGGCATCCGTCGCGGCGATCAGAACGATGGCCGGCAGCTTGGCCAGGTGCTGGGCGTGGCCGCGTTTCTCGCCCTCGCTCTCATCCTCCATGTCGATCGACAACTGGCAGCCGATCAGTGGCTGCAGGCCATCGTCCATACATTTCTGCGAGAATTCGAGCGCTGCAAACAGGTTGTTGGTGTCGGCAATGCCGATCGCCGGCTGGCCGTCGGCAACAGCCTTGCCGATGATCTTCTTGATCGGCAAAGCCCCTTCGAGCAGCGAAAAGGCAGAATGAACCCGAAGATGAACGAACTGGGGAGACGCGCCGCCCTCAGCGGAACTATCCTGCCGCTTGCCGTTTACCGCATCTGCCATGGCACACCCCGATTCCCGTGAAGGCCTCAGGATATCCCGTTTCCATCCGCAGATGTCCAGTTTTCATCTGTCGCATGGCAGCATTTTCAAACTCGATCGACCTTGTCCACAGCCGCCACTCGTCCATTCCCGCACCACAGCGTATGGGCGGAGTTGGCGGTCTCGGCTCAAGCCATGCTCACATCCCGATGACGATGATCGAAAAGCTGGCGATGAACATGGCGATGGAGGTCAAAGCGGCGAGATCACGAATGAAGTCAGTCATTGGTCGGCTCCCTTTTCCGTTATGTTCTTATATTGTTCTATTTATGTTCACTCGTCAAGCAGCTGTTGCAAATCTTCGACCTTTGAGAAACGGAGATGGTAAACACTTTTCACCCGAGCGCTCAGGCCAGACAACTCGCATCTGGACGCCGGCGGGGCGGCCGATTAGTCTGCGTCTCAAATCCGACTAGGGGAAAGATCGATGAAGATGTCACTGGCCGTCATGACGGCATTCCTGGGCCTGACGGCCACCACGGCGCAGGCGGAAAAAGCCATCGATCCGGATCGCATCGTCTTTGCGGCGACAGGCGATTGGGACAAGGACGGCAGCTCAGACCTTGCCATGCTGGTGGCGCCGGACGAAGGCAGCGACGAGGATAACGCAGTTTATATCTATCTCAATGACGGCGACACCGACCGGTTGAAACTGAGGACCGTGGTACCGAACAAGGTTTGGGGAGATTTGACCATGGCCGGGCGGGCGCCGTCGATCACCGCCCTTGAGAATGGCTCGATCCTCATCACCACCCACAATGATTCTGTCGGCCGCGATCGCTGGGAGCAGAAACTGACGGTCGCCTATCGCAACTTCGACTTCGTCGTCGCCGGCTACACCTATACATCCTACGACACGCTCGACCCCGACAACACGACAGAATGCGATTTCAACGTGCTGACCGGCAAGGGAAAGAGCAGCGGCAAGCCTGTTGCGGTCGCCGGAAAGTTGATTTTCCTCAAGGACTGGAACGACGAGGCCGGTCAGAAAGTCTGTCAGGAACAATGACGTATATGTTCACTTTTTGTTCTTTACAATAGGCAGCCCCTTGTGTCACCTTTCCAGCTTCGACCATGCGGAGAGGCGGCATGCGAAACCTTGATGAACTGACGGCCTTCATCGTCGAGGCTAAAGCGAAAGCCTATGTGGGCGGCGGGAAAACACTTCCCTCTTGCCGGCAAGCCTCACATGACATCGGACATGTGCGCGACGTATGGTCTTATCTCGACAGCTATTTCGGTGGAACGGATTTTGCCGGGCAGGAAGTCGTCTGGGATACAGGCACACCGATCTGGGCGATGAACTATTTCGGAAGAATTATCCTTCCGGATCTGCTCGACGGCGCCCGCGCCGGGGCCGTCATCAAGGCAGCCCTTGCCAGTATGTATACGCAGCAAGGCCGGTTTCTCGGCGGCATGCGATACGCCCACGAACACGGGCTCTATGTCGATGACAGCGATGGCGACACCGCACATTTTCGCGGACGGGAGGTCATCATCGTCGATGGGCAAGAAGCCTACGAACTGGACTACCGCGGCGGCCTTATCCGTCCGTGATCGGCAAGCGCCCCCTACTACAACTCGACGACCTTGCCGTCCTCGATGGTGACGCGGCGGTCCATGCGCGCGGCAAGCTCGTAATTGTGCGTGGCGATCATCGCCGCGAGGCCGGACTGGCGCACCAGTGCTTCCAGAGCTTCGAAGACGTAGCCGGCGGTTTCCGGGTCGAGGTTGCCGGTCGGCTCGTCGGCAAGGAGCACCAGCGGCGCATTGGCGACGGCGCGAGCGATGGCGACGCGTTGCTGCTCGCCACCGGACAGCTCCGATGGGCGATGTTCGGCACGGTGGCCGATGCGCATGTAATCCAGAAGTGCTGCCGCGCGTTCGCGCGCCTCCGCCTTGCTGAGACCGGCGATCAGCTGCGGCATCATGATGTTTTCGATTGCCGTGAATTCCGGCAGCAGATGATGGGCCTGATAGACAAAGCCGATCTCATTGCGGCGGATCGCCGTGCGCCGCTCATCGCTTAGTGCACCGCAGGACTGGCCGTTGATCAAGACTTCGCCGGCATCCGGGCGCTCCAGCAGCCCAGCCAGATGCAAAAGCGTCGATTTGCCCGTGCCCGACGGGGCAACGAGCGCCACGGTCTGGCCGCCATGAAGCGAAAAGTCCGCACCCTTGAGGATCGACAGGGTTTCTTCGCCCTGGCTGAAATGACGTTCGACGCCGGAAAGCTGCAATGCCACGCGCGCATTCATCGTGTCTGTATTCCCTCGTTATTCGTAGCGCAGAGCCTGAACCGGATCGAGGCGCGAGGCGCGCCAGGCCGGAAAGATCGTGGCAAGAAAGGACAGGCCGATGGCCATGACGACGACCGATGTGGTCTCGCCGAGGTTCATATCGGCCGGAAGCTGGCTTAGGAAATAGAGTTCGGGATTGAACAGTGTCGTGCCCGAAATCCAGGAAAAGAACTGGCGGATCGACTCGATGTTGAGACAGACCACAACGCCCAGGAGCACGCCGGCGATCGTACCGACAATACCGATCGCCGCCCCTGTCATGAAGAAGATCCGCATGACCGCGCCTGACGAAGCGCCCATGGTGCGCAGGATGGCGATGTCGCGGCCCTTGTCCTTTACCAGCATGATCAGGCCGGAGACGATGTTCAGCGCCGCCACCAGAATGATCAGCGTCAGGATCATGAACATGACGTTGCGCTCGACCTGAAGGGCGGAGAAGAAGGTCTTGTTGCGATCACGCCAGTCGCTGATCAGCACCTGGCGGCCGGCCGCATCCTCGATCGGCTGGCGCAGGTCATCGACCAGATCCGGGTCGGTGACGAACAGCTCGATCGACTGGGCAATGCCCTCGGCGTTGAAATAGAGCTGGGCTTCTTCCAGTGGCATGAAGATGATCGAGGCGTCATATTCCGACATGCCGATCTCGAAGATCGCCGAGACGGTATAGGATTTGACGCGCGGATTGACGCCCATCGGCGTGATGTCGCCTTCCGGCGCCACCAGCGTGATCGTGCCGCCGGCGGTGATGCCGAGCTGCTGGGCCATGCGCGAACCGATTGCAACGCCTGTTCCAGCGGCGTAACCGACGAGATCGCCGGACTGGATGTGATCGGAAATCGACTTCATCTTGGCGAGATCGTCAGCGCGCACGCCGCGTACCAGCGCGCCCGTCCCGGCGCCGCCCGGACCGGAGGCAAGCGTCTGCCCCTCGATCATCGGGATCGCCATGGTGATCCCCTTGACGCCGGAAAATTTCGTCGCGAGGTCGGCATAGTTATCCAGCGGCCCATCCAGCGGCTGGACGATCATGTGACCGTTGATGCCCAAAATGCGCGAGATCAGCTCGGTGCGAAAACCGTTCATCACAGCCATGACGATGATCAGCGTCGCGACACCGAGCATGATGCCGATGAAGGAAAAGCCGGCGATCACCGAAATGAACGCTTCCTTGCGGCGCGAGCGCAGATAGCGCCAGGCCACCATGCGCTCGAATGTGGAAAACGGACGGCTCGACGGCGCCTTGGCGGTCGTGGCCTTTTCCTGTTCTAGCGTCGCAGCGCTCATTCCCTGGTCCCTTATTTCGAGGCGGTCAGCTTGTTGATGGCTGCCTCGATCGTCAATGTTTCGCGGGCGCCGGTCTTGCGGTCCTTGAGTTCGACCTCGCCACTGGCGACCGATCGCGGCCCGGCAATGATCTGCACGGGAACGCCGATCAGGTCGGCGGTGGCAAACTTGGTGCCGGCGCGGTCGTCCTTGTCGTCGTACAGCGTGTCGAATCCTGCGTTGTTGAGGGCAGCATAGAGGGTTTCGCACGCCGCGTCGCAGGCTTCGTCGCCGGATTTCATGTTGATCACGACCGCATCGAACGGCGCGATCGAGGCCGGCCAGATGATGCCATTCTCGTCATGCGACGCTTCGATGATGGCGGGAACCAGACGGGTCGGGCCAATGCCATAGGAGCCCATGTGCACCGTGTGCTCCTTGCCGTCAGGCCCTTGGACCTTGGCGCCCATGGCTTCGGAATATTTGGTACCGAAATAGAAGATGTGGCCAACTTCGATGCCGCGGGCCGAAACCTTGGAGGCATCGTCGATGGCGTTGAATGCGGCTTCGTCGTGCATCTCCGAGGTGGCGGCGTAGAGCGACGTCCACTTGTCGAAGATCGCCTTCATCGCTGCGGCATCC
Source organism: Pararhizobium sp. DWP1-1-3 (assembly GCF_049896125.1). Taxonomy (NCBI): domain Bacteria; kingdom Pseudomonadati; phylum Pseudomonadota; class Alphaproteobacteria; order Hyphomicrobiales; family Rhizobiaceae; genus Pararhizobium; species Pararhizobium sp. DWP1-1-3. The sequence goes on from NZ_JAFCTR010000013.1 coordinate 63,724, forward strand.
CAGAAATCGGTATCGTCGGCCGGAATGTCGAAATCGAGGAAGTGCTTGTGGCAGAAGACTTCCGATTCACCGGTATCGGCAAGGATGATGAACTCGTGGCTGAGATCGCCGCCGATCGGGCCGGTGTCGGCCCGCATCGGAATGGCGCGCAGGCCAAGCCGCGCGAAAGTGCGTAGATAGGCGGCGAACATGCGATTGTAGCTGTCCACAGCACCTTCGCGGTTGAGATCGAAGGAATAGGCGTCCTTCATCAGGAATTCGCGCGAACGCATGGTGCCGAAACGCGGGCGCCGTTCGTCACGGAACTTCAGCTGGATATGATAGAGGTTGAGCGGCAGGTCCTTGTAGGACTTGACGTAGGAGCGGAACACGTCCGTGATCATCTCCTCGTTGGTCGGCCCATACAGCATGTCGCGCTTGTTGCGATCCTTGATCCGCAGCATTTCGTCGCCATAGGCGTCGTAACGGCCGCTTTCCTGCCAGAGTTCGGCCGATTGCAGCGTCGGCATCAAAAGCTCGACGGCGCCGGCGCGGTCCTGCTCCTCCCGGATGATTTTCGTAACCTTGTCGAGAACCCGTTTGCCGAGCGGCAGCCATGTATAGATACCGGCCGACTGCTGACGCACCATGCCGGCACGCAGCATCAGCCGGTGCGAGACAATTTCCGCTTCCTTCGGGGTTTCCTTCAGAATGGGCATGAAAAAGCGGGACAGGCGCATGAACGGGTTCCAGAAGTTAAAGCACTTCGCACTATCGTCGGAATCGGGCGAAATAACGTTGAGCCTGCAGGCCGCGCACGCGTCAAGCGCGCAAACCAGACACTGCCGTTTGACTGTTTGCCGCGACGATCCATCCAGCTGATTCCAGAAGGGGATGCACCGCGCTCACGCGTTCATAGACGCTTCGCGGCAGGAAGAAAACCCGTCATCGTGTTTGGCAGGAGCGGTGGAGTATGCATGGATTTCAAGTTGGGAAAAAACGAAAATACCTGCGTCAAAAAGGCACGGTAGTAACAGGATTTTGACAGAAGTTGTCAACGGAAAAATTTAACCAGAGTGTAGCAAAAATGCAAAAAAATCGGATGACAACGCATAATGTTTGAGCTAGTTTTGGCCCACAAAAGAGGCAGGGAGATTAAATTCTTGTCGATTTCGCGGTCAAGTCTTGGGAGGATAAGATCTTAGGCGCGTTTATACGCAGCCACCGGTAACGGATAAGGATCACGCGATACTTTAAGAACAAGGCTTTCAGCCTTGTTTTTTTTTGACTTTTTATACTGAACGCTGGGTCATGAAAAACCACCGTCGCCTGAATCGCGGCAATTCTGTGGCGCCCTGCCTGGCCTGCTCTTCACGCAGCCCGTAAGCCGCCGCTGTCGCAGCCACGGCAACACCGATCATCCCTCAATAGAACTTCGGCGCAAACTGGGGGATTGAATCCAGACCATAGCCCATCCGGACCGAAAGAACGTACCATGTGGCATGGATAACGGCGGCGAGCACCGATGTCATCAGGAAGACCCGAAGTGCGCGGAACCGCGCAGGCGCACTTTCGACGCTTCCCGGCACGACATCGTTCTCTTCGGCCTGCGTCCGCAAGCCGATCGGCAAGACGATGAACAGCGCCAACCACCAGATGATGAAATAGATCGCGAAGGTGGAAAAGATCGGCATGATGGTCTCTCATAAGGAAGGGAGATGGATGTCTCACCTCTTTGGCATGGCGCGTTGGAGCGACGTTATAACGCTTTCGCATCCGCCCGACAAATATTGCGGCCGATATGTACCGGCGCGCGGTCTTCTGTCACACCTGCTCGAGTTCGATCAGCGTGCCGAAGAAATCCTTGGGGTGGAGAAACAGCACCGGCTTGCCATGCGCGCCGGTCTTTGGATTGCCATCGCCAAGCACCCTGCCCCCGGCGGCAACCAGGCTGTCGCGCGCGGCAAGGATGTCTGCGACCTCATAGCAGATATGGTGCATGCCGCCGGCAGGATTTTTCGCTAGGAACGCCCCGATCGGTGATTCAGCGCCAAGTGGCTCCAGCAGTTCAACCTTTGTATTTTCAAGCGTGACGAACACGACGGTGACGCCGTGCTCCGGCAAGGGTTCCGGCTCGGTCACCGAGGCACCGAGCATCGACCGGTATCGCTCGACCGCTTCGGCAAGATCCGGAACGGCGAGAGCGATATGGTTGACACGTCCAAGCATTGAATTTGATCCCGGCTGTCAGAGCTTGTTGATGAACACGGTGACGACGGGCTTCTTGCCCCAGACGTCGTTGGCCGTGCCGCGAATGGCCCGGCGTACGGCTTCCGTCACCATGGCGATATCCTTGCGCTTGCCACGCGGAATGCTTTCGACGGCACCAAGGACCGCGTCGTAGAGCGTGTCATTCATGTCCTCGCCTTCATCGTCGAACTCGGGCAAGCCGATTGGAACGACGATCGGGTCGGCTGCGAAATCGTAGCGCGCGTCCAGAATAACATTAACCGCGACATGGCCGGCAAAGGACAGCTTGCGGCGATCGCCGATGCCCATCTCCTCGAAATCGCCGATCAGGCTGCCATCCTTGTAGATGCGGCCGTGCGGCGCTTCGCCGATGACGGTGGCCGGTCCCGGCGCAAGACGGAGGATGTCGCCGTTGCGGACACGCGGAACGGTCTTGATGCCGGACTGCAAACCAAGTTCGGCCTGTGCGGTCAGGTGGGCAGCCTCACCATGCACCGGCACCAGCATCTGCGGGCGCGTCCACTGGTACATCTGCTGCAACTCGTTGCGGCGGGGATGGCCGGAAACGTGAACCAGTGCTTCGTTATCGGTGACGATATGGATGCCCTGTTCGACGAGGCCGTTCTTGACGTCGTTGATCGCCTTCTCGTTGCCGGGAATGGCGCGCGAGGAAAACACCACCGTATCGCCAGCCGTCAGCGCTACATTGCGCATCTCGTCACGCGAGATCTTGGCGAGTGCAGCACGGGATTCGCCCTGGCTACCGGTCAGGATCACCACGACCTTGTCGCGCGGGATGTAGCCGAATTCGTCTTCGGCGATGAACGGGTTGAGACCTTCCATCAAGCCGACATCGCGGGCGACGTCGCAGACGCGCTTCATCGAGCTGCCGAGAAGCAGCACTTCGCGGCCGGCAGCAGCCGACGCCTTGGCAATCGAGCGGATACGGCCAACGTTCGACGAGAAGGTGGTGATCGCCACGCGTCCCTTGGCGTTCTCGATGATCTTGGTCAGGCTGGTCGACACTTCCTCTTCGGAGGGAGAGACGCCATCGCGCATGGCATTGGTGCTGTCGCACATCAGCGCCAGAACGCCCTCGTCGCCGACAGCGCGGAACCGCGCTTCGTCGGTGAATGGTCCGAGCGACGGTGCGTGGTCGATCTTCCAGTCGCCGGTATGGACGACATTGCCGAGCGGCGTGCGGATGACCAGCGACATCGGTTCGGGGATCGAATGATTGACGCCGATCGCCTCGATCTCGAACGGACCGACATTGATGCGGTCGCCTTCCTTGAAGATGGTGATCGGCACCTGGGCGCGGCTGCGCTCGTAGGAACGTTTGGCTTCCAGCATGCCGGCCGTAAACGGCGAGGCATAGACCGGCACATTGAGGCCCGGCCACAGATCGGCCAGCGCGCCGTAATGGTCTTCATGGGCATGAGTGATGATGATGCCCTTGAGGTTCTTGCGCTCTTCGGCAAGGAACCGGATATCAGGCAGCACCAGATCGACGCCGGGCAAATCGAGCCCCGGGAAGGTCACGCCGCAATCGACCATGATCCACTGGCGGTGGGCGGGCGAACCATAGCCATAAAGGGCCAGGTTCATGCCGATTTCCCCCACTCCGCCTAGCGGCAGGAAGACGAGTTCGTCTTGTTTGCTCATTGATTGATTGCGCCTTATGTCACCCGAAAGGGGGTCTATCCAAAAAATACATCGCCTGCGGCGATGCGTTGAACCGTGCCTGCCCCAAGATCGAGCATCAGCCGGCCGTCTTCATCTATGCCTTCAAACATGCCGGAAAGCGAGCGATCCGGCAGGTTGACTGTAATCTTCTGGCCGATCCCGCCTGCTGCGGACCGCCATTGTGCAATAATCTCTGCGATCCCGTCGCCACGGTTCCAGGTATTCAACGCGTCGCTCATGCTTCGAAACAGATGGGCAAAAAGCTCGTCCGGTGAAACGGCGGCACCTTCCGCCTGCAGGCTGGTGACCGGATAAAGCCCATGATCCGGCGCCAGCGCGACATTGATGCCGCAGCCGATAACCAGCGCATGATGCCCGTCCGGCAGGCCTTCGCCTTCCAGCAGGATACCGCAGCACTTCTTACCGGCAATCAGAATATCGTTCGGCCATTTGATCGAGACCGGATTTGCGCCTGATGGCATGACCGCCTGGATCGCCCGATGCACCGCAACGGCGACTGCCAACGGCAGCGATTGCAGTTTCTCCATCGGCGCCGGGTCGATCAGAAGCAGCGACGCGTAAAGATTGCCCGGCTCCGACGCCCAGCTGCGGCCGCGCCGGCCCCGGCCGGAAATCTGCCGTGCTGCGGTGATCCAGTGAAGTCCCGGGTCACCCGCACGCGCACGGATTAGGCATTCCGTATTCGTCGATCCGACATCGCCAAGCGCCGTATGCCGGTAATTATCAAGCGAAACTCTGCCGATCCGGTCCTGTCCTGTCAAAAGAACGTCCGCGCTGCAACTTCGGCCGCTGTACCGATCGGTCCGCCGATCAACACATAGGCAAGAACGAACAGACCCGAAAGGCCGTAGACCAGGCGCAACACGCCGGAAGGCCGTGCAAACTCGCCCTTGGCTTCATCGAACCACATCAGCTTGATGACGCGCAGATAGTAGTAGGCGCCGACGACGGAGGCGAGAACACCGATGATCGCCAGAGCATAGAGATGCGCTTCGATGGCCGCCATGAACACGAAGTATTTGGCAAAGAAGCCGGCGAGCGGCGGAATGCCAGCCAGCGAGAACATCATCACGGTCAGCACCGTCGCCATGAACGGGTTGGTCTGCGACAGGCCGGCGAGATCATCGACGCTTTCGACGTGATTGCCGTCCTTGCGCTTCATCGCCATGATGCAGGCAAAGGTGCCGAGCGTCATCACCACATAGACCAGCATGTAGATGAGCACGCCACGCACACCGGCCATCAAGCCGCTGGACAGGCCGACGAGCGCATAGCCCATGTGGCCGATCGACGAATAGGCCATCAGTCGCTTGATGTTCTTCTGGCCGATGGCGGCAAATGAGCCGAGCAGCATCGAGGCAATCGAGATGAACACGACGATCTGCTGCCAGTCCGTGACGATCGGCTCGAACGGCGAGATCACCAGACGGATCAGCATGGCCATCGCGGCAACCTTCGGAGCCGCGGCAAAGAAGGCGGTGACCGGTGTCGGTGCGCCTTCATAAACGTCCGGCGTCCACATGTGGAACGGAACGGCCGAAATCTTGAAGGCGACGCCAGCAAGAATGAAGACCAGACCGAAGACCAGGCCGAGCGAACGGCCTTCTGCCGACAGCGCAGCAGCGATGCCGTCAAAACCGGTATGGCCGGTGAAACCGTAGACCAGCGACATGCCGTAGAGCAGCATGCCGGACGACAGCGCGCCGAGTACGAAATACTTGAGGCCCGCTTCCGTCGAACGCAGATTGTCGCGGTTCATCGCGGCAACGACGTAGAGCGCCAGCGACTGCAGTTCGAGCGCCAGATAGACCGAGATCAGATCGTTGGCCGAGATCATCAGCAGCATGCCGAGCGTGGCCAGCACGATCAGAACGGGGAATTCGAACCGGTCGATGCCGGTCGAACGCGCCTCGCCCGCCGACATGATCAGCGCCACGATGGAGCCGAACAAGGTCAGCACCTTCATGAACTTGGCAAACGGATCCGACAGGAAGGCGCCGTTATAGGCCTGTCCGTCGCCGGTCTGCCAGACCAGCCAGACACCGGACACGGCGAGCAGGCCGACCGCAAGACCGGTGACCAGACCGGACGATTTCTCGCCGGAAAAGACGCCGATCATCAACAACACCATGGCGCCGACCGCAAGGATCAGCTCCGGGGTCGACAGGTGCAGGCTAGCGAGGAATGTTTCAGCAGTCATTTCAATCCCGTCCTGTCGTCATTTCGCCGAAAGCGCAACGTCATGCGCTGCCTGCACGGCCGCAGTGTAGTTGTTGATAAGCACGTCCACCGAAGCCGCCGTCGCATCGAAGACCGGAGCCGGATAGACGCCGAAGAAGATGGTCAGCACGATCAGCGGATAGAGCAGCGCCTTTTCACGGCCGGACAGATCCAGCAGCGATTTCAGGCTGTCCTTGTCGAGTGTCCCGAAGATCACCCGGCGGTAGAGCCAAAGAGCATAACACGCCGACAGGATGACGCCGGTGGTGGCGAAGAACGCCACCCAGGTGTTGGCCCGGAAGGCGCCAAGCAGCACGGTGATTTCACCGACGAAGCCAGACGTGCCCGGCAGGCCGACGTTCGCCATGGTGAAGATCATGAAGGCGACCGCATATTTCGGCATGTTGTTGACGAGCCCGCCATAGGCGCTGATCTCGCGGGTGTGGGTGCGGTCGTAGACCACGCCGACACAGAGGAAGAGCGCGCCGGACACGAGGCCGTGCGACAGCATCTGGAAGATCGCACCCTGGACGCCTTGAGTATTGGCGGCAAAGATACCCATGGTCACATAGCCCATGTGGGCAACCGACGAATAGGCGATCAGCTTCTTGATGTCGGACTGCATCATCGCCACCAGCGAGGTGTAGATGATCGCGACAACCGACAGCGTGAAGACGAAGGGTGCGAAATACTCGGATGCGAGCGGGAACATCGGCAGCGAGAAGCGCAGGAAGCCGTAACCGCCAAGCTTGAGGAGAACGCCAGCCAGAATGACCGAGCCCGCCGTCGGCGCCTGAACGTGCGCATCGGGAAGCCAGGTGTGGACGGGCCACATCGGCATCTTCACCGCAAACGAGGCGAAGAAGGCCAGCCATAGCCATGTCTGCATCTGCGCCGGGAACTGATAGGCGAGCAGTTCTGCAATGTCGGTCGTGCCGGCCTGCCAGTACATCGCCATGATGGCGAGCAGCATCAGCACCGAGCCGAGCAGCGTGTAGAGGAAGAACTTATAGGCAGCGTAGACGCGCTCCTTGCCACCCCAGACGCCGATGATGATGAACATCGGGATCAGGCCGGCTTCGAAGAACACGTAGAACAGCACGATATCGAGCGACACGAAGACGCCGATCATGAACACTTCCAACAGAAGGAAGGCGATCATGTACTGCTTCAGGCGCTTTTCGACCGAGAGCCAGCTGGCCACGACACAGAACGGCATCAGGAAAGCCGAGAGCACCACGAACAGCATCGAAATGCCATCGATACCGAGATGATAGGAGATGCCCGTGCCGAGCCAGGCATGCTTCTCGACCATCTGGAAGCCGGGGTTCGACTGGTCGAAGCTCCACCAGATCCAGCAGGATACCAGGAAGGTAACAACTGTCGTCAGCAATGAGATGTTGAGGATATTGCGGCGGCCGGCGGCGCTGTCTTCACGCACCAGAAGCAGAAGAGCAACACCGACCAACGGCAGGAAGGTGACCGCGGAGAGAATGGGCCAATCGGTCATCAGAAGGAGCTCCCGAGCATCATCCAGGTAACGAGCGCCGCGATGCCGATGAGCATCACGAAAGCGTAGTGATAGAGGTAACCGGTCTGCAGGCGAACGACGCGGTCAGTGACGTCCATGACGCGGGCGGCAATACCGTTCGGGCCATAGCCGTCGATGATCCGGCCATCGCCTTCCTTCCACAGGAAGGTGCCGATGCGCTTAGCGGGACGAACGAACAGGAAGTCGTAAAGTTCGTCGAAATACCACTTGTTGAGCAGGAACTGGTAGAGACCACGATGCTGCTCGGCCAGATACTTCGGCGTCTCCGGCGAACGGATATACATGTACCAGGCGGTGACGAAGCCGAGGATCATGGCGATGAACGGGCTGAGGGCTACCAAAGCCGGCACGTGATGGAACTCGTCAACCAGTTCGTTGCCCGGCAGCGTGAACAATGAGCCCTGCCAGAATTCGGCATATTCGTGGCCGTAGAAATATCCCTCACCGAGGAAACCGGCAACCACGGCGCCGAACGCCAGGATGTAGAGCGGGATCAGCATGACCTGCGGCGATTCGTGAACGTGGTGCATAACCTCGTGGGACGCGCGCGGCTTGCCGAAGAAGGTCAGGAACATCAGGCGCCACGAGTAGAAACTGGTGAACAGGGCCGCAATGACCAGAAGCGTGAAGGCGAAACCGCCGACCGAGGAATGCGACGCATAGGCCGCCTCGATGATCACGTCCTTCGAGAAGAAGCCCGCGAAACCAAACGAGGTGAACGGGATGCCGACGCCGGTGATCGCCAAAGTGCCGATCAGCATCATGGCAAAGGTCACCTTGATGTGCGGACGCAGGCCGCCCATGTGTCGCATGTCCTGTTCGCCATCAACGGCATGGATGACCGAGCCGGCGCAGAGGAACAGCAATGCCTTGAAGAAGGCGTGCGTGAACAGGTGGAAGATCGCAGCGCCGTAAGCGCCTGTTCCGAGCGCCACGAACATATAGCCGAGCTGCGAGCAGGTCGAATAGGCGATGACGCGCTTGATGTCGTTCTGGACGAGGCCGACGGTTGCCGCAAAAAACGCGGTGATCGCGCCGATGACGGTAACGACCATCAGAGCCGTATGGGACAATTCGAACAGCGGCGACATGCGGGCGACGAGGAAGACGCCGGCCGTGACCATGGTCGCGGCATGGATCAGTGCCGACACGGGCGTCGGGCCTTCCATGGCGTCCGGCAGCCAGGTGTGCAGCAGGAACTGCGCCGATTTGCCCATCGCGCCCATGAACAGCAGCAGGCAGACGCCGGTGACCGCATGGGCCTTGTCGAGATGCATGCCGAACAGGTTGATGACGACCTCGCCACCCTCGGCAGCGCCCTCAGCCGGCAGGTAGCTGGCAGCAGCGGCAAAGATGGTTTCGAAGCTGATCGAGCCGAACAGCACGAAGACGCCGAAGATGCCGAGCGCGAAACCGAAGTCACCGACGCGGTTGACGATGAAAGCCTTCATCGCCGCAGCCGATGCCGACGGCTTCTTGTACCAGAAGCCGATCAGCAGGTAGGACGCAAGACCCACCCCTTCCCAGCCGAAGAACATTTGCAACAGGTTGTCCGACGTCACCAGCATCAGCATGGCGAAGGTGAACAGCGACAGATAGGCAAAGAAGCGCGGCCGATGCGGGTCGTGGTGCATGTAGCCGATCGAATAGAGGTGAACCAGGCAGGACACGGTGTTGACGACGACGAACATGACGGCGGTCAGCGTATCGACCCGGAAGGCCCATTCTGCATCGAAGCTGCCGGACTGGATCCAGCGCATCACGCTGACCTTGATCAGCTCCGTCTCGCCGAGTGCGACGTGGAAGAACACGACCCAGGACAAGACGGCGACAATAATCATGAAGCCGGTGGTGACGTATTCCGAAGCCTTGGCGCCGATCGAGGTGCCGAACAGGCCCGCGATCAGGAAGCCGATCAGCGGCAGGAAGACGATGGCTTGAATAATCGTATTCATTGGCCGCTCAGCCCTTCATCATGTTGACGTCTTCCACGGCGATGGAGCCGCGGTTACGGTAGAAGACGACGAGAATTGCAAGACCGATTGCGGCTTCCGCTGCCGCGACGGTCAGAATGAACAGGGCGAACACCTGGCCGGTGATGTCGTTCAGGAAGTGCGAGAACGCGACCATGTTGATGTTCACCGCGAGCAGAATGAGTTCCACCGACATCAAGATGACGATGACGTTCTTCCTGTTGAGGAAAATGCCGAAGACGCCCAGTATGAACAGGATGGCGCTGACGGTCAGATAGTGGGAAATACCGATTTCCATGATGTGTTCCTTGACCTCGCGTCCGTCTTAAAGGCCCTGCCCCGACTTCACCTTGACCACTTCAACAGCGGTCTTGGGCGAACGGGCAACCTGTGTGGGAATATCCTGGCGCTTGATGTTGTCGCGATGGCGCAGCGTCAGAACGATGGCGCCGATCATGGCGACCAAAAGAACCAGGCCGGCAATCTGGAAGAAGTAGACATAGTGCGTATAGAGCACGTCGCCGAGTGCGGCCGTGTTGGTGCGATCGGCGATGGCCGGGATCGGCATCGAGATCGACTTGGCGATTTGCGGCGAAAACGAGCTGCCACCGACCACGATGATCAGCTCGGCTGCCAGCACCAGGCCGATCAGCGCGCCGACCGGCGCATATTCCAGCACACCAGACCTCAGCTGCGTGAAGTCGATGTCGAGCATCATCACCACGAAGAGGAAGAGAACCGCGACCGCGCCGATATAAACGACCAGCAGGATCATCGCCAAAAACTCGGCGCCCGTCAGAAGAAACAGGCCGGCGGCGTTGAAGAACGTCAGGATCAGGAACAGCACGGAATAAACAGGGTTCCGCGCAGAAATCACCATGAACGCCGACGCAACCGCGACGAATGAAAAAAGATAGAAAAACAGAGCCTGCAGACCCATGATCGGTGCCTTTTTCGTCTTCCCCGGGCAGGCATGGCAGCGAGGCCATCCTTCCCACTGGCGCACCGGCTCATGCCGGCCACGCCCAAGATCAGTGTAACGCCGGCCTCAAACGGCAGGCGCAGTCCCCATGCAAAGTCTCAGCGGTACGGCGAGTCCATTGCAATGTTGCGGGCAATTTCGCGCTCCCAACGGTCGCCGTTGGAAAGCAGCCGGTCCTTGTCGTAGTAGAGTTCTTCGCGCGTCTCGGTGGCGAACTCGAAGTTCGGGCCTTCGACGATCGCGTCTACCGGACAGGCTTCCTGGCAGAAACCGCAATAGATGCACTTCACCATGTCGATGTCGTAACGGACCGTGCGGCGCGTGCCATCGTTGCGGCGCGGGCCAGCCTCAATGGTGATCGCCTGGGCAGGACAGATCGCTTCGCACAGCTTGCAGGCGATGCAACGTTCTTCACCGTTCGGATAACGGCGCAGTGCATGTTCGCCACGAAAGCGCGGGCTGATCGGCCCCTTTTCAAACGGATAGTTCAACGTTGCCTTCGGCGCGAAGAAATAGCGCATCGACAGGAAAAACGCGTTGACGAATTCCTTGAGGAACAGCGAACTGACGGCTTGCGACAGACCTGCCATCATCAACCTCCAAACATGCCGGCCTGGGAGGCGCCGGCTGATTTTGCGAAACGGGACGTAAGCATCAGGCCCACACCACCAGTTTCAACGTGACTGCAACAATGAAGACCATGGCGAGCGACAACGGAAGGAAGACCTTCCAGCCCAGACGCATCAGCTGGTCGTAGCGGTAGCGCGGCACGAAGGCTTTGACCATGGCGAACATGAAGAACACCATCGAAGACTTCAGGATGAACCAGATGATGCCCGGAACCCAGTTGAGGAACCATACATCGACCGGAGGCAGCCAGCCGCCGAGGAAGAGGATCGTCGTCAGCGCGCACATCAGGCAAATGGCGGCATATTCGCCGAGCATGAACATCATGTACGGGGTCGAGCCATACTCGACCATGAACCCGGCGACCAGTTCCGATTCCGCTTCGACCAGATCGAAGGGCGGACGGTTGGTTTCAGCCAGCGCCGAGATGAAGAAGATGATGAACATCGGGAACAGCGGCAGCCAGTACCAGTCGAGGAACGAGCCAGGCAGGCCCATCATCGTCCCCAGGCCATCGCGCTGCGAATCGACGATATCGGTCAGGTTCAGCGAACCGGCGCAGAGCAGCACGGTGACGATGACGAAGCCGATCGAGACTTCATAGGAGACCATCTGGGCGGCGGAGCGCAGCGCTGACAGGAACGGATATTTGGAGTTCGATGCCCAGCCGCCGATGATGACACCGTAAACCTCAAGCGAGGAAATGGCGAAAACATAGAGGATGCCGACATTGATATTGGCCATCACCCAGTTGGCATTGAGCGGGATAACCGCCCAGGCTGCAAGCGCCAAAGTCACGGAAACCAGCGGCGCCAGCAGGAACAGCACCTTGTTCGAACCGGCCGGAATGACCGGCTCCTTGAAGACGAACTTCAAAAGATCGGCGAAGGACTGGAAAAGTCCCCACGGGCCTACCACATTCGGTCCACGGCGCATCTGCACCGCTGCCCAGATCTTGCGGTCAGCCAAAAGGATGTAGGCGATGAAGATCAACAGCGCGACCAGAAGCAGCAGCGACTGGCCGATCATGATGGCCGTTGGCCAGACATAGGTCGAAATGAAAGCGTCCATTGTGTCTTATTCCCTCGCGCTCATTCCGCCGCAGCTTTGAAATTGTTGCGTGCCAAAGCCGAACATTCGGCCATGACGGCGGACGCGCGTGCTATCGGGTTCGTCAAATAGAAGTCTTTGACCGGAGACGCAAACGCCGATTTGCCCATCTCACCGGCTTTTTGTGCAAGTGCGGCAATTTCACCCGTTACGCCCGTTGCAATCATGTCGATCGCAGCGAAATGCGGGTGTGCCGCGTAAAGTTTTCCGCGCAATTCACTAAGCGAATCAAATGGCAGCTTCTTGCCGAGCACGTCGGAGAGAGCGCGAATGATCGCCCAGTCCTCGCGGGCGTCGCCCGGTGCAAAGCCTGCACGGTTGCCCATCTGGACGCGGCCTTCGGTATTGACCCAGAGGCCCGACTTCTCGGTATAGGTCGCGCCCGGCAGGATGACGTCGGCGCCGTGTGCACCTTCGTCGCCATGCGAACCGATATAGACGGTGAAGCCGGCGGTCTTGCCGGAGAAATCCATTTCGTCGGCGCCGAGCAGGAAAAGAACGTCCGTTCCGGTCAACATTTCGGCAGCAGTCTTGCCCCCCTCACCCGGCACGAAGCCAAGATCGAGACCGCCGACGCGCGACGCTGCGGTGTGAAGAACCGCAAAACCGTTCCAGTCTGCGGTGACGGCGCCAATGGCACCTGCGAGCTTGGCGGCGGCAGCCAGAACCGAAGCGCCATTCGCCCCGGAGATCGCACCCTGGCCGATGATGATCATCGGACGCTGTGCATTCTTCAGCACGCTGAGGAACTTGCCCTTGCCGGCAACCAGTTCGGCGAGCGTGTCCGTGCCTGCGCCGAGATAATCGTAGGAATAACGCAGTTCCGCCTGTTCGCCGATCACGCCGATCGGGAAATTGGCCATCCGGAAGCGCTTGCGGATCCGGGCGTTCAGAACCGAGGCTTCAAAGCGCGGGTTCGATCCGATGATCAACAGCGCGTCGGCGCTTTCGATGCCCTGGATCGTCGGGTTGAACAGATAGCTTGCGCGGCCGAACGACGGATCGAGCGCTGCGCCATCCTGGCGGCAGTCGATGTTCTTCGAGCCGAGCGAGGAAATCAGTTCCTTCAGCGCGTACATTTCCTCAACGGACGCCAGATCGCCGGCAATCGCGCCGATCCTGTCGCCGCTGGTCTTTGAAACTGCCGATTTGATGGCGGCAAAGGCTTCATTCCAGCTGGCAGGCTGCAGGCGGCCGTCCTTCTTCACGTAAGGGCGGTCGAGACGCTGGGTCTTCAGGCCATCCCAGATGAAGCGGGTCTTGTCGGAAATCCACTCTTCGTTGATCTCTTCATTGACGCGCGGCATGACGCGCATGACTTCGCGGCCACGCGTATCGACGCGGATCGCCGAGCCGACGGCATCCATGACGTCGATCGATTCGGTCTTGCCGAGTTCCCACGGACGGGCGTTGAAGGCGTAGGGCTTGGAGGTCAAAGCACCAACCGGGCAGAGATCGACGACATTGCCCTGAAGCTCCGAGGTCATCGCCTGCTCGAGATAGGTGGTGATCTCGGCATCTTCGCCACGGCCGATCAGGCCGAGTTCGGCAATGCCTGCGACTTCGGTGGTAAAGCGGACGCAGCGCGTGCAGTGAATGCAGCGGTTCATCACGGTCTTGACCAGCGGGCCGATATACTTGTCTTCGACGGCGCGCTTGTTCTCGTTATAGCGGGTCGAATCGACGCCGAAGGCCATTGCCTGGTCCTGCAGGTCGCATTCGCCACCCTGGTCGCAGATCGGGCAATCGAGCGGATGGTTGATCAGCAGGAATTCCATCACGCCTTCGCGGGCCTTCTTGACCATCGGCGTGGTCGTGAAGACTTCCGGCGTTTCTCCGTTCGGGCCGGGACGCAGGTCGCGCACGCCCATGGCGCAGGAGGCTGCCGGTTTCGGCGGCCCTCCCTTCACCTCGATCAGACACATGCGGCAGTTTCCGGCGACCGAAAGCCGCTCATGGAAACAGAAGCGCGGAACTTCGGCGCCGGCTTCTTCGCACGCCTGAAGCAGCGTGAAATGATCCGGGACCTCGATCTCTTTTCCGTCGACTTTCAGCTTTGCCATCTTCGTACTCAATCCTGTCGTTCATTCGCCAGCCAAAGCGGCGAACAGATATTATAAAGGCACGCTAACCCGTTGAACGAAAACCACCGGCCCCCGCCCGAAACTCAATCTCAACCCTTCATCAGGGCCTTTGCCTGCTCGACCCAGCCGTCCCGCGCGATACGGCCGGCAAAACCCAGCTGGTCGTCGAAACGCTGCACGTCCTTATCGCTCCACAAAGCGACATCGGCATAACGCCGCACGCCCATTCCATTCAAAACCTGTTCCAGCTTCGGTCCGATGCCGGAAATCCGCTTCAGATCGTCCGCCTGCGTTTCGACAACGCGGGCAACCTTCTGCCGCTTCGGCTTTTCGGCCTTGACCGGCGCAACCGCAACCGGCTCGGCCGCCGCTGGCTTCGCCTTTGCCGGCCGGGGCTTGGCCGGAGCCTTGCCGGGCGCCTTCGCCTTCACTACCGGCTTAGCCTTTGCCGCCGCAACCGGTTCCACTAAAGGTTCGGCTTCTTCTGCCGCCTTCTTTTCATCCGCCACAACACCGGTCTTCTGCGCCGTTTGCGCCAGCCCCTGCATCGCCCCAAGCATGAAACCGGCGATCTGGCTGGTCATTCCGAAACCGATCGCCGTTGCCGCCGCCATGGCTGCCGCTGGATGCTGCATCAGCGGATGCAGCGCAGCCTTGGGCATGTCCTTCAACCACTCGGCCATGCCGAACGGATCATTGCCGGCCGGCGGCACGGTCGAGGGTCCGGCAGGTCCTGCCTGCTTCCCCTTCCCCGTTTCGTGTCCCGGCCTTGCCATATCGGTTACTCCGCCGCAGCCAGCACCGCGCCATGCGATGATGAGTTGCGGGTGTATTCGTCGATGCGCGCTTCCATCTCAGGACGGAAGTTGCGGATCAGGCCCTGGATCGGCCAAGCCGCCGCGTCGCCGAGCGCGCAGATAGTGTGGCCTTCGACCTGCTTGGTGACATCGAACAGCATGTCGATTTCACGCTTCTGGGCGCGGCCCTGAACCATGCGTTCCATGACGCGCATCATCCAGCCGGTGCCTTCGCGGCACGGCGTGCACTGGCCGCAGCTCTCGTGCTTGTAGAAGGCTGCGAGGCGCCAGATGGCCTTGATGATGTCGGTGGAGCGATCCATGACGATGATGGCGGCGGTACCGAACGACGACTTGACGTCACGCATGCCGTCGAAATCCATCGGCGCGTCGATGATATCCTCGGCCTTGACCACCGGACAGGACGAGCCGCCTGGAATAACGGCCAGAAGATTGTCCCAGCCGCCGCGGATGCCGCCGCAATGGCGCTCGATCATTTCGCGGAACGGTGTGCCCATCGCGTCTTCGAACGTGCACGGCTTGTTGACGTGGCCAGACACCATGAACAGCTTGGTGCCGACATTGTTCGGTCGGCCGATGGCCGAGAACCAGGAGGCGCCACGGCGCAGGATGGTCGGGGCGACGGCGATCGATTCGACGTTGTTGACCGTCGTCGGGCAGCCATAGAGGCCCATATTGGCCGGGAACGGCGGCTTCAGGCGCGGCTGGCCCTTCTTGCCTTCGAGGCTTTCGAGAAGGGCCGTTTCCTCGCCGCAGATATAGGCGCCGGCGCCGTGATGGACGTAGATGTCCATGTCCCAGCCGAGCTTGTTGTTGATGCCGAGAAGACCGGCGTCATAGCATTCGTCGATCGCCGCCTGCAGCGCTTCGCGCTCGCGGATATATTCGCCGCGCACGTAGATATAGGCGACATGCGCGCCCATGGCGAAGCTCGCGATCACGCAGCCTTCGATCAGCGTATGCGGATCGTGGCGCATGATGTCGCGGTCCTTGCAGGTACCGGGCTCGGATTCGTCGGCGTTGACGACGAGATAATGCGGGCGGCCGTCGCTTTCCTTCGGCATGAAGGACCACTTGAGACCGGTCGGGAAGCCAGCGCCACCACGGCCACGAAGGCCGGAAGCCTTCATCTCGTTGATGATCCAGTCGCGGCCCTTTTCCAGGATCTGCTTGGTGCCATCCCAGTGGCCACGGCCCATCGCGCCCTTGAGCGACTTGTCATGGATGCCGTAGATATTGGTAAAAATTCGATCTTTATCGTCGAGCATGGTTCACCTAACTTATCGCGGCTTCTTGCCGAAAACTTTGATGTATTCGGCTTCGCCGCCCTTGGCCAGCGCCTCGGCCTGCTTGACCCAGTCGTCACGTTCGATACGGCCCTTGAAGTTCAGATAGCCGTCCACCCATTCGCGCTCGACCAGCTTCCAGCCCGCGACCTGCGCGAAGGTGAAGATACCGAGTTCGTGCAGCGTGCCTTCGATCTTCGGGCCAACGCCGGAGATCAGCTTCAGGTCATCGACAGCATCCGGCTTGGCAATCCCGGCCGGACGGTTCTTGTCTTCGAGCGACGGCTTTGCCGCAGCGGCGCCAGGCTTGGCGTCTGCGCCGCCTTCAGCCTTGGTTTCGCCGGAAACCTTATCGTTGGCAGCGGATTCGGACTTTGCCGTCACCGGCGTCTTCAAGGTCGGATCGGCTTCCGGGGCGTCAGGCCTCGCCCGTCCGGCATTCGACGGCGCCAGGTTGACGGCAGCCTCGTCACTGACCTTTTTGGCGCGTGGTGCTGCCGGCTTTTTTTCCGGTGTCAGCAATGTGCTCAGACCGCCAACCGGAGCCGAGAAGATACGGTCGATCTGCGGACCCGGCTTGACGTCGGCACCCTTGCCTGCGTCGAAACGGTCGATGATGTATTCCAGCTGCGGAACCGTCAGGTCTTCATAGGTATCCTTGAAGATCATTACCATCGGTGCGTTGACGCAGGTCCCCTGACACTCGACTTCTTCCCAGGACAGCGTGCCGGCTTCGTTCGGCGTCAGCGGATTGGGATGAATGCGCTTCTTGCACAGGTTGATCAGGTCTTCAGAGCCGCGCAGCATGCACGGCGTCGTGCCGCAGACCTGAACGTGGGCGCGCGTTCCGACCGGCTTCAACTGGAACTGGGTGTAGAAGGTGGCAACCTCAAGGGCGCGGATATACGGCATGGTCAGCATGTCGGCGATGCTTTCGATCGCCGCCTTGGTGACCCAGCCATCCTGCTCCTGCGCCCGCATCAACAGCGGAATGACCGCAGATTGCTCGCGGCCCTTCGGGTATTTATTGATCGTGGCCTTGGCCCATGCGGCATTATCCTTGCTGAACGCAAAGGCCGCTGGCTGGACGTTTTCTTCGGCTAGTCGACGAACGGACATTCTTCCCGCACCTTATCAGTTAATCGAACCGCACCGCGATGTCGTCAGTGTGACGAATTCGCAGGCATAGGCTGACTGGTCTTTTTGCAAAAATACGATGTAGCGCGTGCCGTTCGGCACTGCGGCCCTGATCTCGTAGCCCTGGCTCAGAAGCCTGCCCATGCCGCTGCCCGACGAACCGCTCATCGCAGGTTCATCGGATTTCGGTGCGGTTTCCTGCGCAAAGGCAGGAGCCGCAGCAAGCGTCGATGCCAAAACTGTCAGGGCCATCCCGCGCATCAGCGATCAACCTCGCCGAACACGATATCAAGCGAGCCGAGAATGGCGGAAACGTCCGCCAACTGGTGGCCGCGACAGATATAATCCATGGCCTGAAGATGGGCGTAACCCGGCGCGCGGATCTTGCAGCGATACGGCTTGTTGGTGCCGTCGGAGATCAGATAGACGCCGAATTCGCCCTTCGGCGCTTCGACAGCCGCGTAAACCTCGCCCGCAGGCACGTGGTAGCCTTCGGTATAGAGCTTGAAATGGTGGATCAGCGCTTCCATCGACCGCTTCATCTCGCCACGCTTGGGCGGCACGATCTTGCCGTCAAGCGACGAAACCGGGCCGATCTTGGCGTCGCCCAAAAGGCGATCGACGCACTGGCGCATGATCTTGGCGGATTCGCGCATCTCGATCATGCGGATCAGGTAACGGTCGAAGCAGTCACCATTCTTGCCGATCGGAATGTCGAACTCCATGTCGGCATAGCATTCATAAGGCTGCGACTTGCGCAGGTCCCAGGCAGCCCCCGAACCGCGCACCATGACGCCGGAAAAGCCCCAGGCCCAGGCATCGTCCAGCGTCACGACGCCGATATCGACATTGCGCTGTTTGAAGATGCGGTTGCCGGTCAAAAGTTCGTCGATATCATCGACGGTTTTCAGGAACGGCTCGATCCACTTGCCGATGTCTTCGACCAGTTCGTGCGGCAGGTCCTGATGGACGCCGCCCGGACGGAAATAGGCCGAGTGCATGCGCGCGCCACAGGCCCGCTCGTAAAACACCATCAGCTTTTCGCGCTCTTCAAAACCCCAGAGCGGCGGCGTCAGCGCGCCGACGTCCATGGCCTGCGTCGTGACGTTCAGGAGATGCGAGAGGATACGGCCGATTTCCGAATAGAGAACGCGGATCAGCTGGCCGCGGATCGGAACCTCGGTCGCGGTCAGCTTCTCGACGGCCAGCGCATAGGCATGCTCCTGGTTCATCGGCGCGACATAGTCGAGCCGGTCGAAATAGGGCACAGCCTGCAGATAGGTCTTGGTCTCGATCAGCTTTTCGGTACCGCGATGCAAAAGGCCGATATGCGGATCAACGCGCTCGACGATCTCGCCGTCCAGTTCCAGCACGAGACGCAAAACGCCGTGCGCCGCCGGATGCTGCGGGCCGAAATTGATGTTAAAATTCCGGACGTTATGTTCGTTCATTTCATCGCGCTCCGCGCTTGCGGTGATTAGTGACCAGTGAGTAGTGATTAGTCATCATCCGCGAACCTGCTCATCGTCTTTCTTGCGCTGGACAGTCCGGATAAGAGCGCCCAGCATTTTTCCATTCTCATCGCACTTGTCCAACAATTCGCTAAAACGGCCGAACGTATCAGATCGACCCTTCCGGCGATGATCAAGTGCGTCTCTAGCTCTTTCAACGACCCCTGCGCAATCCGCAGAAACTGGACAAACGAGCCTCTGTTTTCCCTTCCGTAGCCTTCAGCAATGTTTGCTGCGACCGATGCGGATGAGCGTCTGATCTGGCTCGTCAGCCCGTATATCTCTTCCCTCGGAAGGGTCTTCGTCACTTCATAACAGGCCACCGATATATCGATCGCCAATTGCCAGACCTTCAAATCACGGTAGGAACTGATTTTCCCAATCGTCACCGAAGACCTTTCTAATCACTACCGACTAATCACTAGTCACTGCTTTGCCTTCTCATCACCCGGCAGAACGTAATCCGTTCCTTCCCAGGGCGACATGAAGTCGAAGTTTCGGAATTCCTGCTTCAGTTCGACGGGCTCATAGACGACACGCTTGACTTCGTCATTGTAACGAACCTCGACGAAACCGGTCGTCGGGAAGTCCTTGCGCAGCGGATAGCCCTCGAAACCGTAGTCGGTGAGGATGCGGCGCAGGTCCGGATGGCCGGTGAAGAGGATGCCGTACATGTCGTAGGCTTCCCGCTCGAACCAGTCGGCGCCCGGATAGACGGCACAGGCCGACGGCACCGGCTGATCTTCGCCGGTTGCGACCTTCACGCGGATGCGCAGGTTCTGCTTCGGCGACAGCATATGATAGACGACGTCGAAACGGTCCGGACGCTGTGGCCAGTCGACACCGCAAATATCCGTAAAGTTGATGAAACCGCAGCGGGCGTCATCGCGCAGGAACGTCAGGAGCGCGATCAGATTGTCGGCTGTCGACGTCAGCGTCAGTTCGCCATAGCTGATGACGGCATCCGAAATCAACGCACCGCGTGTCTCGCGGATGTAGGTAGCAAGTCCGTTCAGGGCTTCACTCATGTTCAGGTCCCCTGCCCTTACCGTTCGATCGTGCCTGTGCGGCGGATCTTCTTCTGCAGCAGGAGCACACCGTAAAGGAGCGCTTCTGCCGTGGGAGGACAGCCCGGCACATAGATATCGACCGGCACGACGCGGTCACAGCCGCGCACCACCGAATAGGAATAGTGATAGTAACCGCCGCCATTGGCGCAGGAGCCCATCGAGATGACGTAACGCGGCTCAGGCATCTGGTCATAGACCTTGCGCAGAGCCGGGGCCATCTTGTTGGTCAGCGTGCCGGCGACGATCATCACGTCGGACTGACGCGGCGAGGCGCGCGGTGCAAAGCCGAAACGCTCTGCGTCGTAACGCGGCATCGACATCTGCATCATTTCGACGGCGCAGCAGGCCAGACCAAAGGTCATCCACATCAGCGAACCGGTGCGGGCCCAGTTGATCAGCTCGTCCGTCGAGGTGACCAGAAAACCCTTGTCGGCGAGCTCATTGTTGATCTCGCCGAAATATTTGTCATTGCTGCCGATCAGCTGGCCGGTCGAGGGATCGACGATCCCCTTCGGCTTAGGCGCGACGAGCGTCGTGCTGGATGTCAGTTCCATTCCAGCGCTCCCTTCTTCCATTCATAGATAAAGCCGATGGTCAGCACGCCGAGGAACGACATCATCGAGAAGAAGCCGAACCAGCCCATGTCCTTGAACGATACCGCCCAGGGAAACAGGAACGCCACTTCGAGATCGAAGATGATGAAGAGAATCGACACGAGGTAGAATCGGATGTCGAATTTCATGCGGGCGTCGTCGAATGCGTTGAAGCCGCACTCATAGGCCGAAAGCTTTTCGTCGTCAGGCGCCTTATAGGCAACGGCGAACGGCGCGATCAGCAGCGCCAGCCCGATAACCAGCGATATACCGATGAAAATCGCGATCGGGATGTAGGAGCCGAGAAGGTCTGTCATTGTATCCGTCCCTGCCTGCGAGGCGCGCTGGAGAAGCGCAAAACAAAGGCTCACAGGCCGAAAAATATGTTGCAACGCCAAAGTGGTTAGCGCAGCCAGCGCCGCTGTGCAAGCCTTGAGAACGGTTTTCACCCCCTTGTGTCGCGGGAATGAAGACCGGCCAAAAACTAGCATCTCCGCCGGGTAGGCGCAAATCCCGCAGAATCCCGGCCGCCCCATGCAAGACAGACGGCCAAGCCTCTGAGCGGCAACGCCGGGGACATATGGTCGCGCTGGCTAAAATCGATTGAAATCAAAATGCAAAAACGCCGGAAAGTGGACACGGAGGCGACCCCCGCATGCTCACGGGAGCTGCAGCAAGACTGCATGGCGCCTATCCGCGTTTTGCATGGGTCGCAATGCAGCCCATCCGGTTCCTTTCTGAAATCAGGGTCGAAAGCATGATGCCGAAGGCTATCTTCGGCGAATTTCTTGACCGGCACGGACAAACACAACCTTCGCACAAGCCCATTTAGGTAATTTATTCCTAATAGAGGGTGAGCTCATGGATGATATTCCCTGGCATGAGAGTGTTTTACTCGAACTGAACGACCGCCAAGACGTGATCAGCGTCTCCAGCTCGCGGGAAGCCGCCGACCTGCTCCTCAATAACTGGCCGAAGAAACGCGGCCCCAGTTACAAGCTTGCCGTCATGACCTGCCTGGATTCCTTTCGCGGCAAACAACCGCCAGAACTTGTCCGGCAGGATCTGATCGCAGCGGCGATCGAAGCGCATATCTATGTGAAGCCGGGCCCCATCAACCTTTGACCCATCGGCCGTCAGAACACGGGAATGACGGCCGGGTATCCGCCACCAAAGATGCCTGCCTCAGCAACTGCCTGCAACGGAACAGAGGAAGGTCTGTCTACCGTGAAAAAGATTGCGCATCATCGCTATCCCCTCTTTGCGGGGATGAGACCACCGGCAGTACGGCGGCACACGCCGGATATCCTCGAAAACGACAGATGGCGCGCCGGGCAAGTCGGCCCATGCATGCCACACACCGTGCGGATCAGCCTGCTGTGCGAGGGGGAACGCTGCGGCGAAGTCAGACCACTGACTGCCGCTGACCTGCACGACATGCTTTCTTTCCGCTTCGGGCTGGATGAAACAACCTTGCGCTTCGTCTGCAACCAGATGGAGGAAGCCGGCATCTGCGAACTGCGCGATGAGACCGGCACCTCAGGCTACCTGATCGAAAAAATCCTGCACGCCTGATGCAGCGGAAAAACGGCAAGAACCGACCGGGACCAGAGGTCCCGTCGGCTTTCAAATCACACTTGCATTTGAAATCTTAGCGGAAAATGGCGCGAGTGACGGGGCTCGAACCCGCGACCTCCGGCGTGACAGGCCGGCACTCTAACCAACTGAGCTACACCCGCGCATTATGTTACAAACATCACCGGACATAAGCAGAAACTGCTAATCTTGAAATGGCGCGAGTGACGGGGCTCGAACCCGCGACCTCCGGCGTGACAGGCCGGCACTCTAACCAACTGAGCTACACCCGCGCATTTCATTTCAAGTCGTCCAGATGCTTTTGCATCCGCTCGAACCGGCTAGGCCGTTTCGATGAGCGGCTAACTACGAGGTTCGTCTTTGGGTGTCAAGCAGGTTTGGAGACAAAACCGTGACAGCCATCGAATTGTTTCCACAGGCATGAAAAAGCACCCACAAAATTCCACACCTCTCTGGGAAGCACTTCCCGCTACAGCATAATTTGCTCGCTCGGCCCTCCCTATTGCTGTCCCTCAACGCCCTGCCGGTTTTCCACATCCGATTTATCGGGCGACGGCCAGCGATCCTGGCGCTTTGCAAAAAAATCGAAAAAATCTTCCATTCCGCTCTTGCGGTTTTCTACCGATACGCATAGATCACGGCCACCGACGCGGCAGACACTGCTTCTGCTTCGCGAAGGGCGATTAGCTCAGTTGGTAGAGCGCCTCGTTTACACCGAGGATGTCGGCGGTTCGAGTCCGTCATCGCCCACCATTTTCCCTTCTCCTGAATTTCGGCATCTCAACTCGATCTTGAGGGTTTTTGCATACTTTCTTAAACAGCGGCCTTGAAGGCTCTTGTCATGTGGCAGGCGCGTTGCCATCTGTTTGCCAGCAAATTTGCCGGTCCAGCGCCATAGAATAGAGAGCCGGGACCAGCGATCGGGGCGTGAAGGGGAAATCCACATGAAGAAAGCAATCCTGGCAGCAACGCTTGCCGCAGGCCTTGCCGCCTGTTCGGCAATGCCGGAAATAAGCCCGATCCCCGGCAGCATCACCTATGGTGGCCAACCGAAGACCAAGCTGACCAAGGCTCCCGTCGGTAGCGTCGTTCATCATCAGTTGAATGACCAATACGGCAAGCCAGCTGAAGAAACCTACATCATCCAGCCTGACCGTTCCCTGCGGCTGGTGCGCAGGCATCAGATCATCGATCCAAACTGACCCGTTCCGCATTAGCGGAAGGGGCTTGTGCCGAGCATCAGAAGAACCGCAGCGCCGCGCGTCATTCGTGACGTGCGGCGCTGTCGTCGATTAGACCTCTTCCTTTTTCCGAACCGGTGCCTTGCGCTTGGGCTCTTCGGGGGCGTCTGGCGCATAGGGTTTTTCACCTTTCGGCGTCGGCGCCAGAAGGTTTTTCAGGGCCGACAGGCGATCCTTCAGCAGGGGGCGAAAGCGCGTGGCCCGAAACGGCATATCGGCTGCGCCATAGCCTTCCGGACCATCGTCATTGCCCCTGTCGATCTCCGCCAATTTCACGCCGATGAATTCGCCGTCGATATAATGCTTGTAGGGACCAACCCAGCGGATCGTATAGATCTGCCCCTTGCGGATGCCCTGATCGATCGAGACGTTCTTGAACTTGCCGTCGATACAGACGACCTTTTGTCCAACATGGAAATTGTACATCGGCGAAACCTTTAAGCGGCAGTCCGTGGGCAGATATCCCCGAGACGCAAACCTTCGCCTCAGATAACTGTGTTCGCCTGTCTATTGCAACGCGGAAACGGCAAGAATCATTGGCCCGGTTTCATGCGGCGCCTGCCGGACGCTTATCTTGCCAGATATTGGTCGTCGCTCACCTGTTCCATCCAATCAACCGCCTTGCCGTCCAGCGCTTCCTGGATGGCGATATGGGTCATGGCCGTTGTTTCCGTGGCGCCGTGCCAGTGTTTTTCACCCGGCGGAAACCACACGGTATCCCCTGCCCTGATGCCGCGAACCGGCTCGCCCCACGTTTGGGCAAGGCCGGTGCCGGCCGTGACGATCAGGGTCTGGCCGAGTGGATGGGTGTGCCAGGCGGTGCGGGCGCCGGGCTCGAAGGTGACCGAGGCGCAGCGCATGCGCGCGGGCTCCGGCGTGTCGTGGATCGGGTCCAGGCGGACGGTGCCGGTAAAATAATCTGCCGGCGGACGAACTGACGGACGTGATCCACAGGTCTTGATTTCCATGGTGATGGCTCCCTGGTGTTTGCCGCCAACAGAGCGGCGGTCATTGCAAGGGGCAAACATAGTGCACTCCGGCCCAATGTCTCCCCCGTCATCCCGGACTCAGCCACCTTCGCCATTACGACAATCACAGCGCATGGATCGTCACGTCCGGGCAGGCCTTGCGGGCAAGATCGCAGAGATGCTGGTGGTGCGTCAGATAAATCACCTGTCCAACCCCGGCCATGTCGGCCATCAGGGAAAAAGCGTGCTCCGCGCGCCGATCGTCGAAGGTTTCCATGATGTCGTCGGCGATGAAGGGCAGCGATTCGCGGGTTGAGGCGATCTCGTGATAACCGGCCATGCGCAGCGCCAGGTAAAGCTGAAAGCGGGTCCCCTTGGAGAGATCCCGCGCCAGTTTCGATCCGCCGCCGGCGGCATTGGCGATCAGGAATTCCTCGCCCTTCTCTGCCTGGGTCGTCAGTCCCTCGTAATCGCCGCCGCTGATGACGCTGAAGGCAGCAGACGCCCGGCGCATCATCGCGCTGCGATGACGCTCGCGATAGAGCCTGAGCGCCGTTTCGCCGGCCAGGATGCCCATCCGCAGCCGCAGATAGGCGGTCGCCCGCTCCTCGATCTCGGCCAGCACCGTGCGGCGCTTTTCCTCGATATGGGCGGCTGCATCGCCGCCGCCGATGGCAGCCAGCGCTTTTTCGGCATCACGCCGTTCGGCATGCAATTCAGCCCCGTCCCGGTCGGCTTGTTCAAGCCGGGACTGCAGTGCCGCCAGTTCCAGGCGCAGTCCATCCGCATCGACGGCACTCAGCAGCATTTCCGCCTCGTCGGCGCCGCCGACACCGAGCCGGGCGGCCAGATCGGTCTCCGCCTCGGCAATCCGTTCGCGCAGGCGCTGCCGCGCCTTGACCGTTTCCAGATGGGCTCCAACCTCCAGCAGCGAGCCGCTCTCAAACAGATCAAGCATCCCACGCTTCTGCGCGTCGTGCCGCGCTCGCGCTTCGCCCAACGAGCGCTTTTCGGTATTGCGGGCATCGTTTTCATCGGAAAGACGCCGGAACAGCGCTTCCTGCCGTTCGGCATCGGCCAATCGATCGCGAATCGTCTGAATGGCAACGAGCGGTTCGTCCGGTGCTGCGATGGTTAGCTTTTCAGCAAGCGTCCGGACGGTGGCAGAAAAGGCCAGTTGATCCTTGCGCATGCCATCGATTCGATGGTCAAGGTCCGCCCTGCGCTGAATGAGCTTGTCCAGATCCTGAAGGATGGCCAGAACGGGCGCGATCTCCTGCGGTGACAGGGGCGTCGCAGCCTCGGCCAGCCACGTAGCCGCGATAGTCTCCTGCCAGCGCGCGGTCCACTCTGTCATGTCAACATCAGCCGACGCCCATGCGGCCGTCCGTGTGCGCAGAACGGTCCCTGCCCGTTCCACAGCTTCCGCAGCAGTGACATGCGCCCGGTGGGCCGCCTGCAAATCGTCGATGATACGTTCGGCAAAGGCGATGGCATCCTCCAGCCGCGCCGGCATGCCCTTGGCCACGCCGCTATCCTGCAGCGCCTGGGTCAGACGCTCCAAGGCCTTGGTTTCATCCACTGCGGCAAACCGCGCATCCTTTCGTGCTGCACGAAGCTGGTTGCGCACCTCCAGCACTGCCAGCCGTCGCCCAAGCCACGCCACCAGCTGGTTCAGCTTGGTATCCTCGGGCAATCCACAGGCAATGGCCGACGTCGAAATCTCCGAACGAAGGGCCGCAATCGCGGCATGCGCTGCCGCATGCTGCTGTCGGAATGCGACAAGCTTGCCGTTGCGTTCGGCGATCGACAGCGAAAGCCCGCGTGCCTGCGCAAGGTCCTGCGATCGCGCCAACCGCAGCGTCGCCGCCTCGTCGTCCTTCTTGAGCACCGCTTCGAAAACGCGGGCGCTGTCGCTGTCCAGCTGTGCCGCATGCGCCTGCCACGCACGGTCGCGCTCCTGACGCAGCGTCAAGGCCGCATCGTCGGCGGCAAAGCCCCCCGTCCGCGTCAGTTCCTGAAGCTTGGCCTCGTCCGCAGCCTTCAGCGCCGTCTCTTCGGCTATCCGGTCATCGAGCCGCTTCAACTGTTCCGTCAGCGCCGTCCGCCGCGCCGTCCACTCGGCGATTTCGCTTTCGTCGGGAATGGAAACGGCTGCCAGACTGTCCGCATCGAGTTGCGCTGGCGACAGCGTTGCGAGCTTGTCGGTCAGAGTGTCTTCCAGTTCTGCGATCTGGCGGTTTGCCGTTTGTTGCCGCAGCAGGCAATCGTTTTGACGCAGCGTCCTCAGCACGTCGGCCAAAAGCGCCGGATCCCCGCCACGCGGGGAACCTTCGGAAACCAATGCCGCCTGTACCCTGGCAGCCTCTGCGTTTTCCGCCTGAGCAAGCGTCTTTTCCCGCAAGGCAGCGTCCAGCCGCTCGCTCAGCGCGGCGTATTTTTGGGCAAGATCCTGCAGCCTGCCGGTAACGGCGGCCGGCAGGATGAGCGCAGCGGCGTCGGTCCCATCCGCCCGGTCAAGGCGGCCAGCGCGGACAGCAATGTCAGCGACGATCTTGGCACGCTCGTCGAGGCGGTTCGGCATATCGCTGGCAGCCGTCCGGTGGCGGGCCTCCAACCCGGAATTTTCCAGATCGCGGATATCACCAGCCAACGCCAGCACCGCCTCATCCCGCTGAATGGCGGCGATTTCGGCAGATCTCCGGTCGATATCGGCTTCCAGCTGCGCGAGACGGGCATCGATCCCTGTTTCCTCGCGCTGCAACTGCGGCAAGAGAGCATGCCAGTCGGCCGGTGGTTCCGGCAGGTCGGCGAAACCGGCAAGCTCGGAGCGCAGACCGCGCAACCGCGCCAGAAGCGGCAGCGCCTCGATGCGGTCGCGGGCATGATCGAGGGCAACGCGCAGTTCCGCCCGCGCCTTGACGGCAATCTCATGCCGCTCGGCAGCCGCGTCCCGCACCTTGCGCAGGCTGGCGAATTCGCGGGCGTTGATGTCGATGGCGTTTTTTTCGTCCTTCAGCGCCTCAAGCTCGGCCTTAAGCTCCGCCAGCTTATGCTTGCGGCCCTGCGGCTTGTAGAACGCGTCTGCCTGCGCCTTCAGCCCAGACAGGATGGCGCTGCTGTCCGGCAGGCCGGAACTTGCCGAAAACAATAGGGCACCTAGTTCGCCCTCGCTCTTCAAAATGCTTTCGCCCCCCTTTTCGATACTGTCGTCGTCGAGCGAGAACATCATCTGATAGGTCGCCCGGTCGATCGAACCGAGCGCCGCCGAAAACAGGTTGTCCGGCAGCGGTTGATCGTCAGGTCCGAGCAGAGAGTTCTGGTTGCGCTTTACCCGCGAGACGGAATGCACCCTGCCGCCGGTCTCGATGACACCGCCGACCCGCATCGTTGCGTAAGGGTGCAGGAAGCCGTAGCCGCTCAGCCGCTCGATGCCGAATAGCAGATCGAGGAAAGCGGAAAACAGCGTCGATTTTCCGGCCTCGTTCGGGCCGTAGACAAGGTGGAAATCGGCCTTTCCGGGGCGGGCCTCGCCAAAATCCAGGCTGCGTCCGGTAAATTTTCCATAGCGAAGCAGGTCGAGACGATTGAGGCGCATCAGCGATCTCCCTCCGCGTCGCCGCCATGCAGATAGGCGAGCACGTCATCGCTCCCGGCAAGCGCCATGGCCTCGGCCAACCGCCCGGCCGCCTGTTCATCGCCGGCCAGGCTTTCGCGCAATTCGCGCGGCAGCTGCAGCAACAGTTCATCGAGCACGGCACCCGCTTCCTGGCGAAAGGCGTGCGAGGCCAACACATCGGTGCGGATCAGGCTAGCGAGTTCCTCCACCGGGTCTGGGCCGCTCAAGGCCGTCCCCGCTTCGATACCCCGGCAATCGATATCGATCTTCTCGACCCAGCACCCGTTGAGGCCAGCGGCAAGGTTGGTGATCTCGGCCAGCAGAAAATCGGGGTCGCGGCGAAGTTTCCACGCCAGCGGCGTTGTGCCGGTCAGCGCCACTCTGAGGATAAGATGGTCGGCACCCGCCTGATTTCGCAACGAGGCCAGCGTTTCGCCGACCCTCTCCAGCATCTGGCGCCAATCCTGTGCGCCGCTGAGATCGATGGTCACGCGCTCGAAAACCGCCTGTCCGATCTGATGCTCAAGATGGGCAAGCGTGCCATCGTCGCCGACAGTGACCAGCGTTACCGTCTTTGGCCCTGCCTCGTTGATGTCGCGCCCCTGCGGCATGCCCGGCATGACGATCAACGGGCTCTCGGAGTGAACCTGGCGCAGATGGACATGGCCGAGAGCCCAATAGTCAAACCCGTGCCGCGCAAGCTCGGCGACGCTGGTCGGTGCATAGGGATCATGGCCCGGCGTGCCGGCAAGGCTGGTGTGCAGCATGCCGATATTGACGGCATCGGCGACGGGTGGGTGAAAGGACGGCAACAGGCTGTCGGGCGCGTGCGGATTGGCAAAGCTGATACCGTGGATATGGACTTCCCGTCCATCGCCGAGAGCTTTGGCACGCACCGGCTTTGCCCGGCCGGCAAACACATGCACATTGGTAGGAAATGTCAGCTCGCGCGTCACTGCCGACTGCGAATCATGATTGCCGCGGATCAGGAACACGCCGATCCCGGCCCCCTCCAACCGGCGCAATTCGCTCGACAGATAGAGCGCCGTATTCATCGAGGTCTGTGAGCCGTCGTAAAGGTCGCCCGCAATCAGCAGCGCATCGACACTCTCTTCCAGGCACAGATCGACGATCCTTGCGAGCGCGGTCCGGGTCGCGCCGCGCACCAGCTCGGCAAGTTCCGGATTTTTCAGTGCAAGACTGCGCAAGGGGGAATCGAGATGAAGGTCGGCGGTATGGACGAAACGAAAGGGCATAACCGACCATGGCCCGGCGTCCGGCCTCGCGTCAATGCCGTGGGTGGCCTGGTCCAACGTCTATTCAGCGCTTTCATCCCTGCAACATTATTGGGGAGATGCGAGACCTTGGCGCACGGGTCCGGAATTAGACTTGACTAGGCTACCAACAATACCGTCATTTGACATGGCCCCTCATAATATCCATATAAAACATCATGAAATCCACATTCGAAGTCTCCGACAAGCTCTTTGAGCTCTACCATCGCGTCCACCGCCTCATCAACGAATCGATGACGGAAGAAGGCGTGTCGTTGGCGCGCAGCAAGTTCCTGTTTTTCCTGAGCAAGCTTGGTCCCTGCCGGTCGACCGATATTGCCTGTGCCCTGAATTTTGCGCCGCGAACGGTGACGGAAGCCATCGACGGGCTGGAGCGAGACAAGCTGGTGGTGCGCAAGCCCGATCCGGAAGACCGCCGTGCCAAGATCGTTTCGATCACCGATGTCGGCCGCGTCGTTCTCGAAGCCGCCGAACATCCGCGCAAACAGCTGATCGAGGAAATCTTCTCTGCACTCGACGATCAGCAGCTCGACCAGATGCACGACATCGTCAGCCGGCTGGTGGCCAAGGCAGATGAAATCCGCAAACGCAAGGAAGCGGAAGGAAACGGCGAAACTGCAGCCGAATAGCGCGTCTTTCGCCGACCTCAACAGGTACAAATGGAAAAGGCCGGAACATCATGTTCCGGCCTTTTCCGCTCTCAATACCGACGCAATCACATTGCGTTCATTGTACCGATCGAGAAGAACAGGGTTTCGCCCGAGGAGCCGTCGACACCATCATTATCGGTGACGACATAGCCGTTGCCGGCTGCATCGACGGTGAAGCCTTCGACCTTGTCGACGACGTAACCGTTGGTGGCTGACTTCAGGTCGGGAACGAGGTCGCGGACCTCCTCCTTCTTGACGACAGGCAGCTCGCCGCCGAGCTTGGCCGGCTTCAGGTCGGCAAGCGCGACGCGGTAGAGCTTCTTCAGCTTGGCGGCATCGCCGACCAGGTTGTCACGCTCGATGATGTAGGCGTAGTCGCCGCTGGCGGTAATTTCGGAAAGGCCGACCCAGCCTTCTTCGGTCTTTTCGAGCGGATAGCGCACGGCGCCCCATTCCTTCGAGGACGGCTTGTAGGAAACGAGCTTCACAAAGCCCTTTTCGTCATCGCCCCATTCGCGCTGCATGGCCATCCACAGAACCTGGTCATCGCCTTCGCCAACGCTGGTGATGCCTTCGAAGCCAAAGCGCTTCTCGCCGGCGCGCAGCTCGGCGGGAATGGCGATTTCCTTCTCGATCTCACCCTTCTTGTTCACGTGAATGATGGCGTGACCGACGAGCTTGTCGGCATCGCCTTCATTGGCGAGCCAGAAGCCGCCCTCGCCGTCCGGGGACAGGCCTTCGCTGTCAAGCTTCTGTGCGGCGGCACCATTGCGTGTGATGCGCAGGGCATCGACAATTTTCGCCGGCTTTGCAGTGGCGTCGATCGTGAAGATCGTCGGCTGCGAGGCGTAGAACGAATCGTTGACGGCGTAGAGCATGCCCGGCTTGTCCTTGACCGGAGCAAGGCCGGAAAGCGCGCCGAAGCCGATCAGTTCGCCGTCCTTCTCGGTGGAGACGATCTGCGGATAGGCAGCTTCGCCTTCCGCACGCTCATAGATCATGACGTGCGAACGGGCTCCGCCATCTTCGACGAGGTCGGTTTCGTTTGCGGTCACGAACAGGTTGCGGCTCGCAATGGCAACGGCACCTTCAGGGCCGATGCCCGACGGCAGAAGCTGGAGAAGCTCCGGCTCGGCGCCAGTGTCCTTGTAGACGCCGACGACGGACGCACGCTCGGCCAGCACGAACAACAGATTGTCGTCGCCGAACTTGGCGGCTTCCAGGCCTTCCGGTTCGACGCCCTTCTTGTTGCGCTTGTCCGGGTAGTGACCAATCTTGGCGATCTCGCGCTCGAAGCCGGCGCCGTTCTCGTAAAGAACCTTGCCAGTCTTGTCGAAGATGGTGAAGCCGCGGGCGCCGCCCTTCCAGTCGCCTTCGTTGGCAACGACGAAGCGGTCGTCGTCCAGCCACTTCACGGCGTCGGGTTCGCGGGCGACATCCTTGATCTCGCCGGTGAACTTCAGTGCACCGTCCTTCTTGGTGTCGATGCCTTCAAGGTTGACGGTACCGGCGGAGAAATGGCTCTTCACGGTGCCGGTCTTGCCGTCGATGATGACGATGTAGTTGTTTTCCTGCAGCGTCAGCGCGATCTCGTCCTGGCCGTTGAAGGCGACGAATTCCGGCTCGGGATCGTCGCCGGCGACATCGGCAAGTCCGGTCAGCGTGACGTGCTTGATCGAGCCGCAATCGACGACGCCATCCTTCAGCGACAGGATCACCAGATCGCCGGCCGGCATCTGCGGGATGTCGCCGTCATTGACCTCTTCGTCGCGCTCGTTTTCGATGGCGATCGCGGCAATCGTCTTGTCCTTGTTGAGGGCGATGGAGTCCGGCTGGCCGCCGAGATCGCAGGTCGTGTCGATCGCCTTGGAAGCGATATCCACCTGCGCCAGGATGCCCGACGGCTTGACGAAGCTTTCGCGCGTGTTGATCGCGACAAGCGCCTTGCCGGCGGCGATGGTCACCGACGTCGGCTCACCGTCGAAAGCGACGGAACCGCCGGCCTTCGGGGCCTTGGCATCGGTGATATCGATAAAGCCGATCGCCTTGTTCGGGCTGTCGGAATAGACCAGCATGTTGCCGTCTTCGCTGGCGGCGATGATTTCAGCCGAGGTGACGGATTTCTTGTCAACGCCTTCAGGCAGATTGCCGGCGACGGCGAAGGAGGCAATACGATTGAATACCGGTTCTGCGCTGACGGCTGACGCGGTCGAGGCGGCAAGCACGGCAGCGAGTGCTGCGGTGAGCGAAAATGTCTTCACGGGATGTCCCTCCTGATCAATGAATATGGAAGGGGTTTTGATCGCGCTGTGTAACACCCGCATGACAGTCAAAGCATATTAGAAATCGGTCGCCAACACGAAGCCAGGCAAAGGCTTCAAAGGAAAAGAGGCCCGGGAAAACCCGGGCCTCAAATCAACCTGCTCTCGAACCGTTGGCGTCTTCGCCACGGTGCTGCAGACGAAACATGAAACTTAGTTCACGGCGTCCTTGAGACCCTTGCCGGCCGAGAACTTCGGCACGTTGCGGGCTGGGATATCAACTTCTGCGCCAGTGGACGGGTTACGACCCTTGGATGCTTCGCGGCGGCTGACCGAGAAGTTGCCGAAGCCAACGAGGCGAACGTCGCCGCCGTTCTTCAGTTCTGCCTGGATAACGTCGAAGATTGCATCAACTGCAGAAGATGCATCTGTCTTCGAGAGTCCGGCCTTCTCGGCAACTGCGGACACGAGCTCATTCTTGTTCATGTTTCCACCCCTTTCAATACTGGTTCGAAACGACTCAATTTTCAAGCCGAGGGCAGCATACGCGCCGCCCCCGCCTTGGCAAACCCAATCGCTCCGAATCCCATGGAATGCAAGGCTTTGCGCAGGGTTTTACATAAAAAAGACCGGCAAAAATGCCGGTCTTCCACTGTTTCCGCTTCAAATCAGTGCACAACCTGCGGCAGGCACCAGTTCGCGCTCAAGTCAAGTGCCTAATGGGCAATCAGCGCGCCGGCGTCGTCAGCCGGATCGGTTGCCGCAACAGGCACCGCCTGCTTGGCCGGATCCCACTCGATCGCGACCGGAACCCGCAGCAGTGCATGCTGCAGAACCTCGCCAATATGCGAGACCGGAACGATCTCCATATTGTTCTTCACGTTGTCCGGAATATCAGCCAGGTCCTTGGCGTTTTCTTCCGGGATCAGCACCTTCTTGATGCCGCCGCGAAGGGCTGCGAGCAGCTTTTCCTTCAGGCCACCGATCGGCAGGACACGGCCGCGCAGGGTGATTTCACCCGTCATCGCCACGTCCTTGTTGACGGCAATACCAGTCATGATCGACACGATTGCCGTTGCCATGGCCACACCTGCGGACGGACCGTCCTTCGGTGTCGCGCCTTCCGGCACGTGCACATGGATATCGCTCTTGTCGAACAAGGGCGGCTCGATGCCGAAGTCGATCGCGCGGGAGCGGACGTAGGATGCCGCAGCCGAAATCGATTCCTTCATCACGTCGCGCAGGTTGCCGGTCACCGTCATGCGGCCCTTGCCGGGCATCATGACGCCTTCGATGGTGAGAAGCTCGCCGCCGACTTCCGTCCAGGCGAGACCGGTGACGACACCGACCTGGTCGGTGCGCTCGGCTTCGCCATGGCGATAGCGTGGAACACCAAGATAGTCGTTGATGTTCTCGGCTGTCACTTCAACCTTGTCGGTGCGACCCTTGAGGATTTCCGTGACGGCCTTGCGGGCAACCTTCATCAGCTCGCGCTCAAGGCTACGCACACCGGCTTCGCGGGTATAGGTCTGGATGATCGCTGACAAGGCACCGTCGGTGATCGAGAACTCTTTCGACTGAAGCGCGTGATCGGCAATCGCCTTCGGCAACAGGTGCCGCTTGGCGATTTCCAGCTTTTCTTCTTCCGTGTAGCCGGCGATACGGATCACTTCCATGCGGTCCATCAACGGGGCCGGGATATTGAGCGTATTCGCCGTGGTGATGAACATCACGTTCGAAAGGTCGTACTCGACCTCCAGATAGTGGTCCATGAACGTCGAGTTCTGTTCCGGATCCAGCACCTCCAAGAGAGCAGACGACGGATCGCCGCGGAAATCCTGGCCCATCTTGTCGATTTCATCGAGCAGGAAGAGCGGGTTGGACTTCTTTGCCTTCTTCATCGACTGGATGACCTTGCCGGGCATCGAGCCGATATAGGTGCGGCGGTGACCGCGGATTTCGGCTTCGTCACGAACGCCGCCAAGTGCCATACGGATATATTCGCGGCCGGTCGCCTTGGCGATCGACTTGGCAAGCGAGGTCTTGCCGACGCCCGGAGGACCGACGAGGCAAAGGATCGGCCCCTTGATCTTCTGCGAACGCGCCTGGACCGCCAGATACTCGATGATCCGTTCCTTGACCTTGTCGAGGCCGAAATGATCCAGTTCCAGCACCTTTTCAGCGTGGTTGAGATCGGTCTTGACCTTCGACTTCTTCGACCACGGAATACCGAGCAGCCAATCCAGATAATTGCGCACGACGGTGGCTTCCGCCGACATCGGGCTCATCTGGCGCAGCTTCTTGACTTCCGCATCGGCCTTTTCACGGGCTTCCTTGGACAGCTTGGTCTTGGTGATACGGTCTTCCAGCTCGGCCATCTCGTCGCGGCCTTCCTCGCCGTCGCCAAGCTCCTTCTGGATCGCCTTCATCTGTTCGTTCAGGTAATATTCGCGCTGGGTCTTTTCCATCTGGCGTTTCACACGCGAACGGATGCGCTTTTCAACCTGCAGAACCGAAATCTCGCCTTCCATGAAGCCGAGTGCCTTTTCAAGACGCAGCTTGACGCTGGTCGTCTCAAGCATTTCCTGCTTTTCGACGATCTTGATGGAGAGATGCGATGCAACGGTATCGGCGAGCTTCGAATAGTCTTCGATCTGGCTGGCAGCGCCGACGACTTCCGGGGAAATCTTCTTGTTGAGCTTCACATAGCTCTCGAATTCGGACACTACCGAACGGCTCAGCGCCTCGACCTCAACCGGATCTTCTTCCGGCTCGGACAGCGGATGGGCCATCGCTTCATAGAATTCCTCGCGGCCGGTATAGCCGTCGATCTCGGCGCGTGCACGGCCTTCGACCAGAACCTTGACGGTCCCGTCGGGCAGCTTCAACAGCTGCAGAACGTTGGCGATGGTGCCGATCTGGTAGATCGCAGCCGGTTCCGGATCGTCGTCGCTGGCATTGATCTGGGTGGCAAGCATGATCTGCTTGTCGGTACCCATGACTTCTTCCAGCGCGCGGATCGATTTTTCACGGCCAACAAAGAGCGGCACGATCATGTGCGGGAATACCACGATATCGCGCAGCGGCAGCACCGGATAGGTCGCGCTCTCGATTGCCGGAGACGTTTTGCTCGTCATGTCATTTCCTTTCCGTCCCGTTTCCGGGCGCGTTACCCGAAGCGTTCAAGGGCGCTTCCGGTCCTCATTCTTTCCACTGTCAGGTGGAGTGTGTGACGTCTGTTTTCAACCCTTTGCCGACTACCGACCTGGGAGGCGGTGGAGCCGGATAGTAAACGGCATCTAACTGTTGCGGGCCTTGCCGCAAGAGTGAACGCACACGCTTCGTGCCGGGACACATCGACACAGAATCGTTACATAATCGCGTTGTTGTCCGCTTTTAGCAATCGCTGATTCTCTCGAATATTCCTTCGGCGGCTAAGTCCGGTGATCAGGCTTTCAGCAGATGCATATCCGCAATATTTGCAGGGCTGACCTGCACATATTGCTTATGTGCACCCTGCCCTTCCGGGACAGACCAAGCCTTTCAGCATATGCCGCATAAAAAAGGCCCGCACATGGCGGGCCTCTTCAAAAGACGCAGATCCGATCAAGCCGAAACGTTGGCCTTTTCCTCGGAACGTTCCGAGTAGATGTAGAGCGGACGGGCCGAGCCCTTGACCACCTCGTCGGAGATGACAACTTCGCGGACGCCTTCCAGGGTCGGCAGTTCGAACATCGTGTCGAGCAGGATCTTTTCCATGATCGAGCGCAGGCCACGGGCACCGGTCTTGCGGATGATGGCGCGCTTGGCGATTTCGCGCAGCGCATCCTCGTGGAACGTCAATTCCACGTCTTCCATCTCGAACAGGCGCTGGTACTGCTTGATCAGCGCGTTCTTCGGTTCCGACAGAATCTGGATCAGCGCCGGCTCGTCGAGATCCTCGAGCGTTGCCAGAACGGGCAGACGGCCGATGAATTCCGGGATGAGGCCGAACTTGACCAGATCTTCCGGCTCCAGTTCGCGCAGGACTTCGCCGACGCGGCGATCTTCCGGAGACTTCACCGAAGCGCCGAAACCGATCGAGGTTTTTTCGCCGCGTGCCGAAATGATCTTGTCGAGGCCAGCGAATGCGCCGCCGCAGATAAACAGGATATTGGTCGTGTCAACCTGCAGGAATTCCTGCTGCGGATGCTTGCGGCCACCCTGCGGAGGAACGGATGCGACCGTGCCTTCCATGATCTTCAACAGTGCCTGCTGCACGCCCTCACCCGACACGTCCCTGGTGATCGACGGATTGTCGGACTTGCGCGAGATCTTGTCGACTTCGTCGATATAGACGATGCCGCGCTGCGCACGCTCGACATTGTAGTCGGCAGCCTGGAGAAGCTTCAGGATGATGTTTTCGACATCTTCGCCGACATAACCGGCTTCGGTCAATGTCGTGGCATCAGCCATCGTGAATGGCACATCGATGATGCGGGCCAAGGTTTGGGCAAGATAGGTCTTGCCGCAACCGGTCGGGCCGACGAGCATGATGTTCGATTTTGCAAGCTCGATGTCGCTTCCCTTCGCGGAATGCGCCAGACGCTTGTAGTGATTGTGGACAGCAACCGACAGGATGCGCTTGGCCTGTTGCTGGCCGATAACGTATTCGTCGAGAACCTTGATGATCTCCTGCGGCGTCGGAACGCCATCGCGGGACTTGACCATCGAGGTCTTGTTCTCTTCGCGGATGATGTCCATACACAGTTCGACGCATTCATCGCAGATGAACACTGTCGGTCCGGCAATCAGCTTGCGGACCTCGTGCTGGCTCTTCCCGCAGAAGGAGCAGTATAGGGTATTCTTGGAGTCACCGCCGTTGCTACCGCTGACCTTGCTCATATCACTTTCCTTCCAGCACGCCGGACACCCAGACAAGGTGTAACGGACTACTCAACCCGCTCCGCACATTTCCGCGTTCATTGCGCAAATGACGGCGCTTTCGGGAGTACGAACCAGCTTCAAACAACCATGTTTGATGTCCGGCAGCAACGAATCTCCCACCGAATACCGAAATGCTAGGACTTCAAACTTCAACATAGCATTAACGGTCGATCTTAACGGCTTTGGTCTGCGGATAAAGCCCTATGACGGTTACAAATGTGTCACAAATGCATCTATCCGCATACAAAAGCTTGAATTCACGCGTCGGACGCTGTTTCCATGGCTTCACGCGATGTGATGACCTTGTCGACGACACCCCAGCTCAGCGCTTCGTCCGCAGTCATAAAGTGGTCACGATCCAGCGTTTGTTCAACCTCTTCCAAAGTCCTGCCAGTGTGCTTGACGTAGACTTCGTTGAGGCGGCGCTTCATTTTCAGGATATCGCGGGCATGCCGTTCGATGTCGGATGCCTGGCCCTGGAAGCCGCCGGACGGCTGATGGACCATGATGCGCGCGTTCGGCGTGGCAAAGCGCATGTCCTTGTGGCCGGCGGCCAGAAGCAGCGACCCCATGGAAGCGGCCTGCCCGATGCACAGCGTCGAGACGGCAGGCTTGATGAACTGCATCGTGTCGTAGATCGCCATGCCGGCGGTAACGACGCCACCCGGCGAATTGATGTAGAGGGCGATTTCCTTCTTCGGGTTTTCAGCCTCGAGGAACAGCAACTGGGCGCAGATCAGCGTTGCCATGTGGTCTTCCACGGGACCCGTCAAAAAGATGATGCGCTCTTTCAGGAGACGCGAAAAGATATCGTAGGAGCGCTCGCCGCGATTGGTCTGTTCAACGACCATCGGCACCAGGGCCATAGCGGTATCAACGGGATTTCTCATGTCAAACCTTTGTCTATCTGGCGCGCAAACCCTCTTGCACACCGGGAATCATCGGGAATATCTCTTGTCCATACATAGAGTGTCCAAGTACCCGACTTCAAGTCGCGAAGTCTTCATAACGTTAATACACGTCCCGGACCGGAACGTTGCCACCGTAGCGTCCGCAGGATCGTTTAGCGAGTTCTAACGGTCAGGATAGGTGCAAACCGCGATTTCCGCTTTTCCACACAGGCTTTGGCGCATTCGGAGTGAAAAATCGGTAAATGCGGATCAAAGTTGCGATTCGATCGGCAGAATACGGATGATCCCGGCCGTCAGCCGCCGCCAGAAACCGGCTTCCGGTTCGCGGCGAAGGACGCGCACGCCATCGCCCTCACGGTCGTGCCAGCGCAGGCGTCCCTTTTCGAGCGACAGGCGGAAGCTGTTGTCCGGGCTGGTTTCCGCATCGAAAATCGCCTCGACCTCCCGCACCAGCGCCGGATGGGTGAAGAGCACGCCCATTTCCGTGTTCAGAGACGCCGAGCGGGGATCGAAATTCATCGAGCCGACAAAGCCGGTTTTTCCATCGACGGTGAAAGCCTTGGTGTGCAGACTGGCGCCGCGCGAACCGAACAGCGACATCCGCTGCGGATCGCCGATTTCGTGCGTTGCCTTCAGTTCGAACAGGACCGCCCCGCCCCTGAGCAGCGCCTTGCGGTAGTTGGCATAGGCGCCATGGACGGCAGCGACGTCCGTGGCGGCCAGCGAATTGGTCAGCACCTCGACCTTGACCTGCCGCTGAACCAGCCGGGTGATTTCCGCAATCCCTTGCGCACCGGGGATGAAATAGGGGGAAATCACCCGGACACCGTGCTGCGCCGATGTCAGGGCCGGCATCAGTTCGCGCATGACCCAATTGTTGCGCTTCTGCAGAAATGCCTTTTCCGGCGGATCCGATACCAGCATGGCTGCGCTTGTCCAATGCAACATCGTCTTGGCGGGCAACAAGGCGCCGTCCGGTATCATCGTATTGACATGGGCCAGATAATCCCGGCCGCCCGGCGTTGCCGCGACGGTCTCAAGCTTTGCCCTGAAAGCCGGCAGGTAATGGGCGCGCGGCGTGCGCAGCAAGCCGATCGGCACCACGACAGAGCTGTTCCAGTAGCGATCGAAGACCACTGCGGCATCGTCGGCGACAGGGCCCAGCATCCAGACATCGAGATCGCGAAAATTCGACTGCTCATCCGCATCGAAATAGGCGTCGCCGATATTGCGGCCACCGGCGATCACCAGACGGCCGTCGGCGATCCATTGCTTGTTGTGCATCCGCCGCGTGGCGCGGAAGGGCCGCATCATCATTTCCAGCCCGCGCTTCAACCGATCGGTACGTGCGCGGCTTGGATTGAACAGCCGGACCTCGATATTTTCATGACCATCCAGCGCCAGGCACATGCGGTCGTGCAGGCCGGCATTGATATCGTCGAGGAGAAGCCGCACCCGCACACCGCGATCGGCTGCCGCCAGCACTTCGCGTATCAGCATCCGTCCGGTCAGGTCGTTCTTCCAGTAATAATATTGCAGATCGAGGCTGCGGCCAGCCCTGCGCGCCGATAGGGCTCTCAACGCGAAAGCAACCATATTATCGGAGATCAGCGAAATTCCGTTGAGGCCGGCGTGCTCGTCCAAAAGCGGCGCGGCCAGCCGGTCGATTTGCGTCTGGCCAGCCTGCGGCTGCAGGGCGGCCGATTCCGGGCCCTGAAGGTGGCGTCCGAAGCGGCCATAGGTGTAGACGGCAACCAAAGCCAGAAGGCCGAACACGGAAGCGGACAGAGCGACGATATGGGCACGCATGCTATGACGGCCTGTTGGTCATGATTGAGCGGCGGAAACCGATTCGATCGGGTTTCCCTCGCCAACTGCGGCCTTGAGATCGATATAAGCCTTGATCGGCAGGTGATCGGAAGCGACGCGGGAAAGCGGTGTATTGTGTACCTCCACCGCGGTGACCAGATTGTGCGGGCTGCCCATCACCCGGTCGAGCGCCAGAAGCGGAAAGCGCGAGGGGAAACTCGGCACCGCCGTTGCTGCGTGATCAAAGATGGGGCTGAGCGAACTCAGCGCCGAGCGGCGTCCCATGCGCCACTCGTTCAAATCGCCGATCAACAGCGTCGGCCGCTCTTCCGCCTCGCTGATGGCGGCGATGATCGCTTCCGCCTGGCGGGCGCGCGAATGCCTGAGCAGACCGAAATGCGCGGCAATGATGCGCAGCGGACCGGCCTTCAAATCGAGATCGACGACCAGCGCGCCGCGCGGCTCGACACCGGGCAACTTCAATTGATGAACCTTGGCGACGGCGCCTTCGCGCAGCAGAAGCACATTGCCGTGCCAGCCATGCCCCTTGGCGGAGAAGGCGGCGATCGGCACCGCGATCAGGTGACAGTCGCGATGCAGCCGTTCAAGATCGAGCAACCCTGCCCGTTCGCCAAACCGCTGGTCTGCCTCCTGCAGCGCGATGATGTCGGCGCCGATCTCGCTGATCACGTCGGTGGTGCGGCCGGGGTCGAAGCGCTTGTCGGTGCCGACGCATTTGTGGATGTTATAGGAGGCAATCACCGTGTCGCCCCGTTCGCCTGCCGGATCTCTGCCCGCCAGCGACACGCGCTTTCCGCGGATGGCGGCCAGAATGCCCTTTGACAGGCTGGTATGCGACGATGCCATAGTCTCTCTCTGGTCGTTGCCGTTCATCATCCATGACATAGACATGTCCCACCGCAAGGCAAGACAGTATCCGGCATAAGCATGTTTTTCGTGACCTGAGCGACGATTTTACGGGGTAGGAAAATCTGCTAGCGGCAAGACAATTTCCTTGTCGGGCGCGCTGTACTGACCATAAATCGCGGCGTAGTCCGCCATTTCATCGAGTGAGAATGCAAAATGCCCGCGCCATCAGCCATTTCCATCACGCCTTCGACCCGCACCGCCAGCATCGACGTTCGCGATCCCAGCTTTTACAAAAACCCGCTCGCCACCTACGCCGCCCTACATGCGCAATGTCCGTCGTTCTTTTGGGAAGAGCAGCAGCAATGGTATTTTGCCGGCTATGACCAGGTGAACAGCCTGCTGCGCGATCGCCGCTTTGGCCGGCAGATCCTGCATGTGGCGACCCGCGAGGAGCTGAACTTGCCGGAGCCCAAGCTGCATCTGGCGGATTTCGACCGGCTGGAGGCCCATTCGCTGCTCGAGCTCGAGCCGCCGGCGCATACCCGGTTGCGCACGCTGGTCAACCGCGCGTTCGTCTCGCGCCAGATCGAACAGCTGAAGCCCGAGATCGCCGCCCTCTCCCATTCCCTGATCGACGGTTTCGAGAAAGAAGGCCAGGTCGAGCTTCTGAAGACCTATGCCGAAATCGTTCCCGTCACGGTGATCGCGCGCATGCTCGGCGTGCCGCTGGATATGGCGCCAAAACTGCTGGACTGGTCGCACCGCATGGTGAAGATGTATGTGTTCAATCCGTCGCTGGAGACCGAACACGATGCCAACCGGGCCTCGGCCGAGTTCGCCGATTACCTGAAGGGCATCATCGACTGGAAGCGCCAAAATCCTGCCGACGATCTTTTGACCCATATGATCACCACCGAAAAGGACGGCGAGCGGCTGTCCGACGACGAGTTGATCTCGACGGCAGTGCTTCTGCTCAATGCGGGACATGAAGCTACCGTGCATCAGCTCGGCAACGCCGTGCGCACCCTGCTTGAGACCGGCACATCGGTAAAAGACGTGTTTTCCAGCGACACGGCCACCGAACGGATCATCGAAGAAACGATGCGCTATGCTGCACCTCTGCACATTTTCCAGCGATACGCGCTCTCCGACATCGAACTCGACGACGGCATCAGCCTGAAAAAGGGTAACAAGATCGGTCTTCTGCTTGGCGCTGCCAATGTCGATCCGAAGAAATTCTCCGATCCCTTGAGCTTCCGCCCCGAGAGAAACGAAGGCGCCCATGTCTCCTTCGGCGCCGGCGTGCATTTCTGTATCGGCGCACCGCTTGCACGGCTGGAGCTGAAACTGTCGCTGCCGATCCTGTTCGAGCGGCTGCCGGGTCTGAGGCTCGCGGCCGAACCACAGGTCAAGGACAGCTATCACTTCCACGGACTGGAGCGGCTGGACCTAGCATGGTAGAGAAAGCGGCGCGGCTCTCACGCCGCGCCAGATCACCTTTTACTCCGGAAAATCAGCCCCTTCCGTTACATCGGCCCAGGCTTCGAAATCGCGGCGCAGCGTCTCGATCTTGGCCCGGCCGCCGGCCAGCGCCGCCTTGCCCAAAAGCAGGCGCAGCGGCGGATCTTCGGCTTCTACCGCCTTGATGATGGCCTGGACGGCGCGTTCCGGATCGCCCGCCTGCTTGCCACTGCGTTCGCGGATAACCGAGGCGTTCTTGCCCGCCGTCTCGCGGTAGTCGTCGATCGTCTGCGGCGCCTCGTTGGCCGAGCGTCCCGCCCAATCGGTTCGAAAACCGCTGGGCTCGACCAGAAGAACCTTGATGCCGAGCGGCGCGGTCTCCAGAGACAACGCCTCCGACAGGCCTTCGACGGCGAACTTGGTGGCGTTGTAGAAGCCGACTGCGGGTCCGCCGCGAATGCCGCCGATCGACGATATGTTGACGACGGTGCCTGAACGCTGCTTGCGCATCGCAGGCAAGACCGCCCTAGTCATCGCGGCGAGGCCCCAGACGTTGATTTCGAACATGCGGCGGACTTCGTCCAACTCGCTTTCCTCGACCGAGCCGAAATAGCCGATGCCGGCATTGTTGACGAGCACGTCGATGCGTCCGAAACGGGCAAGGGCTGCCTTGACGGCGGCTTCGACCTCTTCGGGCTTGGTGACGTCGAGCTGCAAGCCCAGAGCCTTGTCTTCGTTGCCCTTGACGAGGTCTTCGACCTGCGCCGGATTGCGGGCAGTGACGACGGTCGGATAGCCCAGCGATAGCGTTTGCTGCGCAAGTTCCCGGCCGAAACCGGTCGAACAGCCGGTGATGAACCAGACGGGCTTATCGGCTTGAGACATTGGATTTCTCCTAACGATGGAAAAGACAGCGCATGCCATCTTTGGGTACGCCCATCGGATATAGGAAGGCTAGATCCGAATGACATAGTCCTTGCGAGTCGTTTCAATCACTTCCCAGGTTCCCTTGAAGCCGGGTCTGAGGATCATGCTGTCGCCAGCCTTCAGATGGGTTTCGGCACCGCCGTCTTCGGTGACGATGGAAACGCCGGACAGGATGTGGAAATACTCCCATTCGTCATAGACGATCCGCCATTTGCCGGGCGTCGCCTCCCAGATGCCGGCATAGATGCCCCCTTCGGCTTCCTCGAAATTCCAGGTGCGGAATTTTGGCGCGCCGGAGATCAGCCTGTCTGGAGCGGGGGCGCCCGCTTCGGGCTCGAGAGACGTCGGATCGAAAATCAGCGCGTGGGTCATGAAATGCTCCGCAACGAAAAAGAGATGGCCGGCGAACCGGCCATCTCCGGATGGATCAGGCTTTCGCCAGCGACTGTTCGAGATCGGCGATGATGTC
Organism: Pararhizobium sp. DWP1-1-3; assembly: GCF_049896125.1. Taxonomy (NCBI): domain Bacteria; kingdom Pseudomonadati; phylum Pseudomonadota; class Alphaproteobacteria; order Hyphomicrobiales; family Rhizobiaceae; genus Pararhizobium; species Pararhizobium sp. DWP1-1-3. Next base: position 107,626 of record NZ_JAFCTR010000013.1, read on the forward strand.
GGCGACATCCTCTATGCCGACCGACAGGCGCACGACTTCCGGACCAGCGCCGGCTGCCGTCTGCTGTTCCGGCGTCAACTGCCGGTGCGTGGTCGAGGCCGGGTGAATGACCAGCGAGCGGGTGTCGCCGATGTTGGCCAGATGCGAAACCATTTCGAGGCCCTCGACGAAACGCTTTCCGGCCTCGTAACCGTCCTTCAGACCGAAGGTGAAGACGGCACCTGCGCCGCGCTTGGAATATCTCTGCTGCAGCGCATGGTTGGCGTCGCTCTCAAGACCCGCATACTTCACCCAGGCAACCTTGTCATGGCTGCTGAGCCACTTAGCGACGGCAAGCGCGTTGTCGCAATGGCGCTGCATCCGAAGCGGCAGCGTCTCGATGCCGGTCAGGAGCAGGAAAGCGTTGAACGGCGAGATCGCCGGGCCGAAATCGCGCAGGCCCAGCACCCGGCAGGCGATGGCGAAGGCGAAATTGCCGAAGGTCGCATGCAGTACCATGCCGGCATATTCCGGGCGCGGCTCCGACAGGATCGGATACTTGCCGGACTTCGACCAGTCGAACGTGCCGCCATCGACGATGACGCCGCCCATCGAATTGCCATGGCCACCCATGAACTTGGTCAGCGAATGCACGATGATATCGGCACCGTGCTCGATCGGCTGGATCAGGTAGGGTGTGGCCATCGTGTTATCGACGATCAGCGGCAGGCCATGTTTCTTGGCGACGGCGGAAATCGCGGCGATATCGACGAAAGTGCCACCCGGGTTGGCAAGGCTCTCGATGAAGATCGCCTTGGTGCGGTCGTCGATCTGGCTTTCGAAGGAGGCGATATCGTTGGTATCCACCCAGCGAACCTGCCAGTCGAACGACTTGAAGGCGTTGCCGAACTGGTTGACCGAGCCGCCATAGAGCTGCCGGGCCGCCAGGAAATTGTCGCCAGGGCTCATGATCGCATGGAACACCAGAAGCTGCGCCGCATGGCCGGAGGCGACAGCGAGCGCTGCCGTGCCGCCTTCAAGCGCTGCAACGCGCTCTTCCAGCACCGCCTGGGTCGGGTTCATGATTCGGGTGTAGATATTGCCGAATGCCTGCAGGCCAAACAGCGAGGCGGCATGATCGGTGTCGTTGAAGACGAAGCTGGTTGTCTGGTAGATCGGCGTTGCCCGCGCGCCCGTGGTCGGGTCCGGTGCTGCACCGGCGTGGATCGCAAGCGTGTTGAAACCGGGTTTGTTCGTCATGGATATGTCCTCCCTTGATCAAGTTCGGCGCACTATTTCAGAGGCAATACCGTGCGGTCAAAGACTGTTTTGCCTGATTTGCACGGCGGACGAGCAAGGAATTCCAAAACGGCGCCAGCGGACCGGGACAATCAGCCGACCAACCGCGGGTATTCGATCGCCGGACAGCGGTCCATCACCACCTGAATGCCATTTTCCTCAGCCTTTGCCGCAGCTTGGTCGTCGCGCACAGCCAGTTGCGCCCAGATGAATTTGGGCCGGTTTTTCAAGTCAAGGATTTCATCGACAAGAGCGGGCAGCGCATTTGCGGCGCGGAAAACATCGACCATGTCGATCGGCTCGGGAATATCGGCAAGCGTGGCATAGACCTTTTGACCGTGGATCTCCTTGCCGGCCTGGCCCGGATTGACCGGGAAAACCGTATAACCCTTGCGCAGCAGGAACGCCATGACGCGATGGCTCGGACGCTCGGCATTGGGCGATGCGCCAACCAGAGCAATGGTTTTCGTCGAGCGCAGAATATCGGTCAGATAATAGTCCGGATACACGTCATGATTCATCGTCGAATTCCGCGCTCTGCAATCTTTGCGCCGATAATTGAGACAGCACTCCTACCTGTCAACCGATCACGTTCGGGTTTGCCTGTAAATTCGCGGAGGACAACAGGCTTTGGGTGACCAAATCTGGCCTTCTGTCAAAATCGCATTGCTTTTCGCCAGTCACCGCCGCAAAACTCGATCATCGTGTCTTCCCTTCCATCCTCCGTCTTCTCGCATTCCTGAAGGTTTCCCGTGCCTCTCGACGTCATCGCTCTCGTTCTGTTCGGAGCGCTTCTGCATGCGACCTGGAATGCACTGGTCAAGGCGGGGACGGACAAATCGCTTGACGCCGCGATGATCGCGCTGGGTGCAGCCGTCGTCGCTCTTCCCTTCCTGCCCTTCATGCCCTTGCCGCATCCGGATGCCTGGCCGTTCATCCTGGTCTCCGCGCTGTTTCAGTTCGCCTATTTCCAGCTTGTCGCCGCAGCCTACCGCGCCGGTGATATCGGCCTTGTCTATCCGCTGATGCGCGGCGTCGCTCCCTTGCTGGTGGCGGCGACAAGCGGCGCGATCATCGGCGAAAATCTTTCCAGCGGCGCGATCGCCGGCGTGCTGACGATCTCGACGGGCGTGCTGACCCTGGCGTTTGAGGCGCGCAAGGGCGGCACGCGTGCCATTCTGCTGGCGCTTGCCAATGCCGTGGTGATCGCCAGCTATACCTATGTCGACGGGATCGGTGCCCGGGTGGCACTCAACCCGATCTCCTACACGCTGTGGATGGCGCTTTTGCCGCCGGTGCTGCTTTTTTCGTGGGCTTTTGCCAAGCGCGGCTTTGCGCCGGTGCTCTTCCATGTCCGCCATCAATGGTGGCGCGGGCTGATCGGCGGCGGCGGCTCGATCGGCGCCTATGGCCTGGCGCTCTGGGCGATGACCAAGGCACCGGTCGCAACGGTCGCGGCGCTGCGCGAAACATCGATCCTTTTTGCCATCGTCATATCCATCGTCTTCCTGAAGGAACGCGTCAGCATCTTCCGCATCACCGCCGCTTGCCTGATCGCGCTCGGGGCACTGATGCTGAAGCTGGCTTGAGCGACGCCAACTTCAGGCGGCAGATTTTGCGGGAAGAACTTCGGCCTTGATCCGATCACCGTTTTGCCGCGATGCGACCGCGAGATCATAAGTGGCCTGAAGTCCGAGCCAGAACTGAGGATCATTTCCAAAGAACTGACCGAGCCTCAAAGCGGTATCGGCGGAAATTGCACGTTTTCCTGTCAGAATCTCGGAAATACGTCCGGAGTTTATGCGTAACGCGAGTGCCAACGCGTTGCCCGTCATGCTGCGCGCATCCAATTCTTCCCTGAGCATTGCGCCCGGGTGAACCTCAAACATGCCAGTCTCCTTCAATGGTAATCCACGATTTCAACGTCATAAGCATGCCCGTCTTCAAATCGAAAACACAGCCGCCAAGGTCCATTGATGGTCATGGCCCATTGGTTTTTTCGATCGCCAGACAACTTATGCAGGCCAACCGATCTCAAGGGAGCCAGATCATCAAGAGACCGGGCATTCTGCAGCATTACCAACCGCATTTTTGCCTTGTCGGCATCCAAGCCGGAAAACTTTGATTTTCCACTCTCGGCAAATTGCCGCGTCGCGCTGTTGGCGATCGATTTGATCATCCGACAAACATACTACGCGTCGCGATGCATGTCTATCGTACAACGCTCCGCGTTACTCTTTCGACCACTCCGGCGTCCGCTTGCCGAGAACCGCGTCGATCCCCTCCTTGGCATCCGACTTCAGCATATTGTCCACCATCACCCCTGTGGCAAAATCATAGGCCTCGGTGATGCTCATCTCGGCCTGCTGATAAAACGCCCGCTTGCCGATTCTGAGCGCCTGCGGCGACTTCGAAGCGATGACGGCGGCGTATTTGTTGACGACCTGCTGCAGATATTGTTTCGGCACGATGCGGTTGACGAGGCCGAAGTCCTTGGCGGTGGAGGCGTCGATGGTTTCGCCGGTCAAAAGCATTTCCATTGCCTGCTTGGGATGGGCGGCACGCGAGACCGCAACCATCGGCGTCGAGCAGAACAGGCCGATATTGACGCCAGGCGTGCAGAAGGTCGAGCTGTCCGTGCAGATCGCCAGATCGCAGCTTGCGACCAGCTGGCAACCGGCTGCCGTTGCCAGGCCGTCGATTTCGGCGATCACCGGCTGTGGCAGATGGTTGATCTTCAGCATCAGATCGGCGCAGCGCCGCAGCGACGTTTCAAAGAAGGCCCTGCCCGCGTCTTCGTCGGTGCGATGCGACGTCAACTCTTTCAGATCGTGGCCAGCACTGAACAGCGAACCGGACGCCGCCAGAATGACAACCCGGATGTCTTCGGATTGAGCAACCGCGTCCAGTTCTGCGGTCAGCGCTTCCATCATTGCAATCGACAGCACGTTGGCCGGAGGATTGTTGAGCGTCAGGCGCAGCACATTGCCGGAGACCTCGCGCAGCAGCGGGCCACGGGGTTCTTCCTTGTGCAGGGCAACGATATCCGCCATCTCTCTTCTCCTCTTTCTGATCTTTCGTCCGGCTTGCCGGGATCAGCGTTTGGTACGCTGCCCCAAGCAGCGTTTCAAGCTGCCGTGAAACCGATAGGACTTTCGTCCGGCTTGCTTGAGCCACACGCCGGGTTCTAAAACGCTTCAATTCTGGGAGTGAACCATGCCTTTGGAACCGATCCTCACCGTCGCCGATCTCAACCGTTTCCTCGAAACGGATTTTTCCGAGGTACATACCGACGGCAAGATCTTCGAGGTGATCGCCACCGGCCCGGGCTTCGCGACGATGCGGCTCGATCCGCAGGAAAAGCACCTGCGCCCCGGCGGCACAGTCTCCGGACCAACGCTTTTCGCGCTCGCCGATGTCACCGCCTACATCACCCTTCTTGCCCATATCGGCCCGGTGGCGCTTGCGGTCACTACGAATCTCAACATCAATTTTCTTAGAAAGCCCCGGCTCGGGCCGCTGCAATGCACCTGCCGAATCCTCAAGCTCGGCAAACGGCTGGCCGTGCTCGATGCGGCGATTTCAGAGCTTAATAGTGATGAGCTGGTTGCCCATGCGACCGCGACCTATTCGATTCCGCCCAGATAATTTGTGGTATCAAAATACCCCATACCTAACCACATGTTTTATAAAGGTATTTTTTCGAACTGGCCAAATCGGCAATCTTGACCGCATTTCATCCTTTGCGTATAAGCCGCACCAGATCGCGGTCCCTTGGGGCCGCTTTCATTTTTGGCTGACGGAATGCCTGCCAAATTCAAGCAACAAGAAACGCCCGGCGGCAACGCATCGGGTTCAAACGAAAGAGTTTAACATGTCAACCTTCGTTCAGAAGCCTGCAGAGGTGGAGAAGAAGTGGATCCTCATCGACGCCGAAGGCCTCGTTGTTGGTCGCGTCGCTTCCATTATCGCCAACATCCTGCGCGGCAAGAATAAAGTCACCTACACGCCCCACGTTGACGATGGTGACAATGTCATCGTGATCAACGCTGAGAAGGCTGTCCTGACCGGCAAGAAGTACACCGACAAGAAGTACTACTGGCACACCGGTTACCCGGGCGGCATCAAGGAGCGCACCGCGCGCCAGATCATCGAAGGCCGCTTCCCGGAGCGCGTTCTCGAAAAGGCTGTCGAGCGCATGGTTCCCCGTGGCCCGCTTGGCCGTCGCCAGATGAAGAACCTGCGCGTATACGCCGGTACAAATCATCCGCATGAAGCACAGCAGCCGGTGACGCTCGACGTCGCAGCGCTGAACAGCAAGAACACAAGGAGCGCCTAATCGTGGCTGATCTCTCTTCTCTGAAAGACCTCGGCACGGCGACTGAAGCAACAGCTTCGGCTCCGGTTCATGTCCGCAAGGTCGACGCCCAGGGCCGCTCCTATGCGACCGGCAAGCGCAAGAACGCCGTTGCCCGCGTCTGGGTCAAGCCGGGCTCCGGCAAGATCACCGTCAACGGCAAGGAATTTGCTCACTACTTCGCACGTCCGGTTCTGCAGATGATCCTGCGCCAGCCGATCTTCGCTGCTGCCCGTGACGGTCAGTTCGATATCGACGCAACGGTTGCAGGCGGCGGTCTTTCCGGCCAGGCCGGTGCCGTTCGTCACGGCATCTCGAAGGCCCTGACCTACTTCGAACCGGGCCTGCGCACGGTTCTGAAGAAGGGTGGCTTCCTGACCCGCGACAGCCGCGTCGTCGAGCGTAAGAAGTACGGTAAGGCCAAGGCCCGCCGTTCGTTCCAGTTCTCGAAGCGTTAATCGTTTCGAAAATTTCGATTTGGAAAAGGCGGGCTTTGTCCCGCCTTTTTCTTTGGGTTATTACAAAGGCAATTCCGTCGAAAACTTCAGTTCCCGCAACACGAAGCTCGACACCACCGTGCGCACATGCGGGTTGCGCATCAGATAGCGCGTCATGAACGCCTCGTAGCTTTCCACGTCGCTCGCCCGGATTTTCAGCATGTAGTCGAAGGCGCCGGAAAGTGCATAACACTCCATGATTTCCGGCCGCTCCAGCACCACAGCGGCAAACGAGGCCACCGCCTCCTCGTGATGATCCTCCAGCGTCACATGCGCGATGACGCAGAGTTTCAGATCGAGCTTTCCCGGATCGAGCAGCGTCACCCGCTTGCGGATGACGCCGTCGGCTTCCAGCTCCTGGATCTTGCGCCATGCCGAACTCTGCGACATGCCTGCCTTCTCGGCCAGTTCCGCCAGCGACAGACTGCCATCGGCCTGGACGAGCTGCAAAAGCTTGCGATGGAAACTCCCAGATTCTTTCATAATTTTAGAAATCCCCGAAAAATCCTGCCAGGATTATGGAGATGTCCAGCACGAAAGAAAGAAAAATCCTCCAATCCGGGAGCATAATTGCGAGGAATCATGCATCTGGGAGGATCGATCCGATGACCAAGCAAAGCAGCTACACCGCCAAACTACCCGGCCCGGACGGGGTCTATCCCTACACAGCTGAAGAAGACGCCGTCTGGGGCGAGCTCTACGAGCGCCAGATGAAGCTGCTCGCCAACATGGCCTGCCAGGAATACTTGGATGGGGTAAAAACGCTTGGGCTGAGGCCAGACAAGGTGCCGCAGCTAACCGATGTCGGCCGCCGCCTGCATGAGACGACAGGCTTCGGGGTCGAGGGCGTGCCGGCGCTCATTCCGCCCTCGCGCTTCTACGAATTGCTGTCACAAGGCAAGTTCCCGCTCGCCACCTTCCTGCGCCGCCGCGAGCATATCGACTATATCGAGGAGCCGGACCTGTTCCATGAGGTCTTCGGCCATTGCCCGCTGCTCACCAATCAGAGCTATGCCAATTTCGTCCGCCAGTTCGGCGAAGCGGCCGTCCGCCTGGGCAAGGGCTATTCCTGGCACCTGTTCCGCATCTTCTGGTTCACCGTCGAATTCGGCCTGATCAACACGCCGCAGGGGCGCCGTTGCTTTGGCGCAGGCATCGTCTCGTCGCCCAGCGAAGCGAAAGCCGCGATGGACGGCAGGGCCTGTGAATTCCGGCCGTTCGATCTGATGAGTGTGCTCAGAACCCCCTACCGCATCGATATCGTCCAGCCGATCTACTATGTCATCGACAGCTTTGCCGATCTCGAGGCAATCGTCGGGCAGGACATCGGCGGCATGATCGACAAGGCCAAATCGCTAGGCGACTTTGCCTCGGCTTTCGAGGCCAAGGCCTCGTGAGCGGCTGATTATCCTGTTGCGGTTCTCTCGGGGTCTTGCCTTCCAGCCGCCGATTGTCCAACGTCTGGCACCCAACAGACGGAACCGATCATGGCCAACAAGACGATAGACCACGCCATCACCGCCACATCGCTGAAGAGCGCCGCCACCGACCCGACCCATGCCGGCATCCTGTCGTTCATGCGGCGCAGATACACCAAGAGCCTGAAGGGCGTCGATGCCGTCGTCTGGGGCATCCCGTTCGATGCCGCGACGTCCAATCGTCCCGGCGCCCGCTTCGGGCCGCAGGCCATCCGCCGTGCCTCCGCGATCTTCGACAATGATCCGCAATATCCGTTCGACCGCGATCTGTTTGCCGACATGGCGACGATCGATTATGGCGACTGCCTGCTCGACTACGGCAATCACGGCAAGACGCCGGCGACTATCGAGCGCGAAGCCGCAAAAATCCTGAACACCGGCGCATTTCTCTTGACGCTGGGCGGCGACCATTTCGTTACCCTGCCGCTGCTGCGCGCCCATGCCGCCGTGCACGGACCGCTTGCTCTCGTCCAGTTCGACGCCCATCAGGATACCTGGGCCGACGAGAAGGGCCGCATCGACCACGGCTCGTTCGTCGGACGTGCGGCGCGCGAAGGCCTGATCGATACCGCAAGCTCGATCCAGCTCGGCATCCGCACCCATGCGCCCGACGATTGCGGCATCCGCATTCTCTATGGCTACGATCTTGAGGAGATGAGCGCCGGCGAGATTGCCGATGTGATCCTGTATCATGTCGGCGACCGCCCAGCCTATCTCACCTTCGATATCGACTGCCTGGATCCCGCCTATGCGCCAGGCACCGGAACACCGGTTGCGGGCGGCCCGTCCTCGGCAAAGATCCTGTCGGTAATCCGCAAGCTCGGCGCGCTGGTCATCAAGGGCGCCGATGTCGTCGAGGTGGCTCCGGCCTATGACCATGCCGATATCACTGCCATTGCGGGCTCCACCATCGCGATGTATATGCTCGGCCTTCATGCCGAGCAGCTGGCGGAGCGACGTGGATAGTTACCTGCTCCGCCCTGTTGTCAAACTGATTCAATTGCATGCCAAAGTGATTCTGCAAGACCGGATAATCCCTTGGCAGGACAGGATAAAACCATGAAACCGAAGATCTTCATCGATGGCGAACACGGCACCACGGGCCTGCAGATCCGCACCCGCATGGCTGGCCGTTCGGATGTGAAGCTGCTGTCCATTCCGGAAGCGGAACGCCGCAATGCCGCCATTCGCGAAGATCTTTTGAACAGCGCCGATGTCGCCATTCTCTGCCTGCCCGACGATGCCTCCAAGCAGGCCGTCACCATGCTTGAGGGCAACAACAAGGTGCGCATCATCGATACCTCGACGGCCTATCGCATCGCGCCGGACTGGGCCTATGGCTTTGCCGAAATGGATGCGGCGCAGGCGACGAAAATCCGCGATGCCCGCCTGATCGCCAATCCCGGCTGCTACCCGACCGGCGCCATCGGCCTGATCAGACCGTTGCGCCAGGCCGGTATCTTGCCGGAAAATTACCCGATCACGGTCAACGCCGTCTCCGGCTATACCGGCGGCGGCAAGCAGATGATCGCGCAGATGGAAGACCCGGCCAATCCGGATCACATCGATTCGCCGAACTTCCTCTACGGCCTGACGCTCAAGCACAAGCATGTGCCGGAAATGCAGATCCATGGCATGCTCGATCGGGCTCCGATCTTCTCGCCGTCCGTCGGCCGCTTCCCGCAGGGCATGATCGTTCAGGTGCCGCTGTTCCTCGATCAGCTGAAGGACGGCACGACGCTGGAAACCATCCATGCAGCACTGGTTGCCCATTATGCCGGGCAGTGGATCGTCGAGGTCGTGCCGCTCGATGTCAGCGCCAAGCTTTCGCGCGTCGATGCTGTCGAGCTTGCCGGCAAGGATACGATGAAACTGTTCGTGTTCGGCTCGGAAGGCGGCGAACACGTCAATCTCGTCGCCCTGCTCGACAATCTCGGCAAGGGCGCCTCGGGCGCTGCGGTGCAGAACATGGATTTGATGCTGTCGGCTTAAGGCCACTCTCACTTCAGGGCGTTCGCCGCCCTGCTCCGCACGCGCGGAAAGGCATTTGATCCGACATGGGCGATACCGGCTTCTTCGCGACGCTTCTGGCAAGGGTCGCCACCGCGCTGCCGGAGCATGGGCTCAATGTGCTGCTTGTCTGCACCTTCATCGCCGGTCTTGCCCGCGGCTTTTCCGGCTTTGGAGCGGCCCTCATCCTGATCCCGATCGGCGGTTCCATCCTTGGCCCGAAGATCATTTCGCCGGTGCTTCTGGTCATCGACACGATCGCCGCTGCCGGCATGTTGCCTGCTGCGTGGCGCGCCGCCAACCGGCGCGAGGTGTTCACCATGGCGTCCGGCGCTCTGATCGGCGTGCCGCTCGGCACCGCGGCCTTGGCACTTGCCGATCCGCTCATCCTGCGCTGGGCGATCACCGTCGTCTCAGCTGTCCTGCTTATCCTGTTGATCTCCGGCTGGCGCTATCACGGACAGCCACGCGCGCTGCTGACCGCCGGCGTCGGCGGCATTGCCGGGATTTTCAGCGGTGCGGCACAGCTCGGCGGCCCGCCGGTCGTCGCCTATTGGCTGAGCGGCGCCAGCGACGTACTGGTCATCCGCTCCAACATCATGCTTTATTTCGCGATTTCCTCAGCGCTGACCGCCATCAGCTATCTCGTCGGCGGCCTGTTCGTCGAGCAGGTCTTTGCGCTAACGCTGGTCATCCTGCCGCTCTATGCCGGCGGATTGTACGTCGGCTCGCGCCTGTTCGGCTTTGCCAAACCGTCGACATTCCGCATCATCTGCTACGTGCTGATCGGTGCTTCTGCCATTCTCGGCATGCCCGCCCTTGACGGGCTGTTGCGCTGATCAGCTGCGCATTTCGATTTCCAGTGGACGCGCATATTCGCCGATGAATGCCCGCCAGTGAGCAACGGCGAACCCGAGCACCACCAGCGCGCCGCCCTGATGGGCGACACCCCAGCCGACCGGCACCTGCAGGATCAGCGTGGTGATGCCGATGATTGCCTGGATCGTCACCAGCACGAACAGCAGAACCGAGCGCCGCGCATGCGTCGTCTCCGGCGCGTTGCGCAGGGAAGCGATCATGTGCATCAGAACGAAGGCGAACAGCACATAGGCGCCGATGCGGTGGACGAACTGCACGGTCTTCGGGTTTTCAAACAGATTGAGCCAGGCGGGCTGCTGGATGAACAAGTCTGACGGCACGAGTGCGCCGTCCATCAGCGGCCAGGTGTTGTAGGAAAGGCCTGCATCGAGCCCCGCCACCAGCGCGCCGAGATAGATCTGGAACAGTGCCATGCAGGCGATGATCGCAGCCATTTTTCTGGAGCTTTTCGTCGGTGCAGGATCATTGGCATGCGGCGCCAGTCCCCTGCCGATCCAGATGCAGGAGATGAAGATCAGACAGGCGATGATCAGATGGGTGGCCAGCCGGTACTGGCTGACCTCGGTGCGGTCGGCAAGACCGGACGATACCATCCACCAGCCGATAAAGCCCTGAAACCCGCCCAGCGCCAGAATACCGACCAGCGGCAGTTTCAACCGCGGCTCGATCTGGCCTCGTACCCAGAAGAAGGCCAGCGGCAGCGCGAAAATCAAACCGATCGAGCGGGCCAGCAGCCGGTGCGCCCATTCCCACCAGAAGATGGTCTTGAACCCTTCCACGGTCATGTCGCTGTTGACCTGCTCATATTGCGGAATCTGCTTGTAGAGCTCGAATTCCTCCTGCCACTCGGCAGCGGTGAGCGGCGGAATGACGCCATGGATCGGTTTCCACTGGGTAATCGACAGGCCGGATTCCGTCAGACGCGTCGCGCCACCGACAAGGACCAGCCCGAACAGCACCAGCACCACGATACCCAGCCAGATCCTGATCTGGGTCCGGTTGCGGCTGACCGTATCGATCTCGCGCATAAGACGCTGTTCCGTCGCCAAATCCGTGCTTGCCATCAAGGCCTCCGTCTATCGAAATATACAGGCATCGCCGGAAGGCGGCGATTTGTCTGAAGACCTGTCCATCAAAGCCGTTGATTTGCACCAGAGCAGCATGCAAAACAAGGCTTACCCCTTTGCGGCATGCCGTCGCGGCCTAAAGCCCGGCGAAATCTGCCAACCGGAAAGACCTGAATGCCCGTACGCCTGAGAAAACTGATCGGCACCGTCCTGATCATCATCCTCGTCATCGTCTATGCGCTGGCGGCTACCACCTTTGCCTCGCTCCTTCTCGGCACGTCGCCGTGGTGGGTGCATCTGGCCTATTTCTTCTTCACCGGCCTGTTGTGGATTCTGCCCGCCATGCTGATCATCAAGTGGATGGAAAAGCCGGCAAAACCGCGCTGAACCGAAAGTAGACCTTATGAAGATCGCAGTGATCGCCGATATCCACGGCAACGACCTTGCCCTTGAGGCCGTACTTGCCGACATCGCGGCGCAGGGCATCGACGACGTGGTCAATCTCGGCGATCACCTGAGCGGCCCGCTCAATGCTGCGCGCACCGCCGATATTGTGATAGCGCGCGATTTCCCGTCGATCCGGGGCAACCACGACCGCTGGCTGATCACGAAAGAACCGGCGGATATGGGCCAATGGGATCGCGCCGCCCATGACGAATTGCAGCCGCACCATCTCGATTGGCTGCGCACCCTGCCCCCGACGCTCGTTCACCGGCAGGAGCTTTTTCTTTGCCACGGCACGCCGCAGGACGATCTCACCTACTGGCTTGAAGATCTGACGACCGATGGCGTGGTCCATATGTCGGCCCGCCAGCGGATCGAGAGTTACGCCGCCGGCATAGACTATCCCGTCATCCTCTGCGGCCACACCCATATTCCCCGCGCCGTGCACCTGGCCGACGGCAGGATCGTCGTCAATCCCGGCAGCGTCGGCTGCCCCGGTTATGACTACGACGAACCGGTGTTCCACAAGGTCGAAACCGGCTCGCCCGATGCCGGCTACGCCATCCTCTCGAAGGCGGACGGCCATTGGGACGTAACCTTCCGGCGCGTCGCCTACGATCACATGACGATGTCCCGGCTCGCGCATGAGCGTGGAAACAAGGAATGGGCCAACGCGCTCGCCAGCGGCTGGGTCGGCGGTTAAACCGCGTTTTCGAGCGCCTCGATATCAGCGCCGGTGATCGCGGAAATATGGCGAGAAACTTTGTCGACCGGCCAATTCCACCAGGCAATTGCCTGAAGGCGCTCGACGATGTCGTCGCTGAACCGCAGCTTCACCACCCTGCCCGGGTTTCCGGCCACGACGCTGTAGGGCGGCACGTCCTTGGCGACCACGGCGTGAGCGCCGATAATGGCGCCGTCGCCGATCGTCACACCCGGCATGATCGTCGGCTTGGTGCCGATCCAGACATCGTTTCCAACCGTCGTATCGCCACGATAGCCGCTGGCATAACCTGCGGGATTAAAACCATCGCGCCATGCGCCGGGAAAGATGCCGAACGGATAGGTCGAAAAACCCTGCATGGCATGGTTGGCGCCGTTCATGATGAAGGTCACGCCTTGCGCCAGCGCGCAATACCGGCCGATCTCCAGCCGGTCGCCGATGAAATCATAGTGATAGAGGACGCATTTCTCCTCGAAATGCTCTGGTCCTGCCGGATCATCGTAATAGCTGAAATCGCCGGCTGTGATCAGCGGCGAACGGATGATGTTCTTGAGAAAGCCAATCTGCGGAAATGCGGCGACGGGGGTGACGGCACCGGAATCCGGCGCTCCTTGATGTTCAGGCATGGGGATGCTCCACCTTAATGTCCAACGGTCGTGGTGACACAGAACGGTCGGGAACGCGCGTGAATTGCCGCGAATTGTCCAAACCGTGTTCAGTGGCGCATCGGTCTCTCCATCAAAGCGGACGTCCGGCTTAACAAGGATTGCGGTAAAAATCCACTTTTCTTCCCCTTGCTGCCTCGGGGCCGCGGCTTTTGCTCTTAGTCATTCGGTAACCGCATTTGATAAAACCCGGGGCATGCTGGGCGCCGCCAGCCCAACTTAAACGAAAATAAGGGCCTGCTAGCTTTAGATGCGACCTCATCCCGTTCCCGGACCGCAAGCGATCATGACCGACATGGACCTCAACATGATGCCCGGCAGCAAGGCACGCCACCGCGTCCGGCAGGGCCGTCGCGACCCGGTACGCGATATTGCGCTTACTGAGGGCCTGACGCTGAGTGTTCACGTCAGCATGCAGGCGCTGGAAACGGACTGGCGCGCGCTGGAGGCTTCCCCCAACACCTCCCTGCATCAGGGTTTCGACTGGTGCGCCGCCTGGGCTGCGACCCATGCCAATCAACTGCTGTTGGTACGTGGCCGGATAGGTCAAAAGACGGTGTTCATTCTGCCGCTGGAACTGGTGCGCGGCGTTTTGTTCCGCACGGCGCGGTTCATCGGCTCGCCACACAGCAACATCAATACCGGGCTGTTCGCCGACGATTTCGATCCGATCACCTGCACGAAGCTGGCCGCAGAGCTGATTGCCGACCTGTCGGCCAAGCTGTCGCGCGTCGCCGATATCGTGACGCTGGAGAAAATGCCGTTCGACTGGCATGGAACGCGCCATCCGCTCGCCTCGCTTCCGGCGGTCCGAAACCAGAATGCCTCATTCCAGCTGCCGCTTCTGGAAAACTTCGAAGCGACATTGGCCCAGCTCAATGCCAAGCGGCGGCGGAAGAAATTTCGCGTTTCGGAAAAGCGGCTGGAAGCGATGGGAGGCTACGAGCATATTGTTGCCAAGACCAGCGCGGAACGGCGGCAGGTACTCGAGCTGTTTTTCGAGCAGAAGGCCATCCGCTTCAAGGCGCTCGGCCTGCCCAACGTTTTCCAGGACGAGGAAACCCAGGCGTTCTTCCATACGCTTGCAGCCGTTGAACCGACGCATGACGGCCAACCGCTCGAACTGAATGCGATCCGCTTGCGGGGCGAAGAGAATGGCCGCATCGTTGCCATTGCCGGCCTGTCGCGCAAGGGCGATCACGTCATCTGCCAATTCGGATCGATCGACGACGATCTCGCCGCAGATGCCAGTCCGGGCGAGCTTCTGTTTTACCTGATCATCCGCAGATGCAACGCCGAAGGCATAAAGCTGTTCGATTTCGGCATCGGCGACCAGGGCTACAAGCGCTCCTGGTGCACGGTCGAGACAATCCAGCGTGATATCGTCCTGCCCTTGACGTTGCGCGGACGTCTTGCGGCATCGGTGCATCGCACCACCGTTTGGCTGAAATCGGCTATCAAGAAGAACAGAAAGGCCTATTCTTTGCTGCAGCGGCTTCGCCAGCGCCGGCAGACAGCTGGCCCGGCAACTGCAGCGGAAACCGATGGCGACTGAGACGACCGTGGTTGATCAAGCGGCGCGGCGGCCGGAATTTCCAGACTGCGGATAGCCCGTTCCCGTCATCAGCACGATCTCACCAAAGCCCGCCTCGCCGAAACCGGTGATGAGGTCGATGATCTCTTCGTTGCCGACAAAAGGTGCCGAAATGATGATCTTCGTATCGCGCGCGCGCGTCACCCTGCGGACCGCATTGACATCGGCAGGCCCGCATTCGATCAGCACCGTGTCATAGGCATTCGACAGGGCATCGATGATCATCTGCAACCGCTCGATACCGCGCATGGCGAGCACCGGATCGGCATCGCCCTGCGGGATGATATGCGCATCCGACAGCCGGTCGGCATGGATCGTTTCCGTGAAGGGAACTTCGCCGACAAGCAGATTGGTGATCCCGGGGAGATCCGCCGTCTGCGCCATAAGACGTGTCGGGCAGGCCGAGCCGGTCAGGTCGATCAGGACGATCTTGCGTCCCTCCTCGGCGACCATCCGCGCCAAGGCCACTGCATTCACCGAGCCCTTGTCACCGGCGGGCGAGACGGAGATCGCCACGCGCACGTCGTCAGCGCTCAGATGGTCGGCAACCGAGGCAATCGAAAAATCGTCCTCTTCCGGCTCGGCCATCTCGGGCTCGTCCGGTTCCTCAGCAACTGCCGCCGCAAAGACGGGTTCCTGGACAGCAATGGGCGCCGCCTGCGCGGCCGCAGGGTGGATAACAGTTTCCCGCACCGGCTGGACGTCGAGTGCCGGAATGGCCAATGGCTCGTCGTCAAACAGTTCGTCTTCCCTGCGGCCGACCGGGCGCAAAGCCCTGCCGCTGAACAGTTCGGAAAGCATGATGACGACGCAACTGACGAGGAAGCTGGCAAAGGCGGCGACAATGGTGATCGGCAGCACTTTGGGGAAGCTGACTTCGGTCGGCTCTACCGCCTGGGAGATGACGCGCGCGTCGGCCGGGGCGGCATTTTCGCCGCTGCGCGACGTCGCTTCCCGATAGCGCGCCAGGTATGTTTCGAGCAGCTGCCGCTGTGCCGTGGCTTCCCGTTCCAGCGCCCGCAACCCGACTTCATCCTCGCCGGCCTTGGCCGAATTTGCCTTCAGCGTGTTGAGCTGGGCAACCAGCTGCCGCTCGCGCAACTGCGAAACAGTCGCTTCACTTTCGAGGCTGCCAAGGATCTTCTTGGTTTCGCTCAAGATCTGCGCCCGTATCCCCTGCAGCTGGGATTTCAATCCTTTCAGGCGTGGATGCCCGTCAAGCAGTGTTGTCGACAGATCGGCGATCTGTCCCTGGATGTTGGATTCGGTTTCCTTCAGCCGTTGGATCATCGGCGAGGCGACGACATCGTTCAGCGTATCGACGGCCCTGCCATTGGCCAGCGCCGTGCGGACGTTTTCCGCCCGCGCCTCGGCATTGGCCCGCTCTCCGCGCATGCGGGCAAGTTCGGTCGAAATGTCGTTCAGCTGCTTGGTCGCGAACGTGCCACCGGCTTCGCCGGTCAAAAGCAGATCGCTGGATGCACGATAGCCCGCCACCTTGGCCTCGGCCTCGCGCACCTTTTCGCGCAGATTGGCGATTTCCGGCTCCAGCCAGCGGCTGGCCTCCGAGTTGGAATCAAGCTTGGCGCCGCTTTGCAGCGACAGGAAGACCTTGGCCATCGCATTCGGGATGGCGGCGGCGAGCTTCGGATCTTCCGAGGTGAACTGCATCGCGATTACCCGCGATTTCTCGACCTGATAGACCTGCAGCTTCTTTTGGAATTCCTTCAATACGCGCTCTTCGGGTGGCAGATCGAGCGGGTTCTTCTTGATGCCGAGCATGACAAGCACATCGGAGATCGCCGACGGGTTCGTGGGCGGATCGAATTCCGGCAATTCGTAAAGCTTCATATCGCGGGCGACCTGCTTGATCAGATCGGCCGAGCGCAACACCTGCACCTGGCTGGAAATGCCGGATTCGTCGAATTGGCTATCGCCGGTCTGCGGCTGAGCCGGGTTGGCACCGCTGAATTCGGCCTGACGCGATTCGATCAGAAGCCGCGCCTCGCCCTGATATTCCGGGCTCATCAGGTTGGCGCCGACAAAGGCCAGGCCGCCGAATGCCGCGGTTGCCAACAGCACCCTGCCCCGCCGGCGCCAGATGGCGCGGAACAGCCCGCCGAGATCGATATCTACGTCCTGATGACCGTCGTTGACGCCCGGCATGCGTTTTACCTCGAACCTTCACACTCCGCGCCACCGTAAACAAACATGGTAACGCAACAGTTAATGCGGTTTGACGGTGCCACTCCACCAAAGCACCCGAACCACGCCAAAAATAGGCTGCTCTGCGCGAAATTCTTTTCGGCCTTTACCGGCTATTAACCCTAACGGATTGATAACATCAGGCCATGACATGGTTTCTGGAACGCGAGAGCCCGATGACATCCGCACGTATGAAAACAGGCCCGGCCTTGGCCGTACTCTCGCTGTGCCTTGCAATTTCTGGGTGCAGCAGCTATCAGCCAGCACCCAAGGCCTTCCATGAAGCAACCATCCAGCCTTATCGCGTCGATAGCGGCGACAAGCTGCGCATCAGCGTGTTCGAACAGGCGGGTCTCACCGGCAGCTATACCGTCGATCAGGCTGGCTACGTCGCCTTCCCGCTGATCGGTGCCGTACCATCACGCGGGCATACCCTGCCCGAAATGGAAAACGCCATCGCCAGCAAGCTGCGCGAGGGATATCTGCGCGATCCGGACGTGACGATCGAAGTCGATCGCTACCGTTCCGTCTTCATCATGGGCGAAGTCGGCCAGGCCGGGCAATACTCCTATGTGCCGGGCATGACGGTCCAGAACGCCATTGCCGTTGCCGGCGGTTACTCGCCGCGCGCCAACCAGGCCAATGTTGACGTCACCCGCAAGATCAACGGCCGCATCCTCACCGGGCGTGTCTCGATCTCCGACCCGATCATGGCCGGCGACACGATCTATGTGCGTGAGCGGCTGTTCTGAGCGCATGCACGACCCCCAGCCGCTGCGCATCATTCATTGTTTCAGGTCGCCCATCGGTGGAATCTTCCGCCATGTGCGCGATCTGGCGGAAGCGCATGCGCGGCAAGGTCATGAGGTCGGCATCGTCTGCGACAGCACGACGGGCGGAAGCTACGAAGATGCGCTTTTCGACGAGATAAGGCCGTTTCTGGCGCTCGGTCTCGTCCGGCTGCCGATCCGCCGGTCCGTTGGTCCCGCAGACCTCGCCGCCCTCTGGAGAGGCTACAAGGAAATCAGAAGTTTGCGGCCGGATATCCTCCACGGTCACGGCGCCAAAGGTGGCGCTCTGGCCCGGATCATCGGCTCGGCCTTGCGGGTGAACAGGTATTGCGTTGCCCGTCTTTATTCGCCGCACGGCGGTAGCCTGCACTACGGCAAGAAGAAGCCGTCGGGCAAAATCGTGTTCCTGCTCGAGCGTCTACAGGAATGTCTGACCGACGCCATCGTCTTCGTCTGCGATTTCGAGCGCAAGGCCTATGAGGACAAGGTCGGCAGGCCGCGCGTCCGCAGCGAACGCATCTACAACGGCATCGACGACCGCGATTTCGAAACTGTCTATGCCCGCCCCGATGCGGTGGATTTTCTCCATATCGGCATGCTGCGCGATCTGAAGGGGCCTGATCTCTTCATCGATGCCTTTGCCAAAACCGAGCGGAGTATCGGCAGGCCGCTATCTGCGATGATGATCGGCGATGGTCCACAAAAGGACGAATACGAACAGATGATGCTGGAACGCGGCCTTGGCCGTCGCATCCAGATGCTGCCGGCGATGAAGGCGCGCGATGCCTTCGCCTTCACCCGCAACGTCGTCGTGCCGTCGCGCGCCGAATCGATGCCATATATCGTTCTGGAAGCCCTGGCCGCCCGTAAACCGGTGATTGCTTCTGGCGTGGGCGGCATTCCGGAGGTTCTCGGACCCAATAGTGCTGCCCTTGCCAAGGCCGACGATGCGCAGTCACTGGCCGATGTGATGACGGCGGCGATGACGGAAAAGGACTGGGCCGCAAAGGTCATGCCCGATGCCGTCACCTTCAAGGCCGCCTTTGCAACCTCTACGATGTCGGCCAGCATCATGCGGCTCTATCGCCAGCTTGTCCCGGAAAAGACCACCGCACGGGAAACGCCGCCTGGAAACCCGTAAACGTTTCTTAGGGGCTTTCTGCTATCCCGAAGGGACACAACGGCCCGGGCGGATATCATGAACCAGATCGACAAACCGGATTCTTTCGACACCGACGCTTTGCGCAAGAAGATTTCCGATATCCGCTCGACTGCGCCTGGGGAAAAGCGCGACGACGAACCCAAGCGCGAACTCAATCCGCTCGCCCGCCGCATCGCCTCGCAATTCCGCACCGATACCTATTCGCCGAACATGATCATCGGGCTGATCCGTCTGCTCGAAATCACCGCGCTTTTCGCCATCGGCTATGCCGTCCACATGCTCTATGTCGCGCCGCGACTGGACGAATTGCTCGGTTACTGTGCCCTTATCGCCGGCGTTTCCGTTCTGACGGTGGTGTTCCTGCAGCTATGCGACGGGTATCAGGTTCCCATGCTCAGATCCCCGGCCCGGGTCGTGCCGCGCTTGATCGGCTGCTGGACACTGGCTTTCGCTGCCATGACCATGGTGCTCTTTCTGCTCAAGACCGGGGGCACATTCTCACGCTTCTCCTTCGGCATCTGGTATGTGCTTGGAGCGGTATTTCTGATTGCGGAACGGGCTTTCATCGCCTTTTCGATCCGCCGCTGGGCGCGCAATGGCATCATGGAACGCCGCGCCGTCATCGTCGGCGGCGGCCAGCCGGCCAAGGATCTGATCCGTTCGCTTGAACAGCAGACGGACAACGACATCCGCATCTGCGGCATCTTCGATGATCGCGACGAGCGCCGCTCGCCCGGTATCATCGCCGGCTATCCCAAACTGGGCACTGTCGCCGAACTGGTCGATTTTGCCCGCCTTACCCGGATCGATATCCTGATCATCGCGCTGCCGCTTTCGGCGGAGCAGCGAATCCTCGAACTTCTCAAGAAGCTTTGGATCCTGCCTGCGGATATCCGCCTCGCCGCCCATGCCAACAACCTGAGGTTCCGCCCGCGCAGCTATTCGCATGTCGGCCAGGTCCCGATGCTGGATATCTTCGACAAGCCGATCGCAGACTGGGATTCGGTCGCCAAGCGCATCTTCGACGTATTCTTCAGCCTCGTGGCACTGGCCTTGCTCTGGCCGGTCCTTATCGGCGCTGCGATCGCCGTGAAAATCAGCTCCCCCGGCCCGATCATCTTCAAGCAGAAACGGCATGGCTTCAACAACGAGATGATCGACGTCTACAAGTTCCGCTCGATGTATACCGACATGAGCGACCCAACGGCCCGCAATGCCGTCACCAAGGGCGATCCGCGTGTCACCCGCGTCGGCCGTTTCCTGCGCAAATCGTCGATCGACGAATTGCCCCAATTGTTCAACGTGCTGAAGGGCGAACTGTCGCTGGTCGGACCGCGGCCGCACGCCGTTTTGGCCCAAACCGCCGAACGGACCTATTCCGAGGTCGTGGAGGGCTACTTCGCGCGCCACCGCGTCAAGCCCGGTGTCACCGGCTGGGCGCAGATCAACGGCTGGCGCGGCGAAATCGATCATGACGACAAGATCAAGTTCCGGACGGCGTTCGACCTCTACTACATCGAAAACTGGTCGTTGTGGCTGGACCTGAAGATCCTGTTCCTGACACCGATCCGCCTTCTCAACACGGAAAATGCCTATTGAGCACCCCGGCCGCCACATCTGCCGCGGGGTTTTCCCCGCAGATGGCTACCGTCGCCATCCTCGGCTCGGCGATGGTGACGTTCGGCGTCTTCCTGTCGGGCTTCGTCATTGCCGAGCCGGCTCCCTACGAAGTCTTCATGGCGGCACTGATCGGCCTATGGTTTCTTTTCGGCCTTAAAATCTCGCGTTCGGTCGCACCGCTTCTGGCTCTGCTCATCCTGTTCATGACCGGCGGCATTCTGTCACTGACGGTGATGAGCGATCTCGCCACGGCGCCGATGTACATGGCGGTGTCCGGCTTCCTCTGCCTCACGTCGGTCTTTTACGCCGCCATCATCGAAACCCGGCATGAACGGCTGAAGCTGATCTTCGATGCCTGGGTTGCCGCTGGCGTCATCACCTCCCTGCTCGGCATCCTCGGCTATTTCGGCGCAATACCCGGAGCTGCGAATTTCACGCTCTACGACCGCGCCAAAGGCGCGTTCCAGGACCCAAACGTCTTCGGCCCGTTTCTGGTGGCACCGTCGCTCTACCTGATGTACCGGCTGCTAAGCGACCGGATCGCAACGGCCCCGATCAAGGCCATCGCCATCCTGATCATGGCGCTCGGGCTTTTCCTTTCCTTCTCGCGTGCCGCCTGGGCGCTCTACCTGTTTTGCGCCTGCGCGCTTGTTTTCGTCATGCTTCTGAAACAACGCACCGGCGCCTTCCGGCTGAAAATCCTCGTGTTGGCGCTGGGCGGCGCCTTGCTGATGGTCGTGGCACTTGCCGTTGCCCTGCAGATCCCGCAGGTGGCCGACCTGTTTTCAAGCCGCACCCAGCTTGTTCAGGACTATGACGGCGGCCATCTCGGCCGTTTCGACCGCCACAAGATCGGCTTCCTGATGTCGATGGAAAAGCCGCTCGGCATCGGCCCGATGGTGTTCAGCACGATGTTTCCCGAGGACGAGCACAATATCTGGCTCAAATCGCTGACTTCCTACGGCTGGCTGGGATTCGTCTCCTACGTGACGCTGATGATCTGGACGGTGACGATGGGCTTTCGCTTCCTGTTGCTCGACCGGCCCTGGCAGCCCTATCTGATGATCGCCTGGATCGTGCTGATCGGTCATGCCGCCATCGGCAATGTCATCGATACCGACCACTGGCGGCATTTCTTCCTGCTGCTCGGCATCGTCTGGGGCTGCGGCGCCCTGGAATACCGCCACCGGCGCGGCCTCACCAGAGTGCAGTTACACCGCCCCTCCCCGGCGCCAACGCTGCGTTAACGTCAAGCCTGTACATAGAGGGCAACAGATCGGCTTCATAGCGGGGTCGGCGGCGGAATGTCAGAATGAATATCGACCCCTTTACTCCCGGCGCTGACAGCGGCCTGCGCATCCTGCAGGTGCTTGAGCCCAGCGGCGGTGGATCGGGCCGCCATTTCCTCGATCTCTGCCGTGGCCTGCATGCGCGGGGCCACCATGTCGAAGCGGTCTATTCGCCGATCCGGGCCGAAGACGCCTTCGTGCGCGAATTGAAGTCGCTTGCCCTGCCCGCCGTGCACGCAGTCGCCATGAAGCGATCCCCTGGCCTCTCCGACGTCGCCGCCCATCGCGCCTTGCGGTCCATCATCAACCACGGCACGCCGTTCGACATCGTCCATGGTCATAGCTCGAAGGCCGGCGCGCTGACCCGCCTGCGCCTTCCCGGCGTCCACGCGCCACGGGTCTACACGCCGCATGCTTTCCGCACCATGGACCCGACACTCGGCAGGATCGGGCGGCTGATTTTCGGCAGCATCGAGACCATCCTGGCCAAGCTTTTCACCGATCACCTGATCTGCGTCTCCGACGACGAATATGCCCATGCCCGCTCACTCGGCATGCCGGCGCGAAAACTGTCGGTCATCATCAACGGCGTGACGCCGCCGCCGCTCGACATGGTAAACACCGTGCGCGCCAGCTTTGGCATTTCGTCCGATGCCTTCGTCTTCGGTTTCGTCGGCCGCTTGTCGCCGCAAAAGGCGCCCGAACGTTTGATCGAAGCCTTTCGCAATGCCGCCTCAAGATTGCCCGGCGCCGAACTGATCATGGTCGGTTCCGGCGAACTCGAACAACAGGTCCGCGTTGCCATCGCCGAAAGCGGCGTGCAGAAGCGCATTCGCCTGACCTCCGCCTTCACCGGTCCGCAAGCCGTTCCCGCCTTCGACGTGCTGGTGATGCCGAGCCGCTACGAGGCGATGTCCTATGTCATGCTGGAAGCAGCAGCATCGGGAAAGCCGATCGTCTCCACCGATGTCGGCGGCGCCTCGACCGCCATCGACAAGGACAGAAGCGGCCTGATCGTGCCCAATGACGGCGATACAACCAAACTCGCCAACGCCATGGTGGAAAGCGCCAACCCGGAGCGCCATCGCCAGCTCACCGAGGCGGCACTTGGCCGGATGGCGAATTTTTCGATGGGCCAGATGATCGACAAGACCGAGGCAGTCTACAGGCGGCTCGTTGCTGCCCGATAGGCCAAACGACCAAACGAGGCCGCGATCGCCTACAGGCTTCCGTATCCTTTAGGCCGTCGATGCCAAACTCCCCATGGCGGGATACGGCAACGGAGGCGACGGCAGGGCAAAAAATCACCCCTGCGCGCACCAGCCCTGCTTGCCGCCCGGCATGCGCCGGGCAAGCCCTTCGGAAACCAGCATATCGCCGATCGAACGTCCCTGCCCGACCGTGACCTGGGTCTCCTGACCGGAGGCGCCGGCCAGGTGAACCTCGCCGGCATTGAGAATTTCCCAGAGCCGTTTCTTCGCCAACGAGCCGAGCTTGCGCTCGTCGTCGCATTTGGCCTGTTTGATTTTCGGCGCCTGGATATCGGCGATCTGTATTTTTCGCCGCCCGTACCAGAACGTGCCGCCATCGACGACGCAGTTTTCCAGCGTTTCGGTGCAGAAATAGAAAGTACCAGGCCTGCGGCCAGAAGTCTTCTGCTCCCCAACGGTCTTGAGCGCACCTACATCCACGGCTGCCTGCTCCACCGGACGCGCAGCCGGCATCGCGAGTGCGGGCTGTGCGGAAGACTGGGGTTTCTCAACGCGTTTTTCCGGCGCGGACTGTTTCTCAACGGACCGCGGCTTGGCGATCGATGCCGTATAGAACGGCGCCGCCATCGGCAGGATCTGCGCCCGGTGATCGTAAGCCATAACAGCGCTCACCGACAACACGCCGGCCAGATACCACGGCCACATGCTTGTTTTGGTCTGCTTGCGGCCCGTGCGCCGCTTCTGGCCTTTTCTGGCCGCCGTCTTTGCCATCACCCGAATCCCCTGTTCGCCCGCGCATTATCGCGGCAAGGGATTGCCGAAAACTTTAAGGATCTTGAAAATCTGCCGCAGCCCGCATGTTTGCTGCAATTTCCGCCGCAGCGAAAAACGTCACCGCTTTTTCCCGGGATTTACACCGTTTTCTAAAATCAACACTTGCGCGCCAAGTCCCGATTATATACCCCTCTTTTCGGTTCGGAGCGTAGCGCAGCCCGGTAGCGCACTTGACTGGGGGTCAAGGGGTCGTGGGTTCGAATCCCGCCGCTCCGACCATTTTCTCCTTGAAATCCCTAGTAAACGCCTGTTGCCTTTTTCTTTTCTACCGGAAGAAAATGGAACAAACAGACGCCAATGCACTCGGTTGGGAACATAAAGTCCCGAAAAAATCCTGAACAAACCAGCGTTTTGTTCCAGTCTTGTTTTGACTGAAGGGTTCAGATTGATTCTTTCCAACGGGCTAGGCGATCCCAGGCAAAGAATTTTCACATCGGTAGCTTCATGCACCTCGGCCCAGATCGTCCACAAATCCTCTTAAACAAACAGCGGGCCAGCCCCTACCGCAGATAATATTTTCACGATCGACCATAGCGCCAACTTGTTACATCAAAACGAACGGGATGAATGCCAAGTGGAGAAGCGCCGTTGCCGGTACTCTACCACTACCCATCGCTTTGAGTTGACACCACCACCATAAGATGAGCATAGAAAGAAAAATCCAACCCTACATTCCTTATTAATGTTTTTTGTTGACTTATATGGCAACATTAGATGAATTGGTAGCAAGCGGCGCTCTGATAAAAATCAGGGTGAACCTTTCATTGCCGGACGTAGAAAGGCGTGCGCTTTGCGTGCTCCCGCCGGTACGGAATTGGATTTTGAAAGTGCTGCCAACTCTTACGTCTTTTGAAGCAGACGATATCTCGCCTCTACTTCAGGCGCGTGCACTGTTTAAAATGTTCATTTCCGGCGAAGCTCTGTCTGAAGGCCTAATGTTTCGTCTCATGAACCCAATGGAAAGTGACATTTATGAGCTGAAGAGTGCGGATCTGCGTTTTTTTGGATGGTTCTACAGACCCGCAATCTTTATCGCAGTCGCGGCCGATACAATGGAACGCGTTCACTCGGTTGATGGGCTGTCATCCGGATATCGAAATGCCGTTTCTTCGGCGCGTGATGAAATTGATCTTGATCCGCCGAAATACATTGAAGGAGCGAGTGCTAGCCATGTCTTTTCTTTTTGAGCTCGATCCAAAGGACGAAGCAGTGGCCGACCTAGTGGCGGAGGCAGGGAAAAAACTGCAGCGTGCTATAAATATTCGTGGGCTTACGCAAAACGAAATAGCTCAGAAACTCGGGGTTGATCGCTCTCGTGTTAACAAATGCCTGTCCGGTTTTAGCAATCTTACGCTTAAGTCCTTGGCGGAAATTTCCTGGGCTCTGGATGGCAAAGTTAAGTTAGACATCGAACTTTATGGCGAAGAGCAGGACCAGACCGCTGACGAAGCAATCACGAATGTTGTAGCTTTTGTTGGTCGGCAAACCCCTGACGAGCAGGAGCAATCCGCGATCCCCGATCCGTCAATTCTTAATCGGGCTTTTGGCTAATGAACATCGACGTTACGTTCTGTGACCAAGTTCGCAATGAAACGAATGGGAAGATATTTTTAATAGGTGTCTACCCAGCCGATGTGATGATGGTCTCTCAGATTCCCGGTAACGTGCACGTTTCGGCTTGGGTAAAAGTGCGCGACCTACAGGTAGGCGCTTACGATTTTGAAATGTCGTTCCTATCGCCGCAGGCTTCGCTGCAGTCGCCAACACCTTACTACGCTAATGTGTTCATTAGCCATTACGGCATTCCGGCAACGATGCACTCTGGCCCTGCTTCAATACCCTTGTCGGAGCCAGGTTTCGTAACGCTCAGACTCAAAATAACGGACGCTCTTCAAAATGTGGTTTGCGATCAAGTTGCCGGGAAAATTTTTATAGGCAAGCAAACGTAGGGACCTATCGTACCCTATGCTTGTTAAATAGCCGCCGCGCATCGCGGAGGTTGGGCCTCAATACCCAGCCTTCAATGCACTGAAACGTCGGTCTCAGGTTCTTCCAGGAACGACTCGATGCCATCGCGTTCGACGGTGGCCAAGAACTCTTCGAAGGCTTCCTTGTCCGTGGCGAACGGCTCTTCCCAGACTGTCAGCCCCTCGTCCTGGTCAATCACTTCCAGCGTCCAGCCATCGGTGCTGCCTTCCTTGCGGAAGATATCGACGAGCACGGTGATATCGCCTTCGGTGAATTCGCCGGAAAAATCGGAATGTTCGAGCTTCTGCTTCTTCGTCATGGTCATTATGCCTGTTTCGCGTTGGTGACACTGCATAATTCCTGAAACCGGTTCCGGTTCAAAAACTATTCAGCACATTTAAACTGCTACAGCGCCCCTTGCCCGCCCTGTCCGGCCCGCGCGGAGGTCGTCGCCGTCAGCCGGCCTCTGGAGCGTTCGCGCGTGGCGCTGCCCTCAAGCCGCTTGGCCGCTTCCTTGATGTCGAGCGGCGCAAAAAGAGCACGATATTCCGGCCTTGTCATCGCTGCTTCCATCGAAAATTCGGTCTTGTTTGCCTCGACCAGGCGTTCCAGACCCGTCGTGCCGGGCTTGAACACCAATTCGCGCGCCGCCTCGACGCCACCTTTCAGGATGACGAGGCGGCGAAACAGAACAGGCCGGAAGCCGATTCGCGCACAATGATCGTAGAGCGCCAGCATCTCGCCGTGAAACTTTGCCTGCAGGGCCTTGGTCATCTCGTTCCTTCTCACTCGCACGACAGACATATGGAGATGCCGGCGGCTTGCGCCAAGAGCCCTTTTACCCTTCTGGTGCGACGGCCAAAAGACCGCTTTCGCGCCAACCGCGCGGCGCCTTTAATCCTGCACCGCAATCTCCGCTTCGGCAGCCGCCGCCAGAAAGGCCTTGCGCGCGTCTTCGGCCGGACGTTTGCCTTCGACGACCTCAGCGCAGATTTCCAGCGCCCGGTCCAAAGCCGGTGCATCCTCCAGCGGCCAGTCCTCGATCATCGCCCAGGAGGCCTCTGTCGTATTGGAGATCGTCACGTATTTGCCCGGCCCCTCCAGGGCGAGCGTCACGCTTTTCGTCCAGGACTTTTCCATTGTCTTGCCTTGCTGAGAATTCGGTCGGGGTTCCTACCATGAACGGCAGGGCGGCACGAGGGGAAAGCGTGACAGGGTCGGCTATAGCGGTGCCGCGATTTCAGCGCACCTGGTCGAGCAGCCGCTTGCATTCCAAAAGGTCGTAGAGCGCTTCCTGCAACAGCGCCCTGTCCTCCTTGCCGACCGATGTCTTGCCGATCGAAATTTCCGGCGTTTCGTCATTGCCGCCTACGAAAGAAAAGAACCGGCGGCTGGCCGGGGCTTTGGCGCGGCCGACGATCTGATCCTCGTCGGGATTGCCGAGTTTCGGCTGTGCCGGTTCCTCGATATTGGCGGCAGCCAGCGCCTCGACGGTTGCCAGATCGCCGCTGGCGATGGCCGCGACGAACTTGTTGCCGTTCATCTTCAAAAGCTTCTGCACGCCCTTGATCGTGTAGCCGTGATCGTAAAGCAGATGGCGGATGCCCTTGAGCAGGTCGACATCTTCCGGGCGGTAATACCGCCGGCCGCCGCCACGCTTCATCGGCTTGATCTGCAGGAAGCGCGTTTCCCAGAATCTCAGCACATGCTGCGGCAGGTCGAGATCGTCGGCCACTTCACTGATGGTGCGAAATGCATCCGGGCTCTTGTCCATGTCTTCCCCCATTCCGCATCGAACATGCGCGGCATTCGCCACGCGGCTCTTGCCGCAGGTCTCTGGTGCCGTGACTGCGTAAGATTACACGAATCAAGCGCATTTCAATGGCTTATGGAGGTGTTTTCAACCACTTTAATGATCGGAGGTGGATTTAGGCGGCTGGAGACTGCGGTTTCAACTTGGCCTTGCGCTGCAGATGCGCCTTGAGCACGCGTTGCTTCAGCACGTTGGAGGCCTTGAACGTCATGACGCGGCGGGGAGAAATCGGGACTTCCTCGCCGGTTTTCGGGTTTCGCCCGATGCGCTCGTTCTTGTCTCGCACCTGAAACGTTGCGAAGGACGAAAGCTTGACGCTTTCACCCCTCACGATGGCATTACAGATTTCGTCAATCACGGTCTCGACCAGTTCAGCCGATTCCGTTCGCGAAAGACCGACCTTGCGAAAAACCGATTCGGCCAGGTCTGCTCGTGTCACCGTTTTTCCGCTCATCTTCCCCCACCGATTTTCTTGAAATATCGATTAGCCCGGAAAGAGTATTGCCCTTGTCCATTCCGGTCAAGCGTCTGCACCATATCACATTTTTTTACCAGCGCAGCAGTACAGAACCCCAGGTGAAGCCGCCCCCCATCGCCTCAAGCAGGACGAGATCACCCTTTTTGATGCGTCCGTCCGATGCCGCGACATTGAGTGCCAAGGGAATCGAGGCTGCCGAGGTATTGCCGTGGAGATCGACGGTGACAACCACCTTTTCAAGCGGAATTCCGAGCTTCTTGGCCGAACCGTCAATGATCCGGCGATTGGCCTGGTGCGGCACCAGCCAGTCGAGATCGTCGGCGGTCGTGCCGGTCGCCTCGAACGCGGCCTCGATCACGTCGGTGATCATGCCGACCGCATGTTTGAAGACCTCGCGGCCCTCCATGCGCAGATGGCCGACCGTGCCGGTGGTCGAAGGACCGCCATCGACATAGAGCTTTTCCTTGTGGGCGCCGTCTGAGCGCAACTGCGCTGTCAGGACACCGCGATCAGCCGTGGTGCCTGAGCCTTCCTGGGCTTCCAGAATCAGCGCGCCGGCGCCGTCACCGAACAGCACGCAGGTCGTGCGGTCGTTCCAGTCGAGAATGCGTGAAAACGTTTCGGCCCCGATGACCAGCACCCGCTTGGCCAGCCCGCCGCGGATATAGGCGTCCGCCGTGGTCACCGCGAAGATGAAGCCCGAACAGACGGCCTGCAGGTCGAAGGCGGCGCCGTGATGCATGCCGAGCCGGTTCTGGATGTTGACGGCAGTTGCCGGAAAGGTGTTGTCGGGCGTCGAAGTGGCAACGATGATCAGGTCGATGTCGGCGGGCGTCAGGCCGGCATTGCCGAGAGCCGCGCGTGCGGCCCCTTCGCCAAGCGACGCCGTGGTCTCCCAATCACCGGCGATGTAGCGCTGGCGGATGCCGGTGCGCTGCACGATCCATTCATCGGTCGTGTCGACCTTGTCTTCCATTTCGCGATTGGTCATCACCTGCTTCGGGAGGGATGCCCCAAAACCGCGAACCACAGAACGGATCATGCTTTTCAAACCTCGTCTGCCGTGCCTGTCGCTGCACCTTCGGAAGGGCGCGAGGCATGGTATTTTTGCACATCGTTTTCGATCTTGGCCTTCAGCCCGTTGCGGACCATGTCGTAGCCGACGTCGATAGCGGCTGCGAAACCTTCCGCGTCCGTTCCTCCATGGCTCTTGATCACGACACCATTAAGGCCGAGGAAGACGCCGCCGTTGACCTTTCGCGGGTCCATCTTCTCGCGCAGCCGGTCGAAGGCGCCCTTGGCAAGAATATATCCGATCTTGGCCAAAAGCGTACGCGACATTGCCGCGCGCAGATATTCGGCGATCTGGCGCGCCGTACCTTCGGCAGCCTTCAGCGCAATATTGCCGGAAAAACCTTCGGTGACCACCACATCGACCGTGCCGCGGCCGATATCGTCACCCTCGACGAAGCCGAAATAATCGATGCTGTCGATGCCGGCTTCGCGCAGCAGGCGCCCGGCTTCCTTGACCTGTTCCTGGCCCTTGATTTCCTCGACGCCGACATTGAGCAGGCCGAGCGTCGGGCGCTCGACCTCGAACAGCGCGCGCGCCATGGCGCCACCCATCAGGGCAAAATCCATCAGCTGCTGCGCATCGGCGCCGATCGTCGCACCGACGTCAAGCACGATGCTTTCGCCCTTCAGCGTCGGCCAGATCGCCGCAATCGCCGGGCGCTGGATACCCGGCATCATCCGCAGGCAAAACACCGACATCGCCATCAGCGCGCCGGTATTGCCAGCCGAGACCACCACATCGGCCTCACCCTTGTTGACGGCGTCGATCGCCTGCCACATGCTGGCCTTGCCACGGCCGCGCCGCAGCGCCTGGCTCGGCTTCTCGTCCATAGCTATCGCCAATTCGGACGCATGAAACGTGCTGTTCGCCTTGAGCTTGGGATATTTTTCCAACAAAGGAGCACATTGATCTGCAAGTCCGTACAGCGCGAAACGGATATCGGGATGCCGTTCCAGCGCCTTGGCGGCGCCCGGGATGACGACCTGCGGACCGAAGTCGCCGCCCATCACATCAAGAGAAATTCTGACCACGCGTGCCCTATCCTTTTTTCCTGCCACACTGCATGTTTCGTTCCAGCGCAATCAGCATGGGCGATGGAGACACACGTGTTTTCATGACATTTGAGACGTAACGGCCCCACTTAAGGAGCAAAACGGCCCAACGGGCTGGATTTTGGCCAAAATACCGTTTTTCGCTGATGTGACAACCGAATTGTGCCGCACGCTGCCGTTCACTCAGTCCTTTTTCCAATCCTTGAGGACTGCAAAGGGATTTGGACGGACATCGTCTTTTTCGCTGCTTTCGATCCGCTCCCCGAAGCTCACCCCCGCTTTTCGCGGATAGGGATCGATGGCAAGTGCTGCATGTTCGGTCACGGTAACACCGACATCGATGGTGTCGCCGGTAAACACGTCGGGAAGATCGGGACCTTCCGGATCGAGAATCATCTCGCCGCTATCGTTGGCGGCGATCCGCGCCAGCCGCGATCCCTCCGGCACGAAGATCGCTTCGACGGGTTCATCGATGTTCGATTCGACCGGCTCCAGCGTCACGACGCAAGCCTGAACGATCCTGGCCTTGACCCGGCCCTTGATCTTGACGCCGTCCCGCTTCCAGCGGGCAACCTGCAACTCGGCGGCCACCGACTTGACCTCCAGGACATTCCAGAGATCGCGCAGAGCCTTGCGTTCGGCCTCATTTGCCTCGAGACGAACCGTCACGGCGTTGGCGGAAATATTGCCGACCTTGACCGGATAGGAGAATGCGGGTTTTTCGTCGTGGTTCATCGTCTGGTCCTTTCGGGCGGCGCTGCCGCCCAAGATAGTGCTGCCGGTTAGACCGATATCAGGCGGCCGCTTGCGGCAGGTCGATCCGGCCGGTTTCTACGACATCCTCGCCTTGCTGCGCAAGCTGGGCTTCGGCAGCCAGCAGATAGTCGGCGAGGCCCAGCATCGACAACGCGTGATCGTCCGTCTGCGGATGGAAATTGCGCTTCAACGCGGCGGCCAGCTCGCTGCGGTCGCGCCGCTCAAGCGCCGCTGCATAGCTTTCAAGCCGGCCATAGAACATCGATGCCAGCTTCTTCATGCGCTTGGGCACGCTGACATCGCCGACGCCGAGCTCGCGGATCGAATGATCCACATCCTCGAAGAACGCGTCGATGATCTCCTGGGAAATCTCCTGGCCGGCGCGGCGCGAGCTGCGGGTGCGGCGGAAATACAGGATCAGCGATGCCGACAGCATCTCGAAACGGCCCATCACGGTGTCCGGCACATCAAGGTCGGTATAAAGATACGGACGGCGGGCGGCGGCGGTCAACAGCGCGTATTGGCGCTCAACGATGGCCGCATTGCCGTTTTTTTTGCCGAACAGTCCGAATATCATCATAAAGCCCAAGTTTGCCTGCTTCAAAATGCGCTAGCCCGCGCATCCTGTTATTGCATGATTGCCGAAGCTGGTTTACCGAAGCAGGCACGAAATGCAATGGCGCATCTGCCAGCGTTACCTTGGGGGAGATGTCGTTGACGAAACGGTATTTCAGGTCAGACATGAAATTTCTGAATAACGTCGCCTTTACATTGGCAATTTGCGTAACCACCCTTTCCGGCTGCAAGACGGCCGAGATGCTGAACACCAGCGAAACCATCAATCAGGGCTATGTCGTCGACCAGGAGACGCTGGCGCTGGCGCCGGTCGGCTCCAGCCGCGAGCAGGTGCTCCTGTCGCTGGGAACGCCATCGACGACGGCGACATTCGACAATGAAGTGTTCTACTACATTTCGCAGAGGCGCCAGCGTCCGGTCGCCTTCATGAAGCCGAAGCTGGTCGATCAGAGCGTGCTCGCCGTCTATTTCGACAAGGACGGCGTCGTTTCGCAGTTGGCGCACTACACGCTGCAGGACGGCAAGGTCTTCGACATGATTTCCCGCACCACGCCAACCGGCGGCAAGGAAATGACCTTCCTCGGCCAGCTGCTCTCCGGCAACGGTATCGGCAAGAGCATGGCGAAATCGGTGCTTGGCAACGCCAACAACCAGTAACCGCCAACCTCACGATCTTCACGAAAAACCCGCCGGCGATATATGCGCCGGCGGGTTTTTCTTTGTTTTGGGTCCTTCGCCCGCCAGCCCGAAATGGTGCGGCGGGCTCGGCCTTCACCCTTTATCCTGCAAGCACCGCCAGAAGCAGCAATGCAACGATATTGGTGATCTTGATCGCCGGATTGACGGCCGGACCAGCGGTGTCTTTGTAGGGATCGCCGACCGTATCGCCGGTGACGGAGGCCTTGTGGGCTTCCGACCCCTTCAGGTGGCGCGTGCCGTCCTTGTCGACGAAACCGTCTTCAAAGCTCTTCTTGGCATTGTCCCAAGCACCACCACCCGAAGTCATCGAGATGGCGACGAAGATACCGTTGACGATGACGCCGAGAAGCGAGGCGCCGAGCGCTGCAAAGGCGGACGCCTTGGAGCCGGAGATCAGCAGCACGCCGAAATAGACGACGATCGGCGCCAGCACCGGCAGCAGCGACGGCACGATCATTTCGCGGATCGCCGCCTTGGTCAGCATGTCGACGGCGCGGCCGTAGTCCGGCCGGTCGGTACCCGCCATGATGCCCGGCTTTTCCCGGAACTGGCGGCGGACTTCCTCCACCACGGCACTGGCCGCACGGCCGACGGCCGTCATGGCGATACCGCCGAACAGGTAGGGGATGAGACCGCCGAAGATCAGGCCTGCGACGACATAAGGGTTGGACAGATCAAACGAGATCGTTCCGACATCGGCGAAGTACGGATACTTGTCGCCATTGGCGACGAAGTATTTCAGGTCGTTCGAATAGGCGGCGAACAAAACCAGCGCGCCGAGACCGGCAGAACCGATCGCATAGCCCTTCGTGACAGCCTTGGTCGTATTACCGACCGCATCGAGCGCATCGGTCGATTTGCGCACCTCCGGGGGAAGACCGGCCATCTCGGCGATACCACCGGCATTGTCGGTCACCGGACCGAAGGCATCCAGTGCCACGATCATGCCGGCAATGCCGAGCATGGCGGTGACGGCGATGCCTGTGCCGAACAGGCCTGCGAGCTGGTAGGTCGAGATGATGCCGCCGACGATGACGAGCGCCGGAAGCGCTGTCGATTCCAGCGAAACGGCGAGCCCCTGGATGACGTTGGTGCCGTGGCCGCTGACGGAGGCCTGGGCGATGGAATTGACCGGCCGCTTGTTGGTGCCGGTGTAATATTCGGTAATCACCACGATCAGGGCGGTGACCACAAGGCCGAGAATGCCGCAGATGAACAGGTTGGTGCCGGTGATATCCTTGCCCTCGACGGTGCCGATCGAGCCCCAGCCGATGGTCAATGACGTGGCAAGAGCGAGGCCGACGATCGACAGCAGGCCCGTGACGATCAGGCCCTTGTAGAGTGCGCCCATGATCGAACCGTTCGAGCCGAGCTTGACGAAGAAGGCACCGATGATCGAGGTGATGATGCAGGCGCCGCAGATGGCCAGCGGATAGCTCATCACAAGGCTGAGATTGGCCCCGCCGGCAAAGAAGATCGCGGCCAGAACCATGGTGGCAACGATCGAGACCGCATAGGTTTCGAACAGATCGGCCGCCATGCCGGCGCAGTCGCCAACATTGTCGCCGACATTGTCGGCGATGGTGGCCGGGTTGCGTGGATCGTCTTCCGGAATGCCGGCTTCCACCTTGCCGACCAGATCGCCGCCGACGTCCGCACCCTTGGTGAAGATGCCGCCGCCGAGACGGGCGAAGATCGAGATCAGCGACGCACCGAAGCCGAGCGACACCAGCGCATCGATCACGTCACGCGAGCCTACGGCAAGGCCAAGACCGGCCGTCAGAATGAGGTAGTAGATAGTGACGCCGAGCAGGGCCAGACCTGCAACCAGCATGCCGGTGATCGCACCGGACTTGAAGGCGATATCGAGACCTGCCGCAAGACTGACGGAGGATGCCTGTGCCGTGCGCACGTTGGCTCTGACGGACACGTGCATGCCGATGAACCCGGCCGCACCCGACAGAACCGCGCCGATCAGGAAGCCGATGGCGGCTGTCACGGAGAGAAGAACCCAGGCACCGACAAAGACGACGGCACCGACGATGGCAATGGTCATATATTGACGTGTGAGATAGGCCTGCGCCCCCTCGCGTATGAAGCCTGCAATCTCTTGCATGCGGGCATTGCCCTGATCGGCAGACAACACCGATCGCGTTGCCCAGATGGCATAAACCACCGAAAGCAACCCGCATGCGATAACGCCCAGAAGTATGGTCATTTCGCGATTTCCTCCGTTTAGCCTACGGGCTCACTCCGTTCCGCAGGCCCCCAAAAAGCGCTGCAGACCAAGCCTCCTCTTCAAGCAAGGGCCGCATACGTGGCTGCAGAGTGCTGTGGCGAATCGGGATCGTCAAGCCGCCAAAACCGGAAAAACCCACGTTTTTCGGTATGTTGGCGGCGGCTTACAAGTCGGGAATACCTCTTTGGGAGAAAAATCTCAGACGGCGCGCCGCCTTTCGGCGACAAACAGCGCAACAAGCAGCAAAACGCAGAATGCCGTTACCGGCCAGACGGCAGCGCTCAGCATGTCCCAGCCGTAGGCCGTCAGCACCTTGCCGGAGCCAAACGAGGCAAGCGCCACCGTGCTGAACAGGATGATGTCGTGAAAGCCCTGCACCTTGTCGGCTTCCTGCGGCCTGTAGCTGGACGCAACGATCGCGGTCGAGCCGATGAAACCGAAATTCCAGCCCGCACCCAGCAGGATCAGCGCACCCCAGAAATTCCACAGCGTAACGCCCGCATGCGCGACCAGCGCGCACAGCATCAAGATGACCAGTCCGCAGGCGACCACGCGCTCAGGACCATAGCGGCTGACCAGCATGCCGGTGAAGAAGCTCGGGGCAAACATGGCCAGCACATGCCACTGGATGCCGAGCGTCGCCAAGTCCTGCGAGAACCCGCAGCCGACGACCATGGCGATCGGCGCGCCGGTCATCATGAAGGTCATCAGCGCATAGGTGGAGATGCCGCAGACCATGCCGGTGAGGAAGCGCTGGGTCAGCACGATCTCGCGCAGCGGACGGATGGGGCCCATGGATGCCGCGCCAGCGGCCGGACGCAGGTCCGGCAGCCGCAGGAACGCCAGGATGGCGATCGCCGCCAGGCAGGTGGGAACCATTGCGATGAAGGCACCGGCAAAGAACACCGGGGCCAGCGCATCCTTGGCCAGGATGACCAATTGCGGCCCGAGCACGGCAGAGACCATGCCGCCGGCGAGAATCCACGAAATCGCCCGGGGCTTGTAGAAACGCGGAGACGCATCGGCGGCGGCAAAGCGCAGTTTCTGGGTGAAGCCGCCCGCCATGCCGCAGATGCACAACCCGAGCGCAAACAGCCAGAAGTCGTTTCGAAACAACGCAGAGGCGGCGACCAGCCCGCCGCCGGCACCCAGAAGTGCGCCGACCACGAACGCTGCCTTGCGGCCGATAAATCTGGACATGGCGGTGACGAAAATGGCGCCGAGCGCGACGCCGACATTGAAACCGGTCAGCGGTGCAGTCGCCAGCGACTTGTCGTCGCCGAGCAGCTGATAGCCGGCAACACCGCCGACGGAAAAGACGATCGGGCCGATGATGCCAAGAATGGCCTGTGCCGCCGTCAGCAGATAGACATTGCGGCGGGCATCGCGCAGTTCAAGACCCACGCCCTGCACCCCGCCTGCCCGCACCGTCATCGCATGACCTTACTTCTTGACGTCGGTTCTGATCGTGCGAGCGATCCGGTCGAGCACCGCGTTGACCAGTTTCGGCTCGTCCTGTTCGAAGAATGCCTTGGCGATTTCGACATATTCGGTGACGATCACGGCGACCGGAACGTCCTTGCGTTCGCGCAGCTCGAACGTGCCGGCGCGCAGGATGGCACGAACGGTCGAATCGAGACGCGACAAGGCCCAGTCGTCCTGCAGAGCGGTGCCGATCAGCGGATCGAGCAGACGCTGATCGCGCACGACGCCGGCAACGATCGAGCGAAACCACGAGGCATCCGCCTTCAGATAGGTATCGCCGTCGATTTCCTGGCCAAGCCGGTGGGTTTCGTATTCTGCGACGATCTCCAGCACGCCGGTGCCGCCGATATCCATCTGGTACAGCGCCTGAACGGCGGCAAGACGGGCTGCGCCACGCTGGTTTGCCTGCTTGATCGGCTGGTCGGCCGGCGGATTGGTGGGAGTGTCGCTCACTGTTCGCCGCCCAGCTTGATCTTCAGGTCGATCATGGTCAGCGCCGCACGGGCAGCAAAGCCGCCCTTGTCGCCTTCGCTCTTCTTGGCCCGGGCCCAGGCCTGCGCGTCGTTTTCGACGGTCAGGATGCCGTTGCCGATGGCAAGACTTTCGCTGACGGCAAGATCCATCAGGGCGCGGGAGGATTCATTCGAGACGATGTCGAAGTGGTACGTCTCGCCGCGGATGACCATGCCGAGCGCGACGAAACCGTCATACTCGGTGGCGCCATTGTCGATGCCGTCGAGCGCCATCGCAATTGCCGCCGGGATTTCCAGCGCGCCGGGAACGGTCACGACGTCGTAGGTCGCACCGGCATCCTTGAGCGCCGACGTGGCGCCGTCGAGCAAGGCGTCGGCCATATCATCATAGAAACGCGCTTCCACAATCAGAATATGTGGTTTTTCGGTATCGGACATTTGTCACCTGTCTGAAATTGGGGGCCGGACATCTCCAGCGCAGGCGGCGGTCAAACCACGCTGGAGCCCGGTTGGCAAGCATTTTTCGCGGTTTGCATGGATTTGGCCGGCCGTTCGACCATCGCTCCATGCAGAACAGCTGAAATTGGCGCCGTCTTTTCAATCCGATGGCGTCTCTGTACAAGTTTCGCCGAGATGGAGAAAAATATGACAAAGTTGGAAAAACCCGTCGTCAACCCGGCTGACCTTGAGCTGGACCACTGGCAGGAAGGCACTTTCTTTGAATCCCGCGACGCGTCCTTCGGCGCACAGCTCGGTCTAAGGAATCTCGGTATAGGCTACGGTGAAGTTCCGCCGGGAAAATCCGGCTGTCCGTTCCACAATCACCATATCGAGGAAGAGCTGTTCGTCATTTTGAGCGGCGAAGGCGAGTACCGCTTCGGGCCGGATCGCTATCCCGTCAAGCCCGGAGACGTGCTGGGGGCACCGGCCGGGGGACCCGAGACTGCGCACCACCTGATCAACACCGGTAGCGTCCCCCTCACCTACCTGTCGATTTCGGCAAATGCGAAGGCCGAGATCGTCGAATATCCGGATTCGGGCAAATTCCTGGCCAAGTCGCGTGCAACACCCGGTGGAAAACCCGTCTTCCGTTTCGTCGGACGCAAGCAAAGCGAAACCGATTACTGGGACGGCGAGCCGGGAATCTGATCGAATACCGGCATCATCATCTCTAACGGACTGAACAGCCTCATGCACAGCGTCCCCACCATCGAAACCGAACGTCTGATCCTGCGCCCCTATCGCCGCGACGACTTTGCCGCCTACGCCGCGCTGTTTGCCGATCCGGAAGTCACCCGCTTCGTCGGCGGCATACCGTTTTCGCGTGAACAGGCCTGGACGCGCTTCCTGCGCCAGGTCGGCATGTGGCACTATTTCGGCTTCGGATTTATGGTTTTGCAGGATCGCGGGACCGGCCAATTTATCGGCGAAGCCGGCTTTCACGATCTGCACCGTGGCATCAGTCCCTCGGTCGAAGGCACGATGGAAACCGGCTGGGCACTGTCGCCACGCTCCCATGGCCGTGGCCTCGCAACCGAGGCCGTTGGTGCAGCGCTGAAATGGGGCGATCAGCATTTTCCGTCGCTGAAGAAGACCTGCATCATCGATACCGGCAACCTCGCATCGCTGAGGGTGGCCTCGAAACTGCAATTCAAGGAAACCGGGCGGACGACCTATCACGGCGCAAATGTGATTTTGCTGGAGCGGTGAGGTTTCGCCTGGCGTAGTCGCCGAGACAAATCAGCCCATCCATACCGGAGAATGGTTTGATCCGCTCCCGGACAATCCGGGCGGGATCAGACCATTCCGGAGATCGTTCAAGCCGGTTTATTCGGCCTTTGGTGCCGGAAACTCAGCCAGCCTCGCGGCATAGCGGGCCATCGTGTCGACTTCGAAATTGACGAAATCGCCGGCCTTGCGCTCACCCCACGTCGTCACCTCAAGCGAATGCCGGATCAAAAGCACGTCGAAATCCGTTCCATCGACGGCGTTGACCGTCAGGGATGTGCCGTCCAGCCCAATGGAGCCCTTCGGTGCCACGAATTTCGCCAGATGTGCTGGCGCGCGCAGGCGAAAACGCGTCGCCTCGCCTTCCGTTTCGACGGAGAGAATCTCAGCCTTGCCGTCGACATGACCGGATACCAGATGGCCGCCCAGTTCGTCGCCGATCTTCAGCGAGCGTTCCAGGTTGATCTTCTGGCTCGCCGTCCACGACGAAATCGTCGTCAACCGCAGCGCCTCTTCCCAGGCCTCGACCTCGAACCAGCGGCCGTTGGCGCCTTCTTGCGGCAATGTCGTGACAGTAAGGCAGACGCCGGAACAGGCGATCGACGCGCCGATATCGATGCCCTTTGGATCATAGGCGGTGGCGATACGCAGCTTGATGCCTTCATCAAGCGGCGTAATGGTTTCGACGGTGCCGATATCGGTGATAATGCCGGTGAACATCAGAGGGTTCTTTCGTATTCGTAGGTGTCGAGAAGGTCGTCGCCGAACGTGTCTGTCCGCCTGTGGACGAAGCCCACCGGGATCATCTTCCTGTCAATTGGGGATGGTACCCCCTCCTCGCCAAGGGTGCGCGGCGCGGTAAACAGCAGAATCCGGTCGACCAGTCCGTCATTGAGGAATTGCTGCGCCGTACGCGCGCCGCCTTCGACCAGAAGCGAGGACACGCCGCGCGTTGCCAGAGCTGCCAGCAGATCGGCCGGCACTTGCGGATCGCAGACCACGACTTCGACACCGGCTGCCTCCAAAGCCTGCTGGCGCTCTAAAAAGGCGACCGAGCCGTCGCTCTCACCAGTGACGATCAGGACCGGCACGGTGCGCGCCGTCTGTGCCAGCTTGGAGGTCACCGGCAGATTGAGATCGCCGTCGATGACGATCCGCAATGGCGAGCGGTGCTCCAGTCCTGGGATGCGGGCAGTCAATTCCGGGTCGTCGGCAATCGCCGTGCCGATGCCGACAAGGATGGCGTCGGTTTCCGCCCGCAGCCGATGAACGATGTCGCGCGCCGGGGCACCGGTGATGCTCACCTGCCCCTGTCCCTTGATGCCGATCATGCCATCGGCGGAAACGGCAAGCTTCAGAGTTACATACGGCCGGTTGTTGCGCTTGCGCATGAGGTAGCCCTCAAGCTCGCGCTCACCCTCTTCCTCCAGCACACCGGTGACGACCGCGATGCCGGCATCACGTAGCTTCTCGAGCCCGTGACCCGAGACACGATCATCCGGATCGACCACGGCGACCACCACCCGGGCAACGCCTGCCGCGATCAGCGCATCGGCGCAGGGCGGCGTCTTGCCGTGGTGGGAGCAGGGTTCCAGAGTGACATAGGCCGTGGCGCCGCGTGCAGCCTCTCCAGCGGCGGCCAAAGCCTGCGTCTCGGCATGCGGCCGGCCGCCGGTGGCGGTGACGGCGCTGCCGACGATCTTTGCGCCATCGCCATCATCGCGGACGATGACGCAGCCGACGGACGGGTTGGAACCAGTGGCACCGAGGTGCTGATGGGCGAGGCGCAGCGCCTCCGCCATAAAACGCTCGTCGTCAGCCATTTCCGCCATACCGATGCCCATCCCTACCCTGCAGACGTCAAACGCCGCCCCTTCAGGCGGCGCGTGTATTGGCATCGATCAGGCGCCGGGATCACGTGCGATCTTGGCGCTGATCTCGGCAATGACCTTCTCGAAATCATCCGCATGGGAGAAATCGCGATAGACCGAGGCGTAACGGACGAAGGCAACGTCATCGAGTCCTTTCAAGGCCTCGAGCACCTGCAGGCCGATTTCCTCGGACGGAATTTCCGTTTCGCCGGAGCTTTCCAGCCGCCGGACGATGCCCGACACCGCCCGCTCGATCCGGTCGCGATCGATCGGCCGCTTGCGCAGCGCGATCTCGAACGACCGCAACAGCTTGTCGCGGTCGAACGGCGCCTTGCGGCCGGTCTTCTTCAGGATCATCAGCTCCCTGAGCTGCACCCGTTCGAAGGTCGTGAAGCGGCCGCCGCAATCCGGGCAGATGCGCCGGCGGCGGATGGCGGCGCCATCCTCCGCAGGACGGCTGTCCTTCACCTGGCTGTCTTCCGATCCGCAATAGGGGCAGCGCATCAAGGCTCCTTTTGGAGAGGTCTGGGATCAGAGGTAGGGGTACATCGGGAAACGGCCGGTCAGCTTGACCACCTTTTCACGCACACCGGCTTCGACTGTGGCATTGCCTTCATCGGAATTGGCGACTTTCAGACCATCGAGCACTTCGACGATCAGGTTGCCGATTTCGCGGAAGTCCGCTTCCTTGAAGCCACGCGTCGTACCGGCCGGAGTACCGAGGCGAACACCGGAGGTGACGAACGGCTTTTCCGGATCGAACGGGATGCCGTTCTTGTTGCAGGTGATGTAGGCGCGGCCGAGCGCTGCTTCGGCCCGCTTGCCGGTGGCGTTCTTCTTGCGAAGGTCGACCAGCATCAGGTGGTTGTCGGTGCCGCCCGAGACGATATCGAGGCCGCCGGCAACCAGCGTTTCCGACAGCGCCTTGGCATTCTTGACGATCTGGGCAGCGTAATCCTGGAATTCCGGCTGCAACGCTTCGCCCAGAGCCACGGCCTTGGCGGCGATCACGTGCATCAGCGGGCCGCCCTGCAGGCCGGGGAACACAGCCGAATTGAACTTCTTTGCCAGCGCCTCGTCATTGGTGAGGATCATGCCGCCGCGCGGGCCGCGCAGCGACTTGTGCGTGGTGGTGGTGGCAACATGGCAATGCGGGAACGGCGACGGATGCTGGTTGCCGGCAACCAGGCCGGCGATATGGGCCATGTCAACCATCAGATAGGCGCCGACTTCATCGGCGATCTCGCGGAAACGCTTCCAGTCCCAGATGCGGGAATAGGCAGTACCGCCGGCGATGATCAGCTTGGGCTTGTGCTGCCGGGCCTTTTCGGCAACGGCATCCATATCGAGCAGGTTGTCGCCCTCGCGCACGCCGTAGGAGACGACGTTGAACCATTTTCCCGACATGTTGACCGGCGAACCATGCGTCAGGTGACCGCCCGAGTTGAGATCGAGGCCCATGAATGTGTCGCCCGGCTGCAGCAGCGCCAGGAACACGGCCTGGTTCATCTGCGAACCCGAATTCGGCTGGACGTTGGCGAAGCCGACGCCGAACAGTTTTTTGGCGCGCTCGATGGCGAGCTCTTCGGCGATGTCGACGAACTGGCAGCCGCCGTAATAGCGCTTGCCCGGATAGCCTTCGGCGTACTTGTTGGTCATGATCGAGCCCTGGGCTTCGAGCACGGCGCGCGAGACGATGTTTTCAGACGCGATCAATTCGATCTCATGGCGCTGGCGGCCCAGCTCCTTCTCGATCGCACCGAAAATATCCGGATCGGTGTCGGCAAGTGAACGGCTGAAGAAAACATCGGGGTTGACGACGGAAGCGCTCATTCTCAAAGCTCCTTAAGAGGCGGTGGCACGGTGTTTACCGTCCTCGCATGGCAAGGGCAATACGGGCTGTGCGATTTGCGCCATTTCCCCCATCTGCAGCGCCGGGATGCGACAGGGACGGGAACGCAAAAGGCCGCGCACCTTGACGGGACGCGGCCTTGGTTCGATGAATGCGGACCGGCTTATTGCGGCAGGTTGTCGCGCTCGACGGAACCGGCCGCCTGCTCGATCCCGAAAGTCGTCTGCAGCGCCAGTTCCTGCTCGCCGTCCATCTCGTAGATGTCGTCGCGGAACTGCACGATGCCGTCGGTTGCAGCCCAGGCGGTGATATACTTGAAATAGACCGGAACTTCGACTGCCAGCTTGATCGGCGAGTTCTGGCCGGCACGGATCGTCGCCTCGATCTGCTGACGCGACCAGCCGGGTGTGTCGCGCAAAAGCCAGGTCGTCAGGTCGCGCACGTTCTGGACGCGCACGCAGCCAGAGCTTTCGAAGCGGGCGAGCTTGTTGAACAGGCCCTGCTGCGGCGTGTCGTGCATGTATTCATTGTTGGGGTTGTGGAAGTTGATCTTCGTCGAGGCCATGGCGTTGGTCTTGCCTGGATCCTGGCGGAACGTCAGGTTCGGCGCCTTCTCGGCATTCCAGTCGATCGTCTCCGGAGAAACTTCGTTGCCCTTGCCGTCGATGAGGCGGATGGAATTCTTCTTCAGATATTCCGGATCCTTGCGCATCAGAGGAACGATGTCCTTCTCGACGATCGAGCGCGGCGATGTCCAATACGGGTTGAGGATGACCTCGTAGATCTTCGAGTTGATGATGTGGGTCTGGCGGCTGATGCGGCCGACAACGGCCGTGTGGCGTGTCGCAACGCGGCCATTCTCGACGGCTTCGATATAGGCCGCCGGAATGTTGACCAGCACATAGCGCTCGCCCAGATCGCCCGACATCGACTGCAGGCGGACGATGTTGGTGTTCAGCTGACCAAGCCGGACATCGGCGGCGATGTTCATCGCCTTGACGGAATATTCGCCGAGCACGCCGTCGGCCGGCAGGCCGTGACGGGCCTGGAAGCGCTTGACCGCGCCATCGACATAGCTGTCGAAGGAGTTGGAAATACCGGCGGATTGCGGCAGATCGCCCGAAATGATCAGGCGCTGGCGCAGGGCCTGCACGGAGGGATCGGCGACGCCCATTTCCAGGCGAACCGGCGAATTGACCTGCGGCCAGCCGCCGGCCGAAACGATCTGTTGGTACTGGCCGATGGCATTCTGCGTATTGGCCAGCGTATCCATGCCAAAGATCGGCGTGTTGGAGACGACCGCGGTGGCGCTGCGCGAAGCCTTGGCGTCAAACTGATCGTCCCAAGCGCCGCGGCGCGGTGCATTGATGATATCGTCGAGTGCGTCCTGCGCGAAAGCGCCACCGGCAAATGTTGCAGCGCCGAAGGCCGCCGCCGAGGCAAGGAAGCCACGACGCGAAAGTGCATCAATTCCGGGTTTTTTCGACATATTTCCTACCATCCAATGCTGCTACGCAAAACGCAGAGCTATCACGAACACGGTTAACAAACGTAAACTATACTTGCCGGGTCTCTGCCCGCCGTTCACATTTGTGAGATCATGAATGCAATTAGCGGCCAGTCGCCGATTGGCAACAGAAGCAGCGCAAAACCCGCATTCTCGTGCATTGTCGCTGTCATAGTAATATGGCCGATTCGTGTCACCCACCCGCGACGTTAGACGTCAAGGCGTCCGCCTTGCACCGGTGCGGCATTCGGGAGACATTACCGCTATGTTCACCGAGCGCCCAGGAAGCGGTGAAGGGACCGCACTGGGGAGTTCGTTTCCATGAAGCAGGGACATTTGCGCGTGAGCGCGCGGCGGGATTGATCGGATGACGGTAGGTCATCGCCCTCGGCGCCCCGACGAGCATGGCTTCAATCGGGTACGCATCAACCGGGCCGGAAAACGGTGGCATCATGCATCCTGTGTCCGCTTCTCATCCTGCGGCCGGCAAGCCGCAGGAGAGGAGAAACAGCAGTCAGTCGGTAGCCTTGATCAGAGTTTGTAGAGCATCGTGTCGTTCCAGAAGCGGTCGAGGCGCTGCAGGAGCTTGTTCAGCTGGCCGAACTCGTCGGTGCCGATGCCGCCGACCTTCTGGATCGAGCCGATATGGCGTTCATAGAGCTTGGCAACCGTTTCGGCGATCTCCTGGCCCTCGTCAGTCAGGCTGATGCGGACCGAACGGCGGTCGACACGCGAGCGCTGGTGATTGATGAAGCCGAGATCAACCAGCTTTTTAACATTGTAGGATACGTTGGAGCCGAGATAGTAACCGCGCGAGCGCAGTTCGCCGGCCGTCAGTTCCGAATTGCCGATGTTGAAGAGGAGAAGCGCCTGGACGGCGTTGACATCGGAGCGGCCCGACCGG
This sequence comes from Pararhizobium sp. DWP1-1-3, assembly GCF_049896125.1. Taxonomy (NCBI): domain Bacteria; kingdom Pseudomonadati; phylum Pseudomonadota; class Alphaproteobacteria; order Hyphomicrobiales; family Rhizobiaceae; genus Pararhizobium; species Pararhizobium sp. DWP1-1-3. Next base: position 152,207 of record NZ_JAFCTR010000013.1, read on the forward strand.
TCGAATTCATCCTTGACGACGTCGAGCAGACGACGGTGAAGACGCTCAACCAGGTGGAGGGATTCCATGTAGAGCGAACGGATCGCATCTTCGTGGGGATCTTTGACGGCAACGGCCTGCGGTTTCATTTTGGTGTTCATGATGACTGCCTCACTGTTTTGTTTGGCGGTGTATGTTTCTCTTCCCGCCTTGAGGTAGACACTATCGAATACGTATAAAATTCTACTTAAACACCAGCCTTAACAGCGCCTTACTATCCACAGCCCTTGTATCAGGGTAAATCAATTCTTGCAGCACGTGCCTGCCTGGTCCGCTGATAGAAGATCGCAGCCCGGAAAAGCACGAAGGTTACGGCCACGGCGGCATGGAGAATGACCAGCGGCGGCTTCTCCCCGAAAATCTGCGGATAGACCGCAAACATCACGATTTCCGCCCCGGCTGCCGCCACCCAAATGACCGGCCCCCATGAGACCAGTAGCCACAATCCAAGCGCCGCCACGGGGTAGACGACGGCCAGAGCTGTGGCGGCCACCCGCCACGGTACCGGCAGCAGATCGAACCGCCCGCCGCCGCCGAACGAAAAGCCGATCAGCATCGCCCAGTAGTTGAGACCAAACCAGAAACACGACACCGCTACCAGCCGCAGGAACAGCCCGAACAACGTTTCGATCAGCGACAGTTTGGGGATTTTTATAGAATCACGGGCCATGGCGGCGAAGATAGGTCGCAGGCGAGCGCTTTGCCAGACGGATATTTTTCCACAGCCCGCCCCCCGATGGCTGCGCCGTCGCGCTTCAAGGCAGCCATCCATTCAGCAGAGCGTAGCAGAAGCAGCCATGGCGACACGGGAATTGCGACTGAAGATCAGCGGGGGATGATCTTGTACAAGGCGGCAACAATGCCGATGCCGAGCATCGGCCAGACCGACCAGAAAATTCCGTGCCATGTCAAAATATTGATCCCGGCAATAGCCAGGCCGATGACGCCAAGTCCGGCAAGGAGCCGGTCGTACCGGGTTTGCATCGCCACCCAGGCCACGGCAGAGAGAACCGCCACTCCCAGCACCGGCCAGGCCGACCAGAACACGCCCTGCCACGACAGAATATTTATGGCGACCAGCACCGCAGCCGCCAGGGCGGCCAGCCAAAACATCGGGGCGATCAGCGCCCATAGTTTGTGCAGCGGCGCCGCAGAGTTGACCTGCCGATGCGAGCCCGCATCCACGCCCGGCTTTGCCCTCATGCCCGGCGTTGCATCGGCCGGCGGCAATGGCTCACCAATGCGCACGGCATAGCTCGGCACCGCGTCGGCGATATTCTTGATCGCCAGCGGTCCGAGGAAATCAAAGCTGACCGCCACCTTGTTGCGAACCTGATCGTAGACCGTATTGGAGATGACGATGCCGCCGCCGGTGGCCGATGCCTGGAGGCGCGCGGCAATGTTGACGCCGTCACCATAGATATCGTCGCCATCGACGATCACATCGCCCAGATTGATACCGATGCGAAACAACATCCGCCCATCGACCGGCCGCGCCGCATTTTGCCCGGCGAGTTCGTTTTGAACGTCCATGGCTGCCCGCACGCATTCGACGACGCTGGGAAACTCGGCGATGACGCCATCTCCCCAGGTATTGATCACCCGCCCGCCATGCGCTGCGATCAGCCGGGACATGGCATCACGGTAATGCTTCAGCATCGCCAGCGTGCCTTCCTCGTCCACGCCCATCAGGCGCGTATAGTCCTGCACGTCAGCACAGAAGATCGTCGTCAATTTGCGTTGCGTGCCGCCCAATGTGTCGATCATGTTCCCAGTCTCCCCACAACAAGGGTAACCCGATTGCCTCCGCAACGATATGGGGATTGCAAACTGGATAAAAGCCTCAAGGCCTAGCGGTCGCCGCACGTCCTGAAATTTATCGGAGGCTTGCCAGTATTTTATGCGGGCTTCGCGCCGTTCAGCCGCGTCTGCGCGCGCTGCCACTCTTCAATGGACTGCCTTTCGCCGCTTTGACGCCAGAAAAAAGATTGCGGCAGCAGCAAGCGAATTGCGAGCAGAAGCGGAGTGGGAAACGGCTTGAACGCAGGTTGCCTGTCACTCCGACCCGCAGCACAGTTCAGCTTTTTGGTTTGCATAGAGGTTCCTGTGCCAACCTCGTGCCTTTAACGGCGTAAAAAAGGGCTCCCCAGACAGGGAGCCCCTTTTTTGAACAATCGCGATTTACTTGGTGTAGACGATCTTGCCGCCGTTGGCCGCTGTCTGAATGCCGATCACGTTTTCGAGCTGAACATTTTTCGCTTCGAGCGTCGCCATCAGGGCCGGGTCGTTCTGAATTTCGGTTTGCGCCTTGGTGATCGATTCCGGCGATGGATTGCGATAGGTGGCAGGGATCGACGACGTGTCCGTGTTGGCATTGGCCTCTGAGCCAACATTGACGATCGTGATCATGTCGTCCGCCATCATCGACGTGGTCGAGCTCGTAGTCTGCGCATAGGCATAGCCACCGAGCGACGTTGCAGAAATAGCGGCCGCCAAGGCCAGTTTTACACTCGTTCTCATAATCTTCTCCTCTGGTTTGGAGGCCATTCACCGCTCACCGGTGAGATATGATCGGGCTCTCCATAAGACGAGGGCACAACCGGATTGGAGCGAAATGGTTCCGTCACGATCACGGCTTCGTGACAGGACGCCATGACTGCGAAATTCGATTGCCGTCATTGAACGGCAGCAAACCAGCCGTGTGTGATGCGATCAGCGCGTGGTCGTAGTTGTTCTACCTCCTCCTTGAAGAGGAAGGTCGCGACACAGTCGCGGATGGGGGTGACGACCGCGAACACCATGATCTATTGGGGATGCCGCTGATCACCCAACCCCGGCACCCCGTGCCGACCCTCCCCCTCAAGGAGAGGGTAAAGGGATGATGAAACGCCGCACCTCGACCATTTTGCTTTGGTGATCGCCCATGATAAACCGCGACCAGATGAGACGCTGACGAAAGACGATCGCCATGACCGACAAGACAAACGCCGTTGACCTCATTACCGGCCATCGCCGGATGCGCCGCAACCGCAAGGCCGACTGGAGCCGGCGGATGGTGCAGGAAAACCGGCTGACGGTCGACGATCTGATCTGGCCGATCTTCATTGTTGCCGGCACAAACATCGTCGAGCCGATCGACGCGATGCCCGGTGTCAACCGGATGAGCATCGACAAGGCTGTGGAAGCGGCAAAACTCGCCGCCGATCTCGGTATCCCGGCGCTTGCCACCTTCCCGAATGTCGATATCTCGCTGCGTGACGACACCGGCTCCAACAGCCTTGCTGCCAACAACCTGATCAACGAGACGACGCGGGCCATCAAGAAGGCCGTGCCGAATATCGGCGTCATCACCGACGTGGCGCTCGACCCCTTCACCAGCCACGGCCATGACGGCATCCTGCGCGACGGCGAGATCGTCAACGACGAGACGGTGGCGCAGATCGCCAGCGCCGCCGTCCTGCAGGCCGATGCCGGCGCCGATATCATCGCCCCGTCCGACATGATGGATGGCCGCGTCGGCGCCATCCGCCGGGCGCTGGATGCGGCCGGCCACCAGAATGTCGGCATCATGGCCTATGCCACGAAATTCGCCTCGGCCTTCTACGGCCCTTACCGTGAAGCGATCGGCACCAGCGGCCTGCTCAAGGGCGACAAGAAGACGTATTATATCGACCCTGCCAACGGCACCGAGGCGATGCGTGACGCCGCCCTCGACGTCGAGGAAGGCGCCGACATGCTGATGGTCAAGCCCGGCCTGCCCTATCTCGATATCTGCTGGCGGATGAAGGAAAGTTTTGGCCTGCCGGTCTTTGCCTACCAGGTGTCGGGCGAATATTCGCAGATCAAGGCTGCGGCCGCGAATGGCTGGATAGACGGCGAGCGCGTCATGCTCGAAACGCTGCTTGCCTTCAAGCGCGCCGGATGCGACGGCATCCTCAGCTACTTTGCCGTTGATGTGGCGCGGATCCTGGCCAAGCGCTGACGCCTGCCCTTTGGTTGCCTACCCGATCAGAAACGGCGCTCTCAAACCGGTGCGCGAAAAACTCTGACGCGGTTGCGGCCGGCATCCTTGGCCTTGTAGAGGGCGGCGTCGGCGTGGACGAGGATGTCATTCCAGGGTAGATGGGCCCCACCCGCGACGCCGAAGCTGGCCGTTACCGTCAGCATCGCACCATCCGGAGCCTTGAGCGGGGAGTTCTCGATCGACGTCCTGAGCTTTCGCGCCATGCAGGCCGCTTCGGCCAGCGAACCGCCTTCCAGCAGAAGCGCAAACTCCTCGCCACCGAAACGGGCCAGACAACCCGATTGACCGGCGGAAAGGCGCATCAGATCCGCAGTGGTGCGCAAAACGGTGTCGCCAAAAGGATGGCCATAGCGGTCGTTGATCGATTTGAAATGATCGATATCCAAAAGGATCAGATACTGCGCCGTGTCCTGCGCCACGGCCGCCGCCTGGCCTTCCAGCGCACGCCGGTTGAGAAGGCCGGTCAGTCCGTCGGTTGCGGCGAGGATTTCGAGCTGGTTGGTCAGCAGCGCACGCTCGCCGAGCCGATGCGACAGAATGCCGATGGCGCCGTACAGCCTTCGAATCTCCTTGACCTCGCCCCGTGCGGAAACCAGATCGGCGGGGCGCTCGTCGGCAAGCGCGATAACGGCCTGCGCACCTCTCAGCAAGGGCCGCAGGATATAGATCTGCACGGCAGCAACGAGACCGAGCACCAGCATCAGCAGCACGGCCGTGATCAGTCCGCTGCGGTAGAGCGCGAACTGCGCTTCCCGTTCCCGGGTTTCGAACTGGCTGACAATCTCGGACATGTAGATGTTTCTCAATTCGCCAAGTGGCTGCATCAGCGCGACGTAGCGCCGTGTGAGGTTGACGCCATCAAGGGAGAAATGGCCGCTCCTGCTGCCGATCGCCATCTGCTCGTCGATCAGCGTAAGGCCCTGCCGCATGAAGGTGTCTTCCGCCTCCTGACGCTTCAGCCGGATCGGATCCGATACAGGCAAGGCAGAGCGTGGGCCGACCAGGTCCCAGACTTCAAGCAGCCTGCCGCGTGCGACACTGCTTGCAGCGATATCCTGCGGTGTCACGGCCGTCCCTGCCGCCATCGGCGCGATCAGATAGGAGCCAAGCCGGCCCGCATATTCCCTCAGATCGCTGAGGGCGATGCCCTGCACGACGATGGTAGCGAGATCGGGATCCCTCCTGAGGATTTCCCCGCTCTGCCATTCGATGATCCTGCGATAGGAGTCCCTGGCAGCAAACATGGCGTCAACGGCCGCATGAATCTCCTGGTAACGCCGGCCGTCGCGCGGCTGTTGTCCAATTGCCGTGATCAGCGTGCGAGCTGCGGCAAGTCTGGCGCGGACATCATCGATCATCGCATCCGGTATGCCGCGCCGCTCAAGCTCATCCAGCGCCACGTCGGTACTCACGACGACATCGCGCCATTTCAACCGTGCCTCAATCCGCTTGGGCTCCGATGCGGTCATCAGGTTGTTGGCAGGCCCCCTCTCGGCCGAGATGAAATTTGCGGCGTCGAAGATGGCTGTGAACTGACGCATGTTCCCTGCACCGGCATGGGCCTTGCGAAAAGCTTCGATGGAAGCCGATATCGTCGATGTCGCCAGCAGCAATGTGCAAACTACGGCGAGCAGGGCCATGAGACAGAGACGGCCTTTGAGACCTTCGAACCGGCCGGTATTGGTATCTGCATGAAGGCTGGGGGGCATGTGAGGAACCGGTGACTGGGATGAAGCGCTGCCATCCAACACACCGGCTGGGAGCCAGTGTCATTTGGGAGGACGAACCTCCCGGGTTTGCAGTGCTGCCTTACCGTTAGCATATTTATATGAACGCAGGCTGAAAGGACGGCGGGAATGCCCTGCCGATCGGTTGCCGCCGCAATGCGAAGGGCTTGTGCCGGCGCTGCGTCCACCATCAGAGATTTGGATGACCGCCGGATTTGCATTTTGGCAGCCACTACCCATATCAGGAAAGAACTGGAGACACAGACATGAGCGTACAGGACGAAAACCTCAGAATCCCGAGCAACGACTGGCGGGCCTATCAGGGCGTGCTCAGCCGGCGCGTCATGGCATTCGTGATCGATTACGCCATCGTCGCCCTGTTGTGGATTCCTGCCGCCGTCGTCGTGTTCTTTCTCGGCATCCTGACGTTCGGCCTCGGCTTTTTCCTTTATCCGGTGCTGTTTGCCGGTCTCGCCATGCTGTATTTCGGCATCACGGTGGGCGGCCCGAAGCAGGCTTCGCCGGGCATGAGCATGATGGGGCTGGCGATCGCCCGCACCGACGGCCGGCCGATGGATTTTCTAACCGCCATCGTCCATCTGGTGATCTTCTGGATTGCCAACGCTATTCTCACTCCGCTGGTGCTGCTTGTCGGCCTGTTCACCGATCGTGGCCGGTTGTTGCATGACCTGCTCATCGGCACGGTCACTGTCCGTCGCGACGCCTATTGACGGGTTAGACCTGCGCCGGGATGCCTTGCCGCATTCCGTCGCAGACCTGCAGCCGATCATCTAAAAACACCAGTTCGCTGCATTGCAACGCGACAGTTCAAAAAGTCGCGATTGACCTTTTATAATCTTGCGCCATGCTAATGTTATCCAAGCGGCCAAGAAGAGCGATCTCCGCATCATATGAACACGCAAACTACACCGTCTCCACAATTCTACCTGACCGCGCCGGCAACCTGCCCGTATCTGCCGCAGGAGATGGAGCGCAAGGTGTTTACCCACATGGTGGGCGAGCGGGCACCTGAACTCAACGATCTCCTCACCCAGGGCGGTTTCCGCCGCTCCCAGAATATCGCCTACCGGCCAGCCTGCGAAAGCTGCCGGGCCTGCGTTTCCGTGCGCATCGTCGCCGGCGAGTTTTCACCCACCCGTTCGATGCGCCGCATCCTGGCGCTAAACAGCGACGTGGTTTCGACGGAATACCCGGCAGAACCCTCCAGCGAGCAATACAGCCTGTTTCGCCGCTATCTCGACCATCGCCACCAGAAGGGCGGCATGTCCGACATGTCGGTGCTGGATTACGCGATGATGGTGGAAGATACCCATGTCAACACCAAGATCATCGAGTACCGTCTCAAGGTTGAAGGCGATGGCATCGGTCTGGCGAAGGGACCGCTGATCTCGGCAGCGCTGACCGACAAGATGGGCGATGGCCTGTCGATGGTCTATTCCTATTTCGACCCTGACGTGGCGGACCGCTCGCTCGGCACCTTCATGATTCTCGATCACATCCGCAAAGTGAGGGAACGGGGCCTGCCGCACGTCTATCTCGGCTATTGGGTCAAGGGATCGCGCAAAATGGACTATAAAACAAAGTTTCTGCCGCAGGAGCACCTTATGGCCCAGGGCTGGGAGCGCTATACGGACTAAAGCGCTGCCACCTGACAGGACGAAATCTTGAGTGTAGACATCGATGCCGCCCACCACCGCCGCGGACTTCTCATCACCGGCCTTGGCGGCCTTGCCCTCTCCTTCGACATTCCGCTGATCCGCTCCGCCGATGGCGAAGTCTGGTCGCTGCTCGCTTTGCGCAGCCTTTGCACCTTCGCCGTCGCGCTGATCGCCTGGGTGGTGCTGAACAAGTTTCTCGGCCGCAGGATAGCGCTGGTGCCGGGCAAGGCAGGGCTGCTCGCCGGCCTGTTCTACGGCCTCGGCTCCTTCACTTTCCTGTTGTCGGTCTTCAACACCGCGACCGCCAATGTCGTCTTCATCGTCGCCTTCACCTCGATGTTCGCCGCTATCCTGTCCTGGGTCTTCCTCAAGGAGCGTCCCTCGAATGCGACGCTGGTGACGATGGCCGTCATGGTCTTTGGCGTCGGGCTGATCGTCCAGGACGGCTTGAAAAGCGGCAGTTTCTTCGGCGATGCCATGGCTGTCTGCTCGGCCCTGATGCTGGCATCCGCCATCACCGTCAGCCGCGCCAGCGGCAAGGACATGGGGCTGGTGCCACTGGCAACCGCGATCTTCCCCGCCATTATCGGCTACCTGCTGTCGCCGGCCGAGGGCCTTGCAATCGCCCATCCCGGCTGGATCATGTTCGACGGACTGATCATGATCCCGTTCGCCTTCTTCTGCCTCGCCACCGGCCCGCGCTACCTGTCGGCGCCGGAAGTCGGCATGTTCTACCTGCTCGAAACCATCCTCGCCCCACTCTGGATCTGGATCGTCTTCCTGGAGGTCCCGACATCGCAAACGCTGACCGGCGGTGCAGTGCTGATTCTGGCGCTGGTCGGGCATTCGGTGTGGCAGATGCGGCAACGATCCGCTGTCGCGGTTTCGCCGCCCCTTCATTCACGGCCCTGAACTCGGGTTAACGGGTATTTCGGAAATTTCACGAGTCTGATTCAAGTGTGTCGGTGATTTGGAGGCCGACATGATTGAAGATCATCGCCCGCGGCTGCGGGTTTTGCT
>NZ_JAFCTR010000014.1:0-152586 GCF_049896125.1 Pararhizobium sp. DWP1-1-3
GCAAAACCCGCAGCCGCGGGCGATGATCTTCAATCATGTCGGCCTCCAAATCACCGACACACTTGAATCAGACTCGTGAAATTTCCGAAATACCCGTTAACCCGAGTTCAGGGCCGTGGCTTTTCAGCCCCGGCAATTGACTTTCGCGGCCCTTTGCTCTTATAAGCCGCCCACGTCCGGACAAGTCCCCTTGCCCTGTGCAACGCCGTGTCCGGAACGTAACGCTCCCTTGCTAAGAAGCAAACCCAAGAAGGGCCGCACACCGCGGTATTAAAATAAATGACGAAGCGTACCTATCAACCGTCTAAGCTTGTTCGCAAGCGCCGTCACGGCTTCCGTGCACGTATCGCCACAAAGGGTGGCCGCAAGGTTATCGTTGCCCGCCGGGCACGTGGCCGTAAGCGTCTGTCGGCTTAAGGCCGTCTGGCGCGTGCCGCGTCTTCGCGCACTAATCTTCGCGAAACCTGCAAGCGCGGCTTCATGGCGCCGGAGCATCCTGCAAACGTCCGTCTGGACGATGGATGCTCCTGCTCCCGGAAGGAGCGCGGGCGAATGACATCACCCAAGCCTAAATCAACTGCCGGGCGGCTGAAAAGCCGGCCGCAGTTTCTTGCCGTGCGTAAGGGAGAGCAGCGGAAGGGTCCGTTGTTTCTTCTGGAAGTTCTTGATCGCAACGAGCCTGACACCGCCCCCCGCGTCGGTTTCACCGTCACCAAGAAGCATGGCAATGCCGTCGAACGCAACCGGATGCGCCGGCGCCTGAAGGAAGCGGTGCGACTTTCCGCCGGATTTGCAATGAAGCCCGGACTTGACTATGTGATTGTCGCCAGACGCGACCTTTTGAACGCGCCCTTCGAGCGGATCGGCAAGACGCTCTGCGAGCGGATCGAAAGCAAGCAAAAATATTCACGGCCACCGGCCGGCTCCAGGAAAGAATGATGGAAAAAAACCGCAACTACTTCGTGGCGATCGGGCTATCAGTGCTCATCCTGATTGCCTGGCAATTTCTCTATGTGAATCCGAAGATAGAGAAAGAACGGATTGCGGCGGAAGCCCATCAGAAGATCACCCAGCAGAACCAGCCGGCCGTTACGCCGGCTGTTCCAGGTCAGGCCCAGCCGGCCCAGGGTGCTGTCCCCGGCGCTGTTGAAACCCGCGACCAGGCGATCGCCAAATCGGCCCGTGTTTCCATCGACACGGCTGCGGTCAGCGGCTCGATCAATCTGACCGGCGCACGCTTCGACGACCTGAAGCTCAAGGAATACCACGAGACCGTCGACGACAAGAGCCCGCTGATCACCCTGTTCAGCCCCTCCGACACGCCGGACGGCTACTTTACCGAACTCGGCTTTATCGGCAACGAGGCATCCGGCACCGTTCCAGGCCCGGCGACCGTCTGGACGGTCAAGAGTGGCGACAAGCTGACGACGGCGACACCTGTTGTGTTGACCTTCACCAACGAGAAGGGTGTGGTTTTCACCCGCACGATCTCGATCGACGAACATTTCATGTTCCAGATCGTAGACTCGATCACCAACGGCAGCGGCGCGCCGGTATCGCTCTCCACCTATGGCCGCGTCACCCGCTTCAACAAGCCGACCACCCCGAGCGTCTACGTTCTGCATGAAGGCTTTATTGGCGTCATCGGCGAGCATGGTCTCAACGAAGTTGCCTATAGCAAGGTGGAAAACGACGTTCCGGCCAAGCATGAGAAGGCAACGACCGGCTGGCTCGGCATCACCGACAAGTACTGGGCCGCAACCATCGTGCCGCCGCAGAACCTGGCCTACGAATCCAAGTACGAGCACTTCACCGATGGCCGTCCGCGCTTCCAGGCTGACTACAAGCAGGATGCCGTGACGATCGCGCCCGGCCAGTCCACGGACCTGAAGACCCTGGTCTTTGCCGGTGCCAAGCAGGTTCCGCTGGTTGACGGTTACGAGAAGTCCTACTCGATCCCGCAGTTCGACCTTTTGATCGACTGGGGCTGGTTCTACTTCATCACCAAGCCGATGTTCAAACTGATGGACTTCTTCTTCCGTTATTTCGGAAACTTCGGCGTTGCGATCCTTCTGACCACCATCGTCGTCAAGCTGCTGTTCTTCCCGCTCGCCAGCAAGCAATACGCTTCCATGGCGAACATGAAGAAGGTTCAGCCGAAGATGGAGGAACTGAAGAAGAAACACGGCGACGACCGTATGGCGCTGCAGCAGGGCATGATGGCCCTCTACAAGGAAGAAAAGATCAACCCGATCGCCGGCTGCTGGCCGATCCTGTTGCAGATTCCGGTGTTCTTCGCGCTCTACAAGGTGATCTACGTCACCATCGAAATGCGCCATGCGCCGTTCTTCGGCTGGATCCAGGACCTTTCCGCACCGGATCCGACCTCACTGTTCAACCTGTTCGGCCTGCTGCCCTACGCCGTGCCGCACGCGCTGATGATCGGCGTCTGGCCGTTGATCATGGGCATCACCATGTTCCTGCAGATGCGCATGAACCCGACGCCGCCGGATCCGACACAGGCGATGCTGTTCACCTGGATGCCGCTGGTCTTCACCTTCATGCTGGCCAGCTTCCCGGCCGGTCTGGTCATCTACTGGGCCTGGAACAACACGCTGTCGATCACCCAGCAGGCGTTCATCATGAAACGCCACGGCGCCAAGGTCGAACTGATCGACAATCTCAAGGGATTGTTCACACGAAAACCGAAACCCGCCGAATAGGCCGGGACAAGGCGAAAACCACCAACCCCGGATCGGCTGATCCGGGGTTTTTTTCTTGGCCAGACACACCCTTGGCGCTTCGGCCGGTTCCTCGGCGGCTAGACCATCCGCTGCATTTCCTCGCCGAGCCATTTGCGGAATTTCCGGGTCATGCGGTTTTCATGGCGCTGGAAGACCACCCGGTAGTGGCCGAGATCCACCGGCCCGAAGCCCGGCAAAACCACCAGCCCGCCGGACCGGATTTCGCGCTCCGTCAAGAATGCCGGCGCAAGCACCATGCCCAGTCCCGCGGTCGCCGCGTGCAGGGCGGCATCGTCGGTGTCGAACACGTGCTGGATCTGTATGGCGCTGCGCTCGAGACCAAGCGTTCGGGTCCACAGCGCCCAGTCCCAATTGTCCACCGCACATTGCAGGGCTGGAACCTTGCCGAGATCACCGGTCTCCCCATAGCCGACCGCAGCCAGAAGCGCCGGCGATGCGACCGGGCGGCTCATGTCGGCTGCAAGCCATTCTCCCTCCACAGGGGTCGATCCGGCGCGATGATAGGAAATCGCCAGATCGCCGGAACCGAGGGAGATATTGGAACCGGTTTTCGTCTCGACGCGGACACGGGCGGCGGGATTGAGCGTCTTGAACCGCTCCAGCGCCGGGATCAGCCAGCGAACGGCAAGCGAGATCGAGACGCGAACGACAATTTCGTTCTGGTCGCGGCTGAGCGCTTCGGCTGATCGATCGATCGCCGCGATCGCTGCGGCGGCATCGTCGTGAAAGCGGCGTCCGGCATCCGTCAACTCAAGGAAATTGTGGCTTCGCTTGAACAGCGCCACGCCCAGTTCGCCCTCCAGCTTCTTGAGCTGATGACTGACGGCGCTCGGCGTGACGCCGATTTCTCCGGCGGCTTGCACGATACTGAGATGCCGTGCGGTCAGGACGAAAACCCGCACCGCGTTCAGCGAGACACTGCGCTTGTTCTGCATCGAAAATACTCATTCAGGGTTCAAAAATCGAATTTGCAATGTGGTGCGCCGATTTGGCAAGAGTTTCGATTGAAACCATTGAAAGTTATGGCCTTGCGGAAAAGTCTGTTGAACTCGAATGCCGAAGCCATGATCTGGGTCGTGCTCGGAACGGCATTATTTTCCTTGATCTTTGCATCCGGCAAGTTTGGCGGAGACAGCATGTCCGTGGTGCAAATCCAGTTTCTCCGGTACATCAGCGGCTTCGCGACACTGCTTTGCGTGGTTGCCTGCAAACGGGACAGCTTGCGCGTCTATCGCAGCGCCCGGCCGGTTTCGCATGCGATGCGCGCGGCGTTCGGTGTCTCCGGCGGTTTCGCGCTGATCTATTCCTCGGCGGCGATGCCGATTGTCGATGCGACGGCGCTTGGCCTTCTCTATGTGGTTTTCATCATTCCGCTCGCCGTTCTCGTGCTGAAGGAAACCGTGACGAAGCAGCATATGCTCGGCATTACCCTGAGTTTCGCCGGCGCCGGTTTCATCATGATCTCGCGCGGCGCCTTCACCCAGTTCGAGCCCGCCTATCTCGTGCCTGCGGGCATTGCCGTTCTCGGTGCCGCCCTGCTGGCCATCGAGGGCCTGATGATCCGGGTCCTGTCGCATGCCGACCGGCCGCTGACGGTGCTGCTTTATGTCAACGGCTTCGGCATCCTGTTCCTGGCTCTGCCCGCTGTCCTGACGTGGAAGGAAGCGTCCCTCTCCGCCATGGCGCCGTTTCTGCTGCTCGGCCCCATCGCGGTGGCGGCGCAATATTGCGTCGTGCGCGGATACCGGCTGGCCTCGCTGGCGATCGTCGGACCGGTCGATTATGCGTGGCTGGTCTTTGCCGCAGTCATCGGCTTCCTGTTTTTCAACGAAATTCCGACCACGGGCGTGCTCGCCGGCGCGGCCATCATCGCCATCGGCGGCGTGGTGCTTGCCGTGATCAAACCCGAGCCGGAAGCCGCTGCGGCCGAGGATAGATAGCAGCGCACACATGCGCGGAATATTTGCGACAGCGCCCCGTCGCGGATATGCGCGCATGTCGGTTCGCCTGCTCCTACACTTGACCACCGCAACCGGATTCCCGCCATGTCGCAGCCCCTGCCGCAATCCGCAAGCACCGGCCAACCCACTGCCACCCATGGCGCGGCGCTGGTACTTGGGTCCGCCATCGTCTGGAGTTTTGGCGGCACGCTGGCGCGCTTCCTGTCGATCGAAGATGGCTGGACGATCGTGTTCTGGCGTTCGTTGTTCGCCGCCGTCTTCCTCATCGGCTTCATGCTTCTGCGCGACGGGCCACGCGGCACCGTCACGCTGTTTCGCCACATGGGTCTGCCGGGCATTGCAGTCGGCCTGTGTTTTGCCATCGCCTCGACCTCGTTCATCCTGGCGCTCGCCTATACCACCGTCGCCAACATTGTGCTGATCCAGGCCGGCGTGCCGCTGATCGCCGCGCTGATCGGCTGGATCGTCTTTCGCGAACGTGTGTCGCTCCTCACATGGCTTGCCATTGCCGCAGTGATCGGCGGCGTCGCCATCATGGTGTCGGATTCCGTCGGCGGGACGGTCTCGCCGGTTGGCGATGCGCTGGCCGTCCTGATCGCCTTCGTCTTCGCGCTCGCCACCGTCATCACCCGCCGATACGCGCATGTGCGCATGACGCCCGCCGCCTGCTTCGGCACCCTCGTTGCCGGCACGGTTGCGGGCATCATGGCATCGGGCCTCAGCGTCACGCTGCCGGAACTCGGCATTCTCGCGACGTTCGGCGCTCTCAATTTCGGCCTTGGCCTCGCATTCTTCGTCACCGGCGCCCGGCTTATCCCGTCAGCACTCGCGGCCCTTCTCGGCACCGCCGAGACGATCCTTGCGCCACTTTGGGTCGCGCTGATCCATGGCGAAATCCCCAGCCTCAATACGATCCTCGGCGGAGCGGTGGTGCTGGTTGCCTTGCTGTCTTACCTCAGCGTCGAGATGTGGCGCCAAAGACGGGCGATCGGTTGAGCCAAAACCTCGAAAATCGCAAGTTTTCTTGACATGACGGAGCAAAACATCGAAGTCCTCTCCTGAAGCCAAGGACAGGACCGCCATGACAGACGTTAAGCCGCAGGACGACAAGCCCCTTTTCGGGCGGCCATGGGTATTCATCCGCGGCGTGCCGTCGATGAAGTTCCTGCCGCCGGAAGGTCCGCTGGAGATCGCCTTTGCCGGACGCTCCAATGTCGGCAAGTCGTCGCTGATCAACGGGCTGGTCGGCCAGAAGGGTCTTGCACGGACGTCGAACACGCCGGGCCGTACCCAGGAGCTCAACTATTTCGTTCCGGACGGCTATTCCGGCCAGCCCGGCGACCTGCCGCCGATGGCGCTGGTCGATATGCCCGGCTATGGCTATGCGCAGGCGCCGAAGGAACATGTCGATGCCTGGACCAAGCTGGTCTTCGACTATCTGCGCGGCCGCTCGACGCTGAAGCGCGTCTACGTGCTGATCGACAGCCGTCACGGCATCAAGAAGAACGATGATGATGTGCTCGACCTGCTCGACAAGGCAGCCGTATCCTATCAGGTCATCCTCACCAAGACCGACAAGATCAAGGATCCAGCGGTTCCCCGGCTGATTTCCGAGACGCTGGAAAAGATCAAGAAACGGCCCGCTGCCTTTCCGGAAGTCCTTGCGACATCGTCCGAAAAGGGCCTTGGCATCGAAGAACTGCGCGCCGCCATCCGGGTCGCCATCTCGACCTGACGCGCATCTCTGCAGGTCCTCCTTGCAAGCACGCCGCCGAACAATCGGCCACAGCTTTCGCGCGGCGTGCTTTAATTGCGGCTGTCACACTACCCCGACATGACATGTGCTCTATGTTGACGCTCGGGGCGGCCTTGCAGGCACCTCCAATGCGTTGAGCATTCAAGGAGAAAACGACATGTCCGATCTGATTGTTGTGGGTTTTGACAGCACCGAAGAAGCCGACAAGGTGCTTCTGAAGCTGAACACGCTGAAGAAGGAATACCTGATCGACCTCGAGGATGCCGTCGTCGTCGTGCGCGACGAGACCGGCAAGGTCCACTTGAAGCAGAGCATGAACCTGACGGCCATTGGTGCAACGTCGGGACTTCTCAGCGGCTCGCTGTGGGGTGGCCTGGTCGGCCTGTTGTTCCTCAATCCGCTTGCGGGCTTTGCCATTGGCGGCGCAATCGGTGCGGGCACCGGCGCGCTGTCGGGTTCGCTTGCCGATTACGGCATCGATGACGACTTCATCAAGTCGCTCGGTGAAACCATTCCCAACAACTCCTCTGCCCTCTTCGTGCTGGTCCGCAAGGTACAGCCGGAAAAGGTTCTGGCCGAGTTTTCCGGCCTGCGCGGCAAGGTGCTGAAGACCTCGCTGTCGCCCGACCAGGAAGCCAAGCTCCAGGCAGCGCTGTCCGATACCCAGCCGGCATCGCCTACGGCGGGCACCTTCTAAGAACGTTCAGGCAGCCGATGCGGGCATAAACGTCATTGCCATCCCGTTGATGCAATGGCGCATGCCGGTCGGCTGCGGACCGTCGTCGAAGATATGGCCGAGATGGCCGCCGCACCGGCTGCAATGACATTCGGTGCGGGTCATGAACAGTGACGTATCCTCGCGCTTGCCCACCGCATTCGGCAACGAGTCCCAAAAGCTTGGCCAGCCCGTGCCGCTGTCATATTTGGTTTCCGATGAATAGACCGGCAGATCGCAGCCGGCGCAATGGAATGTGCCCTTGCGCTTCTCGGTGTTCAGCGCGCTGGTGAATGGCCGCTCCGTGTCCTCATGGCGCAGGATCTGGTACTGCTCGGCAGTAAGGAGTGCCTTCCATTCCGCATCGGTTTTGGTCACTTCGAACGTTTCGGCCGCGATGGCTTCAGGTCTGAAACCGCGAAACGCCGCAGCCGCGGCAAGGGCAACTCCGGAAAGAAGAAAGAAGCGTCGGCTTGTCATGATACTCTCCCGTCTGCCGAATGGCGTCGGCAACGCCTGAAAGCTAGCGCGGCGGCCGCCCACCCGCAAAACAAATGCCGATCAATCCCGCGTGAGCAACAGCTTGTATACGAACCAAAAAGGCCACCGGTGAGTGAAAAACCGGTGGCCTTGTGGCCGGAGAGGATTTGATCCCCGGCCCGGAGCCGAAAATGCGCTTAGGATGCATCCGGCCCCCAAACCACAAAGGCGTGGATCAGGACTTCGGCAACAGAACCTTGTCGATCACATGGATAACGCCGTTCGACTGTTTGACGTCGGCGATGGTGACGGTGGCAACGCCGCCGGTTTCATCGGTCAGGGTGATCTTGCCGCCGTCGGCTTTTGCCTTGAGCACACAACCGCCAACCGTCTTCACATCATGGGTGCCGCCATCGTCCGCTACCATCTTGGAGATGGCGTCAGACAGTGCGTTGGCAGCCACGACATGGCATGTCAGCACCTTCGTCAGCATGTCCTTGCTTTCAGGCTTCAACAGCGTATCGACCGTGCCGGCCGGCAGGGCTGCGAACGCTTCGTTGGTCGGTGCGAAAACCGTGAACGGGCCCTTGCCCTGAAGGGTTTCGACGAGACCGGCAGCCTTGACGGCGGCGACCAGCGTCGTGTGATCCTTGGAATTGACGGCATTTTCGACGATGTTCTTGTTTTCATACATCGGCGCGCCGCCGACCATCGGATTTTCCGCATGAGCGGCAAAAGCGCCGGCGGCCAGTATCGAAGCGACGGTAACCGTGCGCAGCATGGACTTGAACATTTCTATTCCTTCCTGTTGATCTCTCGGACCCGGGAGCGGGCCTGTCCCGATTTTTTTGAAATTCGTGTTCTCTGCGCAGAGGACAACACAAGGAACGGCAAGGGGTTCGAAAGAGTTTCAGGAAAATTCGCGTTTCTCTAAATATTTGATTTTCTATGGTTTTATGACAAGCCCGGTCGATACAGGCAAAAAAATGCTGCGCTTTTTCGAGCCCAGCAACTGGCCTGCTGACAAAGTCATTTTCTGACCAATTTGCAGGTCACTTGGAAAATTATGCGATCATCAAATCTTCCGTCATTCCTGTGCTCGTCACAGGAATCCAGCCAGCTCAAGTCCTTGAGCTGAAAGAGTCTTTTGACCCGACAGACGTCGGGTCGCTGGATCCCCGCCACAAGGGCGAGGATGACGGAGAGTGGCGTTGCCAATCTCCCCAGACAATCTCATTCAGGGTTTGTCGGCATTCGGTAAGATTAAACTTACAATGAACAGTGAAGGTTAAGGCAGCCGCGTCTTGCCAACGGCAACCACCGGCCCGGTTGCCGTGCCCGTGGGCGAGCCGCCGAAGGGCTCGACGCTGACGGCGAGCGTGATGCCTTCGCCGAACTTCGAGCGAAGTTCCGGCGGGATGATGATTTCGCCCTCGCCCGTCTGCGGCAGGATGCCCAGCGACTTGGCCGGATTGTCCCCCTCGATCAGCCACAGTTCCAGCGACTTGGCTTCCGCCTGCTTGGCCGCGACCGGGGTGATTTTCAGCGCGCCGTTGGCGGCATCGTATTGTGCCAGGAGATTGATCGTCGTGCTGGCATCGCCGGTCAGTTCGGCCACCAGCGGCTTCGTCTGGCTCGCGGGCGTCAGGATACCGGTTGCGAAGGTCGCAACGGTGACAAGACCCGCCACCGATGCCAGCGTCAGCACACGCCACAGCGCCAGCGAATTCCACAACCCCCCTGTGGCAACGACCGGCTTGGCCTGCTCGGCAAACAACCGGCGCTCGACCGCAACCAGAACCTGCGGCGGCGGCGTAATGGGCTCATAGGCGTCGTTGAAAGAGGTGAGATTGCTCTGCCAGTGATGGACCATGGCCGCGAAGGCGCCGTCAAGAACGATGCGCGCCTCGACCTTGCGGCGATCGTCGGCAGACAGAACACCCAGCACATACTCGCCCGCAATCACCTGGTCGCGGCGGGAATCTCCGCTTTCGGGGTTCTGTGTGGTCATCGCTCCATGCACTCTCTGAGTTTCAACAGGCTGCGGCGCAGCCATGTTCGCATCGTGTTCAGCGGCGTGCCGAAAAGTTCGGCCAGTTCCTGGTAGCTCAGCCCCTCGACATAGGCCTTGCGCACGGCGTCGGCGCGGTCTGCCTCGAGTTCACTCATGCAATTGTCGATCCGGCGGCCCTCCGCCGTATTGATGGCGGTTTTTTCCGGGTCCGGCGCAGAATCCGCCAGATCATAGGCGTCGTCAATCGTGTTTGCTACCGGCTTTCTCGCCCGAAGATGATCGATCGCATGATTGCGCGCGATCGCCGAAAGCCAGGACATCGGATTGGTGTCGCCGCTGGCAAAACGGTCGGCCCGTTGCCATATCTTGATGTAGATTTCCTGCAACGCTTCTTCCGCTTCCGTCCGGTCTCGCAAGATACGCACGCAAATGGCAAAAAGTTTCGGGCTGGTCTGGCGGTAGAGAGCGGAAAACGCCGCGCGGTCCCTGAGCGAAACCCGGCCGATCAGCGTTGAGATGTCGTCTGTGGTCATCGATAATCCGGTCCTCGTCCTCAACGGCGAACATAGAGCACAAGCCTGGGGATAAAAAGGGGAGCTGCACGAGATTAAAACGGTTGCAGCAACCGATGTCACACCGGCTTTATCTTTGCCAAGGATCATTCCCTCCGCCGGAAACTTGCGCTAAACAGCACCCGGCTAATTTCGAGGTATTTCCATGTCCGCATCCGAAAGCGAAATCCAGGCAAATCTTCTCGCCAAGGCGCTGCCCTATATGCAGCGCTACGAGAACAAGACGATCGTCGTCAAATATGGCGGCCACGCCATGGGCAATGCCGAGCTCGGCAAGGCTTTTGCGGCCGATATCGCGCTTTTGAAACAGTCCGGCGTCAATCCGATCGTCGTCCATGGCGGCGGCCCGCAGATCGGCGCGATGCTGACCAAGATGGGCATCGAATCGAAATTCGAAGGCGGCCTGCGCGTCACCGACCAGAAGACCGTCGAGATCGTCGAAATGGTGCTGGCCGGTTCGATCAACAAGGAAATCGTCGCACTGATCAACCAGACCGGCGAATGGGCGATCGGGCTGTGCGGCAAGGACGGCAACATGGTCTTCGCCCAGAAGGCCCGCAAGACCGTGATCGATCCCGACAGCAATATCGAACGCGTGCTCGATCTCGGCTTCGTCGGCGAGGTGACGGAAGTCGACCGCACCCTGCTCGATCTCCTCGCCAAATCGGAAATGATCCCGGTCATCGCCCCGGTCGCTCCCGGCCGCGACGGCGCCACCTACAACATCAATGCCGACACCTTTGCCGGCGCCATCGCCGGGGCGCTCAATGCCACCCGCCTGCTGTTCCTGACCGATGTTCCCGGCGTCCTCGACAAGAAGGGCGAACTGATCAAGGAACTCTCGGTCGCCGAAGCCCATGCGCTGATCAAGGACGGCACGATTTCCGGCGGCATGATCCCCAAGGTCGAAACCTGCATCGAAGCACTTTCCCGCGGCGTCGAAGGCGTCGTCATTCTGAACGGCAAGACGGCGCACTCGGTGCTCTTGGAGATCTTCACGGAACACGGTGCGGGAACGCTGATCGCTCCTTAAGTGTGGTGCTTGAATTCAATAATGCCGAAGACACCGAGGCCGAAAAGTATCGAAAAGAGCCCGAAGATAAGAATGAAGAGCGGATAGCCCCGCCACATCTTTTCTTCGGGCTTCATTTTCATTCGAGGATCGTCAGGCCCGTCGCCATGATAGAAATCGGGTCCAAAATCCTTGCTGAAGTCCCAGCCGTTACGGGAATAGAAAAGCAAGGCCCGAACGTACCAGCAGAGCGACCATCCGAAGACAGCAGATGTCATCGCGAAAAATGCAGTTAGCGGCATCCTACTGCCCTTCTTCCTATCGCTTTTCGCCGTACACTCCGCTCGCCTCACCTTTCAGCCACGCGATCATCGCCCGGTAAGGCCCCGGTCCATAGCTGATCCGCGCGACGCCAAGTCCGGCCAGCGTCTTCTGATCCATGCCCGGCTGCATCATGATGTTGACGGGCAGCGACACGGCCTCGCAAACCCGTCCGATCAGGTCCGGGTTCGACAATCCCGGCACGAAGAAACCGCTGGCGCCGGCCTGCGCATACGCTGCCGCCCGCTCGATCGCCTCGTCCACCAGCGGCGCATGCCGGACGGGGTCGGAAAGCTTGAGGAACAGATCGGTACGGGCATTGATGAAGAAGGGAATGCCCTTTGCGTCCGCCTTGGCCCGGATCGCCTTGATCCGCGCGGCCTGGGCCTCGATCGTATGCAGCCCGCTTGCGCCGACCACCTGATCCTCGAAATTGATGCCGACGGCGCCGGTATCGATGACATGACCGACATTCTGCCCAGTCGCGTCAGGGTCTTCGGCATAGCCGCCCTCGAAATCGATCGACACCGGCAGATCGGTCGCCGCCACAATCGAGCGGGCGATATCGACGAGTTGCAGCATCGGGATTTGCTGGCCGTCGCCATAGCCGTTGGCATCGGCCACCGACCAGCTGCCGGTTGCCAGCGCCTTGGCGCCGGACGCTGTCACAGCTTGGGCGGTACCTGCATCCCAGATATTGTAGAGCACCACCGGATCGCCCTTGCGGTGCAGTTCCTTGAACGCCTTTGCCTTGTCCGTCTGGGTCATCGTCTTTCCTCCAAAAACAATTCGCCCCTGTCATGCCACAACAGCAGCGGCCTGCGCCAGAGCCAAGGGACGGCTCACGTCCACATCAGAAGCAGCAGGATACCCGCCACGATCAGCAGGCATCCCGCGGTTTCCATCCGGTTGATGCGCTCCCGGAACAGGAAGATCGAGGCCATGAAGGTAAACACCAGCTCGATCTGCCCGAGCGCCCGCACATAGGCCACCTGTTGCAAAGTCATCGCCGTGAACCAGCAGGCCGATCCGGTGACGCCCGCCAGCCCGACAAGCGCTGACGACCGCCAGGACCGCGCCACGCGGCCAATTTCGCTTTTATCCTTGATCACCATCCAGACCAGCATGAACACCGTCTGGAACGTTGTGACGCAGGCAAGGGTCACGGCGGCCTGCATGACCGCGTTCGGCCCGTTGAGCGACAACGATGCCGAGCGATAGGCGACGGCGGAAATGCCGAACACCGCCCCGGAGGCAATGCCGATCAATGCCGTCCGCCCAGTCAGCGCCACCAGAAGATTGCGCCAGGACAGCGGCATCCGCGCCACGGAAATCATCATCACGCCGGCGACACCGACGATGATCGCCGCGATCGCGCCCGGCGTCAGCCGCTCGCCCAGAAGGATCAGCCCGAAGATCGCCGCCTG
The DNA here is from genome assembly GCF_049896125.1 of Pararhizobium sp. DWP1-1-3. Lineage (NCBI taxonomy): Bacteria > Pseudomonadati > Pseudomonadota > Alphaproteobacteria > Hyphomicrobiales > Rhizobiaceae > Pararhizobium > Pararhizobium sp. DWP1-1-3. The sequence goes on from NZ_JAFCTR010000014.1 coordinate 13,024, forward strand.
CACCGGCTCCGTCTTCGAATAGGCGGTGCCGACGGCAAAGTTGCGCAGCGAGAACAGATAGACCAGCAGGATGGTCGCAAAGATCTGCGCGAGCCCGCCAAGCACCGCCCAGAAGACGAAGCTGCCGTTCAGCTGCGGAAAGGCATAGTCCGCAAGATAATGCAGACCGAGGACATAGGCGATCGCCAGCGGAAAGCCGAAGCCGAACCGCACGAAGCTGGCACCCGTCGTTCCGAGTGACCCCTGCAGGTGTTTTTGCAGCGCCGAACGCAGGTTCTGCAAAAACGCGGCGGCGATTGTGATGACGATCCAAGCTTCCATCCCTGCCCGCTAGCACGCCGTTATCGCAGAATCCATATCCACGCGCAGCAGAGCGCGGTTGCCGCCTTTCGGTCGCAGCAAGGCGCGCCCGGTTTCATCCAGCGAGCCCCTGCCGTCTCGCGGACGGATATCGAGAAACGATTGACTGTATCGGGACCGCGGGCCGGACAGGTTTTTGGAACTGGCAAGCCCAACCGGCCGACGCGGCCGTGCCGGAGGAAATGGTCTTCATCGTTCGGGCCGACTGATCGGACAGGCGGTTCAGACCGACTTTTCCCGGGCCTCCGGCGGTACCGCAGTCTGACGGAATGTCAGCGGCGGCGCCTCCTCCTCGGTCTTTTTCACGCGCTGGTCGTAATCCGGCGAAACGGTGCCCAGCACCCGATCCCAGAAGGAGAAATAGTTGCCGTAATTGTAGCGGAAGCCCGAATGGTGCTGGTCATGGAATGTGGTGCACAGCATCGGCGAGGGATAGCGCGCCGTCGAGGAGGCGAAATACTCGAACCCGCAATGGCCGAACATGCCGTTGAAATGCTCGAACACCCTTTGCCCGATCAGGATCGCCGGCGGAAACGGCACGACGAAGACGATGACGGCGGTAAATCCCTGCAGCAGGAAATTATCGAGCACATCTTCCGAATAGGTGCTCCAGACCGTCGGTGCGAGGCTTTTGTGGTGCAGCGCATGCAGCGGATAAAGCCACTTGGTGTGCAGCAGCCGGTGCATGAAATAAAACCAGGTATCGTAGAGGAACATGATCAGCAGAAACAGCGGCAGGGCCGTCCACCAGTTGAAATCCCAGGGCGTCAGCGCCCAGCCCTTCTCCTGTACGTAGAGGCCTATGGTCAGCGGCAGGCAGGCGCTGAACATCGAGGCCAGGCTCTGGCGGATTTCCGCATTGCGACGCTTGCCGGAGCCGCGGCCCTTTTGAATTTTCCGCTCCGGGTTGCGATCGTTGACGAAGGTCACGGCAAAACCGAAGGCAAAATATGTAACGACGGATGCCGCATAGAAGCCAAGCAGAAACAGACTGTAGAAGAGTTCGTCCGACATCGCCATTACAGCTCCTGGGTTCAAACCACCCGGGAGGAAACGTGCCATACCGTCCTGGCAATTCAAAGGAGAAATGCGAACGACGCTCAGAAAGCCCATTTCCTCGCCAGATTTGCCATGGCATAACGCGCCCATGACACAGCTCGACCGCCTGCCGACCAAAGCCGATTTCGCCCACGTCACCGACTGGGTGTTCGATCTCGACAACACGCTCTATCCGCATCACGTCAATCTGTTTTCGCAGATCGACCGCAACATGACGGCCTATGTGGCAGCGCTTTTGACGCTGGACCCGGTGGCTGCCAAAACCTTGCAGAAGGAATATTACCGCGATCACGGCACCACCCTGCAGGGCCTGATGATCCATCACGGCATCGATCCCAACGAGTTTCTGCAGAAGGCGCATGCGATCGACTATTCGGTCGTCCCGGCCGATCCGGCGCTTGGCGATGCCATCAAGGCGCTGCCGGGCCGCAAGTTCATCTTCACCAATGGCAGCGTCAAGCATGCGGAGATGACGGCGCGGGCGCTGGGCATCCTCGATCATTTCGACGACATTTTCGATATTGTCGCCGCCGAGTATGTGCCGAAGCCCGCCGGCGATACCTATCATAAGTTCATGAGCCTGCACCGGGTCGATACCAAACATGCCGCCATGTTCGAGGACCTGCCGCGCAATCTGGTGGTGCCGAAGACGCTCGGGATGAAGACGGTTCTGCTGGTGCCGCGCAATTTCGAATACGAGTTTGCCGAAGCCTGGGAAAAAACGGAGGATGGCGATGCGCAGGTCGATTTTGTTACCGAAGACCTGACGGGTTTCCTCAACCGGCTTCTGTCCGAAGGCTGACACCAGTCTTGCAACACAGTTTCGACACGGAAAAACCCCTTTCTTGTCAAACACTTAAATTACCAAAGTTTAACTGGCCATCCTGTTCAGGCTGTCTATCTTCCACTCAGGGACATTGATCACTGAAAGGATTTCGACATGCGCAGGAACACTTTGATTCTCGGAGCCGTCGCCGCCAGCCTCGCACTCACCGGCTTTGTTGCCCCCACATTCGCCGCCCGGCAGAAGCCGACGCCGGAGCAGCGGGCTGAATGGACGATCAAACGCTTCGATACCAATGGCGACAACAAGGTCGCGCTGGACGAAGTTCATGTCCGCACGGCAGAAACCTTCAAGGCCTTCGATACCGACGGCAACGGCCAGGTCACCCGTGAGGAAATCAAGGCGGTGCGCAAGGCCCACGGCCAGGAATGGCGGGCTGCCAAGGAAAAGACCGGCGCTGACAAGACTGCCGCGATGGAAAAGCTCCGCGAGACACGCGCGGCCATGCTGCCCGGCATGCGCCATAAGGGCTTCAAACGCGCCGATACCGACAAGAACGGTTCGCTGAGCCTTACTGAGGTTACAGCGCGGGCCGACGCGATGTTCAAGCGCCGCGACACCAATGGCGACGGCGCCATCGATGCCTCGGACTTCACCAAGACCAGGAAGATCTGATTCTTGTCGCCCCGGCCAGCTGATGGCCGGGACGTTCAGACTGCTAACAAACCCTGAAGCCGATATTTGACGAAAGCGGTACCCCCACTCTCCGTCATCCTCACCCTTGTGGTGGGGATCCAGCGACCCGACGTCTGTCGGGTCAAAAGACTCCTTCATCCCAAGGACTTGGCTGGCTGGATGCCCGCCACGAGGGCGAGCATGACGGAGGAAATTAAGTGCCCGAATGTTCAATACAGAACTCAGGCCCTCCCCCTTATGGGGAGGGGTCTTTCCTTCCTAAGCTACCGCCCTGCCCTTCAAGCAAACCGGATCGCGCGGCGGAAGTGCGGATAGCTCCAGTCGAGCGCAAGCATCACCACCAGCGAGAGCCCGACCAGCGGAAAGATGATGCCGCCGATCGCCAGCATTGCGATCAGGCCGCCGAACACCCGCTTGTCCGCAGGCATCGGCGGCACGCCGAGCGAACCCTTCGGCCGGCGCTTCCACCACATGATCGCAGCCGAAACCGCCAAGAGCACGATGGCAATGCACGCAGCGAGCAGCACCAGCTGGTTGGCCAGGCCGAATTGCTGGCCCATATGGACGTTGATCCCCCATTCCAGCGCCTTGCCGAGCGGGCCGTAATCCGCATAGCTCATGTCGATCAGCGGCTTGCCGCTATATTGATCGAGATGCACCACCCGTTGCTGCGCAACATCGTCCGGATAGACGGAGCCGGTATAAACCCCTTGCGGCTTCGTCGGGATATTCACCGCATAACCGTGATGCAGTCCCAGCCCGTCGAAGATGGCGACAGCCTGATCGAGGCCGATTGCCGCTCCCTCGCCTGTCGACTGCGGCACCTTTGCCTGCTCCAGCGACCACGTCGTCTTGGCAACATGGTCGAGATGCTCGCCCGACATCGGCACGGCAGTCCGCACCCCGGCCGGATAGCCGAAATTGCTGCCGTTTGCCCATTCATTGACCTTTGCGCCCCAGACGCCGGACCAAGGCATGCCGGTGATCGCCAGGAAGACGATGAAGAAGCCGACGAAAATGCCGCTGACCGCATGGGTATCGCGCCAGAACACCCGCCGCTTCGGCGTGCCGCGCACGCTTAAGACCCCGCCCGTCTGGGTGCGCGGCCACCAGAGATAGATGCCGGTGGCGACCAGAAGCAACGACCAGCCCGCAGCGATCTCGATCAGCGACCGCGCAAACGAGCCGAAATATTTTAGGCTGTGCAGGGTGCGGATGGTCCACATGATGGTGCCACGATCGGGCAGCGCGCCCAGCACCTTGCCGTCATAGGGGTTGACGTAAACCGCCAGTTTGCCCTCCGCCGGTGAATTGACGGTGATCTCGACCGAATCCGCAGGCGAAGACGGGTCGGTATATTTGACCGCCTTGCCGGGATAGGCGGAAAGGGCGGCTGCGACCATCGCCGACGGTGCGGCGGTGACGGTATTCTCCTGAACCTCGACATGTTTCAGGTCGGCGTAGACAAGGCCGTCGATCTCGTCGCGAAACAGGTAGAGAGCGCCGGTGACGGCCAGCGTGATCAGGAAGGGCAGGACGAGCAGGCCTGCGTAGAAATGCCAGCGCCAGACGGCGCGGTAAAGGTCGGACGGCGAACGCACCGCAACAGCAGCGTCCGCGCGGCCGATGGTGAAGTCGGACATGGATATCTCCAGATGAGCAAAAATGACGGCCGTCGCCTTGCGAACGGCTCTGATTTTATGGCGTCATGCGGAGATCAACGGAGGTGCCCTGGCTTCAGCAAAGAAACTGCGCAGGTCAATCCGGGGCACAGGCTTTGCAGCGAAATGGATTTCAACCACAACGCTGAGCGCTGGAGAAACGATATCGACCGAGCGGCCGGGCAAAGCCGGCGTATAACCAGCGGCAAGCTGACAGAGCGTCGCGCACAGGTCGTGCGCCGCCTTTGCCGGCCCGCCGTCCGGCAAGGTCTGCTGCGGGCCGTCCTGATGTGCGATGCAGAGAATGTTGAACGGATCGGCGGCAGCGCTTGCCATCGTGCCCTGCGCAATACCGGAGAGAAGCCCCTGCATCAAAAGCATGGCAGCAAACAGCGCGGCAATGGCGCCGGCCGACACTCTATCTCTCAAGATTGGCCGCAGGATTTTCATCCCGGCTCATTGCCACAGCCGCGACCCGCTGTCACTGCGACACAACGCCGGTTTTCGGACCGATGCAGTCGGCTTGAACCGGCGAATGCCTTAATGACGCCGCTTGGCACCGTCCAGCTTGATCTCGCCCTCGTCCTCCCCGTCCCAGTAATGCGCCCTGACGGCACTGACCTTGATCAGGACCAGACCCTTGGTATCGACGCCGTCCTTGAACCAGTCGTCGAGATCCTTCGTCCAGTGCTCCTTGAACGCCGCCTTGTCCTTGATGACATCAGCCTCGCCTTCGACGGCGACCATGAAGGTCTTCTTGCCCTGAAAGGAGAGCGCGACTTTCGGGTTGCGCTTGATGTCGTCGACCATGCGCGATTTTTCCCAGGTGAAATAATAGGAATCGCCGTCGTAATCGACCTCGCCATTGTTGCTCATCGGACGGCCGGCGATGGCGCCGCCGTCGGTGTGGGTCGATAGCATGGCGATATCGATATCGCGCATTTTCTTGGCTATTTCGGAAAGGCTCTTCGAAGGCATGATCGTCTCCCGTGTCGATGAATGACGGAAGAACGCAGCCCGCGCCGATTGGTTCAGGCGCGGGCTGGAGAAGATGGGATCGTTTTATCGTTCGCCGGATGCCACCGGCACCGTTGACGGATCGACCGTCTCGTAGAATTTCGCGATGATCTCCCAGGCCTCTTCGGCGGTTTCGACGAACTGGATGAGATCGAGATCGTTGGGTGCGATGGTGCCGAAATCGGCCAGCGCCTCGAAATTGATGACGCTGCGCCAGAATTTCTCGCCGAACAGGATCAACGGCACCAGCGCCATGCGGCCGGTCTGCATCAGCGTGATCGTCTCGAACAGCTCGTCAAACGTGCCGAATCCACCCGGAAAAACCACAACGGCCTTGGCGCGCAACAGGAAGTGCATCTTGCGGATGGCAAAATAATGGAAATTGAACGACAGCTCGGGCGTCACATAACGATTGGGCGCCTGCTCGTGCGGAAGCACGATGTTCAACCCGATCGACGGCGCGCCGATGTCGTCGGCACCCCGATTGCCGGCTTCCATCACGCCCGGCCCGCCGCCGGTGGTCACGACATATTCCTTGTATCCGGACTGCGCCGAATGCAGCGAGCAGAGCCGGGCAAATTTGCGCGCTTCCTCGTAATAGACCGAGGCGGCCGTCAGGTTCTGGCGCTGGGTGTCGTTCTTGGCCGCCCAGGCATCGCCGCCCGGCTCGGGAATGCGCGCCCCGCCGAACATCACCACCGTCGAATTGATGCCGCGCTCGGCCATGATCATTTCGGGCTTCAGCAGTTCCAGCTGCAGCCGCATGGGGCGCAGCTCTTCGCGGGCCATGAAATCATCGTCCGTATAGGCGAGCCTGTAGGAGGGTGACATCGATTGTGGCGTCTGCGGAACGCCTGCCGCGCGCTGACGGGTCTGCTGGCTGTCGACCAACGGGTCCCAGACCCCATCCTTGCGCCGCAGATTCCGCTTCTTCATTCTTGCCATGTCAAACTTTCCTGCCGCAAACCGACAGCAAATCATCGCTGCCGGATGCTCCTTCCAACATCCTGGTCGCTACGGATCAAATCACCCGCGCCCATTCCGGGACATACACCTTCATCCAGCCCCGACCGCAACCGAAAACCACTTCAATTTTTTGGGATCATGCTCTAGAGCAGGTTACGATAGCCGCCGAAGTTTAAGGAATTCCGATGACGACCCATGATCTCGCCTCTCTGTCGCAAACCATCGACACCGCTTTCGACAACCGCGACACCGTCACCATCAACACCAAGGGCGAGATCCGCGATGCGGTGGATACGGCACTTGATCTGCTTGACGGCGGCAAGGTGCGTGTCGCCGAGCGCGGCGCCGACGGCAACTGGACCGTCAATCAGTGGCTGAAAAAGGCCGTTCTCCTGTCCTTCCGGCTGAACGACATGGAAGTCGTCAAGGGCGGCTCGGGCCAGTCCACCTGGTGGGACAAGGTTCCCTCGAAATTCGAAGGCTGGGGCGAAAACCAGTTTCGCGAAGCCGGCTTCCGTGCTGTGCCGAACGCGATCGTTCGCCGCTCCGCCTATATCGCCCCGAACGCCATCCTGATGCCGTCCTTCGTCAATCTCGGCGCCTATGTCGGCGAGGGCACGATGGTCGACACCTGGGCGACGGTCGGTTCTTGCGCCCAGATCGGCAAGCATGTGCACCTGTCCGGCGGCGTCGGCATCGGCGGCGTGCTGGAGCCGATGCAGGCCGGTCCGACGATCATCGAGGACAATTGCTTCATCGGCGCCCGCTCGGAAGTGGTCGAAGGCTGCATCGTGCGCGAGGGTTCGGTTCTCGGCATGGGCGTGTTCATCGGCAAGTCGACCAAGATCGTCGATCGCGCCACCGGCGAAGTCACCTATGGCGAAGTACCGCCCTACTCCGTCGTCGTTGCCGGCTCGATGGGCTCCGGCGCCGTCATGCCGAACGGCGTGGCCGCTCCGAACCTCTACTGCGCCGTCATCGTCAAGCGCGTCGATGAAAAAACCCGCTCGAAGACCGGCATCAACGAACTTCTGCGAGACTGATCCATATGCGCACGGAGGGGCAGCAGAGCATGTCCTGGCTGTTCTTCAGCCCCTCCGGCCGCGTCAGCCGCCTGCCCTATCTGCTCGGCTGGCTATTCTGGGCCGCAGCCGGCGGCTTCGTGCTGTCCCGCGTGCTGGTCCATCAGGGTAACGATATTCCGCTGGCGCTCTGGACCCTGATCCTCGTCGTCACCGCCCTTGTCTCCACCGCGTCGATCGCGCTGATGACGATCAAGCGGCTGCACGATATCGGCTATCCCGGCCATCTGGCCATCTGCCTGTTCATTCCGGTGCTCAGCCCCATCCTGTTCCTCGCGCTCTGCCTGTGGCCGGGCACGGAGGGGCCAAACGACTACGGCCGCTGATTGGCGGAGACAGGCCCGGGTTGCAGGAAAGGTACGGCTTACTGCTGCGGCATCTGGAAGGTGAAGCAGGTCTCGTCCGTCGTTGACGTGACCAAAAGCCTACCCTTGTGGGCTTTGGCGATTTCCGAGGCGATGTAGAGCCCGAGGCCGAGCCCCTGTAGGTTTGCCCTGGCCGAAGCGCGCACGAACGGCTTGAACAGGTCCTTGACCACCGCTTCCGGGATCGCCTCGCCGGCGTTGGTCACCGCAATCTCGAAAAGGCCACCCGATGTGGTGGAGCGCACCCGGATCGGCGCCTCGGGATCGCCATGGGTCAGCGCATTGGCCAAAAGGTTCGACAGCAACTGGCCGATCCGGCCCTCATCGCAGCGGACCATCGCCTCCGTCAGGTCAGCCTCGATCCGCCGGCCCGGATTGGCCAATGTCAGCTCCGCGACAACCTGTTCCAGAACGGGCCGGAGCGGCACGCGGTCCGCCTGTTCGATGGAAATACCGCCGCCCAGCCTGCCGCGGGCGAAATCGAGCACGTTGTCGATCAGCCCGGACATCCGCGAAATGCTGTTCTGCATCAACCCGAGTACCGTCCTGCTCTTGTCGTCGGTCACCGAGCGCTGCAGCATCCGGGTACCAGCATCGAGCGATGCCAGCGGATTGCGCAGATCGTGGCCGAGCACGGCGATGAACTGCTCGCGCAACTCGCTGCCCTGCCGCTCCTGGTCGATCCGGTCGTGGGCGTCGAGATGGAAGGCGATCAGATTGGCAAACAGCTGGAACATGCCGGAGATTTCCGGCGTGTTTAACTTGCGCGGCACCGTATCGATGGCGCAGAGCGTGCCGAAGAACGACCCGTCGGCAAGCGTGATCGGCACGGAGATGTAGCTCTGCAAGCCGTAGTGCGCCGGCGTATGATGACTGGAATAGGCCGGGTCCTCGGCGACGTTGTCGATGATCACCGGCTGGCGGTGATCGCGGATTTCGTTGCAGATCGTCGTTTCGATCTTCAACTCGCCGCCCGGCTCCAGCCCAAAGGCCAGATTGTCCTGAACGCCGCAGGCAATCCACCGGTCGGCGGTGACCCGCGCCACCGCCGCAAAGCGCATGCCCGTCGTTCTGCAGACCACATCGAGAATGGTCGGCACGGCGGTGATCTGTGCGATAGCCTCAACCGCAGCGGCGGGATTGTCGTTCAATGCATGACTTTCGATAGGAGGCATTCAAAGCAGTTCCCTCTTTCTCTGCGGAATGCTCCTCAGATGCAAGTCTGATGATGGCAAGGGCGGCGACAACCGCCGCCCTTTAGCCTCATGCCTTGGCTTCGAACGGCTGCGGCCGGCGCGCTGCCCCCTGCCGTTCCAGCATCCAGCCCGGATATTCCGGCGGCAGCGCGCTGACGGCGTCGAGCTTGGCCAGATCGTCGGCATCGAGCCGCAGCTTCACCGCCTTCAGGTTTTCATCCAGCTGTTCCACCCGCTTGGCGCCGATGATGACGCTGGTGACGAAGGGGTTGGCCAGGATGAAGGCGAGCGCCACTTCGGCGACGCTGGCACCATGCTTTTCCGCAACCTCGCGCATCGCCGCAACGCAGGCCCAGGCCCGGTCCTTGTCAACAGGCGGAAAATCGAAGCTTGCCCGGCGGCCTTCGCCATTGCCCGGTGCGCCCGGTCCATACTTGCCCGACAGCAGCCCGCCGGCGAGCGGCGACCAGACCATCAGACCCATCTTTTCCTCAGTCAGCAGCGGCACGATATCCCGCTCAAGATCGCGGCCGGCGATCGAGTAATAGGCCTGCAGCGTCTCGAACCGGGCAAAACCCTTGCGCTCGGAAACGCCCAGCGCCTTGGCGATCCGCCAGGCCTGCCAGTTGGACATGCCGACATAACGAACCAGTCCGCCCGAGACCAGATCGTCCAGTGCCCGCAGCGTCTCGTCGATCGGCGTCACCGTATCGGTTCCGTGGATCTGGTAGAGATCGATATGGTCCATCTGCAGCCGGTCCAGGCTCTCCTCGACCGAATCCATGATATGGCCGCGCGAGGCGCCGCGGTCGTTCGGGCCGTTGCCCATCTGGCCAAAGACCTTGGTGGCGATCACCACGTCCTTGCGCTCGACACCGAGATTGATCAGCGACTGCCCGAGCAGCCGTTCGGATTCACCGGCCGAATAGACGTCGGCGGTATCGATGAAATTGACGCCGGCGGCCAGGGACCGCTCGACGATCCGGTCGGCGGCATCCTGATCGACACCGGCGATGTCGCCCCAAAAGGCGCCTTCGGCCGATCCGAAGGTCATCGTGCCCAGGCAGATTTCCGAAACGAACAGGCCGGTATTGCCAAGCTGATTGTAACGCATGGGGTGCTCCACAGTTCTTGAAATTAAGGGTACGGAAGGGCCCGGCAGCGCGGGCAATGCTTTTGAGAGACGTAGGGCGCAACGGCTGCGTTGCCACCCCGGGGCTTTTCGAACGCCGCTCTGCGCGTCCAAAACGGTTTTTGCTATTCGGCCGCGACCTGCGTGCGCAGCATCGAGACGTCGCGCAGCGGCGATTGGCCGTAGAAGCGGGTATATTCCAGTCCAAACTGCGACGGGCTCTGATAACCGACGGTATGCCCGGCCATGCCGGCGTCCATGTTGTCGACCAGCATCAGCCGGCGCGCCTCGTTGAGCCGCAATTGCTTTTGATACTGCATCGGCGTCATCGCCGCGACCGCCTTGAAATGATGATGCAGCGACGAAACGCTCATGCCGCAATGCTCCGCCAGATCCTCGATCCGCAGGGGCCGGACATAGTGTTCCCGCAGCCAGGCGATCGCCTTGGCGACCCGGTTTCCCGGGCTGTCGGCCGTGGCGATCTGGATCAAGCGCGGCCCGTACGGTCCCGTCAAAAGACGATAGAGAATTTCCTGTTCGACGAGGGGCGCCACCCCTGCAATATCATTCGGAGTATCAAGGAGCTTCAAGTATCTGAGTGTCGCGTCCACCAGGGCTGGCGATGCCTTGTGAACGACAAGACCCCGCATGCCATCGGCCGTTGCTGCGACGGATGGAACGGCGATCCGCTGCAGCACCTCGCGCAGCCGGTCGGGATTGATCACCATGCCAAGCCCCAGATGCGGCGCCTGCGGACTGGCGACGCTGACCCGCGAGATAACCGGCAGGTCGAACGACACCACGACACAATCGCCAACCCCGTAATGATAGACATCCTGCCCGAGCGTCACACTTTTCTGGCCTTGGGCAATGAGCGCGAAGGCCGGCCGGTGTGCCAGATGAACAGGGTTGGTCGGTGCGGTCTGGCGTCCCAGCAGCAGGTTGTCGATCGCGGTCTCGAACATGCCTGTTCCAGGCGTGTGCCGCGCAATGATCTCAGCGATTTCACCGAAACGTTCTGTCTGGTTCTGCATGGCGCGGAAACGATACCCTGATGTTCGACTGATCCGACGCTACTCCGGAATATCGGACCGGGAAATGCCCACTCCTGCACATTTGCAGGATCGCATAGAAATCTCGGAGTATCGTTGTAACGCTATAGCCCTTGTCTGCCGCATGCTTGGCTCATCGGATCAGCAAGTCCGAAGAATCAAGGAAATCGCCATGACCAGATTGACCGGAAAAACCGCCGTCGTCACCGGCGCTGCCAATGGACCGGCGGCCCGGATCGCAGCCCGGCTTGCCGCTGAAGGCGCAGCCGTCATCATCAACGATGTCGCCGATAGCGACGGTGCATCCCGCCTTGCCGCCGGGATCGTCCGGCGCGGTGGCCGGGCTGTCGCCGTCGAGGGCGATGTCTCAAAGGCGCAGGATGTGAAACGCATTTTTCGGGCGACGATCGAGATATTCGGCCGGCCTGACATCGTCGTCAACAATGCCGGCATCGTCCGGGTCGATCCGCAACAGGCGGAAGCAGACGCCAACCGGACCTTTGCCGTCAATGTCTTCGGCACGTTCCTGATGTGCCAGGAAGCGGCCCGCCAGTTCGCCGGCAAGGGCGGCATCATCATCAATATGAGCGCCATGGCCAATGCCGCCCCGCAAGCCGGAGCGCCGGATGCGGAAACGCAGTCCACCATCAGGAGCGCCATCGACATGCTGACACTTGGCCTTGCCCGCGAATTCGCCGAGCGCGGCATCCGCGTCGTCTCGATCGATCCGGCCGGTTTCGATGCGGAAAACCTGTGCAGCCCCAATCTTCCCGAAAAGACCGCACGCCGCATTCCCGCACTAAGGTCGCTGCGCCGGGGGCGTCTGCCCGGAGCCGGCACGCAAGCCGCCTCCGACGATATCGCCTTCATCCGCAACGAGCTGGTGGCATCCGCCGGCTGGCGCGGCTGGTGAAGCGCGGCCCGTAAAGGCCATCCATGCCGGACGTGCGCCGAATGCCCGCGCTCCGGCAAATTGGGGGCCTGCGCAAGACCGGTGTCAGCCGCGGCGAGCCGCTTCGATCGCCCCGACGTCGATCTTCTTCATGGTCATCATCGCATCGAAGGCGCGCTTTGCTTCACCGCCGCCGGCCGCCATCGCTTCCATCAGGACGCGGGGGGTAATCTGCCAGGACACGCCCCATTTGTCCTTGCACCAGCCGCATTCGCTTTCCTGGCCGCCATTGCCGACAATGGCGTTCCAATAGCGGTCGGTTTCCTCCTGATCGTCCGTTGATATCTGGAATGAGAAGGCTTCGTCCTGTTTGAACGCGGGGCCGCCGTTCAGGCCAATACAGGCAACACCGGCAACCGTGAATTCAACAACCAGCACGTCTCCCTGCTTGCCGTCCGGATAGTCTCCAGGGGCACGCATGACGGCACCCACTGCGCTATCGGGAAATGTCTCTGCGTAAAAGCGGGCGGCGGCTTCAGCGTCTTTGTCATACCAGAGGCAGATGGTATTCTTTGCCATTGCAGTGTCCTTTCGCGCTTCATTCTCCAATTCCATCGGAACCGAAAACTAAACCGAATTGTCCAGGCCGTCCAAACCAATTCACGAGCACTATAGGCAGGGGTCGTTCTGGCCCAATTGCGGCATAAGCTGAGTCCGAAGTTTCGGAGACCCCGCAGCCGTTGAAATGCCTGCAGAACCATAGCCGTCACATGCTGGCGGGTATTCTAGGCAATCGCGATGATCTCGAGTTCCTGATCACCGGCGCCCACGACATCGCCGACGGCCTTGCCCGTCAAAAGCCGCGCCACCGGCGAGACATAGGAAATCGATCCAGCCTTGGGATCGGCTTCATCCTCGCCGACAATCCGGTAGGTCTGCACACGCCCGTCGTTACGGCTGAACGTCACCGTGCTGCCGAACGAGACTTTGTCGATCGATGCCGGCGCGGGCATAACCTCGGCCGTATGAACCCGTGCCGCAAAATAGCGCGTATCGCGCAGCGGGGTGGCCGCCTGCCTGCGCCGTTCGTTGACGTCCTCGATCGTACTCGTGGACTCGTAGGCCGCACGGGCTTGGCTGAGTTCCAACTCCAGCGCCTTCAATCCAGCCTCCGTCACCCGGTTCGGGTGCGGCGAAATCGGCCGGTCCGGCAAATGGGTTTCCGCAGCCGTTTCAGCACTATCATCCTTGGCAAAGGCAACACTCAATCTCAAAACTCCATTTCGGCACGATGCGCCAAGGGCAAGGGCAAGGGCAAGGGCAAGGGCAAGGAGCCATCGCCCGCATGTTTGTCAGAACCGTCTATCGCAAGACAAGGGGTTATCCGCCGATAGTTTACTATCGGTCGCCCACGCCGCTCACGTTTCGGGTTATTTCCCAATAAGCAGCATACCATACACCGAGCCATTATCCTCACATGCCGCAGGAATTCAGACACGGCATTTGCCCAATAACACATCATCCTCGGGTCAAGCCCCTTGGATGAGGGAGGAAATATGCACCTCCTCAGTGCTCAGCAGTCGTCCCGCGTTAGTGGGAGAAAACGGCCTGCCTTCATTTAACTTCAAGCACTTATCGCCCCGTCCTCCTCGCGAGCACTGCCCACCCCACTTAAAAAATCATCCCCGCAAATCCCCGCCCTCAAAACCCGTGCCATCATCAGTGCGTCCTGTCATCGGCGAGACTGCTAGGCGTAGCGGTGAGACAGGGCCGGTGCCGGGTGAAGGACAGACGTAAGCCTTTGCCCGGTGGATGGTCAGAAAGTGGTTTCCCTCCCGTCTGCAAAATGGCGGGGCGTGCCTGTGAGGCACACATGAGGACCGGCGACTGGTGTGTCGAAAGACAGGCCTTTCGCGGCGAGACGGCGAACAGCCGTAAACGCCGCCCCGTATCAAAAGGGCGCCGCCATCCCCGCAGAGAAACCGGAGTTGCCCATCGGCAAACACTGAACGGGGCGCTGGAAGGCGTCATATAAACAAACTTAGCTCCGGCACTTTCCAGCGCCCCGGCCAAGTGAATGAAAGCAAGCAGACCCACGACGGATTTTCCGGGCGTGGCTTGAGGTGTTGAGGGAACCGCGATCACCCTCTTCTCCCCCGCTGGGGAGAAGAGGCAAACCCACCTCCCCCTTGAGGGGGGAGGTCGCGACGCAGTCGCGGGTGGGGGTGACCACCGCGAGCGCCATAGTCAATTGCATATGCCGCAGATCACCCCACCCCGGCACTACGTGCCGACCCTCCCCCTCAAGGGGAGGGTAAAACTGCCGCAAACGCCAAGGGTAACCCCGTGACAGCCCCGTATGGATCGGCTAAACCAAGCCCCGCGAAACAACAGGCTTCCTTGATGACCGCTACCGATCCCGTCGCCAATCTCTCCGCGCTGATCCGCTGCCCGTCCGTGACCCCTGCCGAAGGTGGTGCGCTGACGGCCCTCGAAGCGATGCTGAAGCCGCTCGGCTTCGTTACCGACCGGGTGACGGCGACCGAGGACGGCACGCCGGATATCGAGAATCTCTATGCCCGTCTTGGCACCGAGGGCCCGCACCTGATGTTTGCCGGCCATACCGACGTCGTGCCGGTTGGCGACGAGAGCGCCTGGACGCATGGACCGTTTTCCGCCGATATCGCCAATGGCGAAATGTATGGCCGCGGCGCCGTCGACATGAAGGGCGGCATTGCCTGCTTTGCCGCCGCCGTTGCCCGTCATATCGAGAAACATGGCGCGCCCAAAGGCTCGATCTCGTTCCTGATCACCGGCGATGAGGAAGGCCCGGCGATCAATGGCACCACCAAGCTGCTCGAATGGGCAGCCGCCAAGGGCGAGCGCTGGGACGCCTGCCTGGTCGGCGAGCCGACCAACCCCGACCATCTTGGCGACATGATCAAGATCGGCCGGCGCGGCTCGCTGTCCGGCACCATCACCGTGCACGGCGTCCAGGGCCACGCCGCCTATCCGCATCTGGCCGACAGCCCGGTACGTGGCATTCTCTCGCTGACGCAGGCGCTGATGGACCCGCCCTTTGACGGCGGCACCGACAATTTCCAGCCGTCAAACCTCGAAGTGACGACGATCGACGTCGCCAACAAGGCCGTCAACGTCATCCCGGCCAAGGCGTCGGCGAGCTTCAACATCCGCTTCAACGACACCTGGGACGCCGATAGCCTGAAGGCGGAGATCATCGCCCGGCTGGATCGTGCCGCCGCGGAAAGCCCGCTTCGTCCCGGCCGGCTGCCGGTCCGCTACGATCTTGTCTGGAGCGAACGCCCGAGCCACGTCTTCCTCACCCGCAACAACGCCCTGATCGCTTCACTGTCGGGCGCCGTCGAGGCCGTCACCGGCCGCGAGCCGAAACTGTCGACCACCGGCGGCACGTCGGATGCACGCTTCATCAAGGATTACTGCCCGGTGGTCGAGTTCGGCCTTGTCGGCCAGACCATGCACATGGTCGACGAGCGCGTCGCCGTCGCTGACCTCGAAACCCTGACGCAGATCTACGAAACCTTCATCAGCCGCTGGTTTGGCCATGCCGCAGATTGAGGAAGTCGGGGCCTATCTGAAGGGTGTGTGGCTGCTGGTTCTCGGCGATAGAAGCGGCTTCGACTGGCTCGACATCACGGCGACCGGCGTCTGGCGCTCGTTTGCCGCCTTCCTCTGGTGCCTCCCGGCCATGGCGGTGGGCTGGGCGGCGTGGCGTCTGTTTTATCTGGAACAGATGCCGACAGGCACGGAAACCGGGCTCGGCTTCATTGTAAGGCTGTTTCTGGTCGACATGACGATATGGATCGTGCCGCTGGTGCTGGTGGCGGTGCTGGCAAAACCGCTCGGCTACGGCGACATGCTGGCCTCGATCATCATCAGCACCAACTGGCTCGCCGTCCCCACGGTCTACGCGATGGCCGTTCCCCTGGCGATACGGCTGGTCATCCCAGGCGGCCAGGGGCTGGCTTACCTGTTGTCGCTGATCCTGCTGCTCGCCAATTTCACGGTGGTCTTCAAGCTGGTGAAGACGGTGACCAACAACCAGCTTCTGCTCGCCTCGGCGATCTCGGCCCTTTTGATCCTGCCGTCCCTGATGCTCAGCGAAGCCCTGCCGCCCCTGCTCGGCCTGATGCCGATCTATCCCACGCCCCTTTAGAGCCTCTTACGATCTAATAATCGACCTGCATGAAATAAAGCCCGTCGGGCGGCGCAACGGGACCGCAGGCCTTGCGGTCCTTGGCCTCAAGTGCCGCCCGCACGTCATCCGGCGTCCAGCGCCCGTCGCCGACCATTTTCAAGGTGCCCGCGAACGAGCGTATCTGATTGTGCAGGAAACTCTGGGCCGTCGCCCGGATCTCGATGACATCGCCATCCCGCGTCACATCCAGCCGGTCGAGCGTCCGCCACGGGCTGTTCGCCTGGCAATGGGTGGAACGGAACGTTGTAAAATCGTGATAGCCGACCAGCATCTGGGCGGCCGCATGCATGGCTTCGTGATCGATCGGTTTCGACACCCACCACGCCCGCTTGGCCTCCAGCGCCAAGGGCGATGGCCGCGATATGATCCGGTAAAGATAGTGCCGCCGCAGCGCTGAAAAGCGGGCGTCGAAATCATCGGAAACCTCTGCCGCCTCGATGATCGACACCTGCTGCCCGGCCCGCCCGAGATAGGCGTTCAGCGCATTGCGCAACGTCTCCGGCTTCCAGGCCCGCGACAGATCCACGTGTGCCACCTGGCCCCAGGCATGCACGCCGGAATCGGTGCGCCCCGCACCCCGGATCAAAGCGGGCTCGCGGGTCAGGGCCAGGATCGCCTTTTCGACGGCACCCTGTACCGACGGCCCATTGTCCTGCCGCTGCCAGCCGACATAATTGGAGCCGTCATACTCGATCAGCATGCGAAACCGCGGCATCAGGACAGCCTTGTGCCGGCGGGAATGGGCGTGCCGCGCCGGAAATCCTCGGCATTCAGCACCTTGCCCCCCGCCTTCTGCAGCCGGGTCAGCCGCACCGACCCCTCGCCGCAGGCAATCGTCAGGTCGTCGAACAGCGCGGTGCCCATCGGGCCGCCGGCGGTTTCGACCACCGAAGACAGAACCTTGATCCGCTCCGGCTTGCCGCCGATCTCCAATTCGAACCAGGCGCCCGGAAAGGGCGACAGTCCGCGAATGTGATTATGGACTTCAATCGCGGGCTTGCGGAAATCGATCCGCGTCTCGGCCTTGCTGATCTTGGCCGCATAGATGACGCCATCATTGGGTTGCGGCGTCAGCGGCAGGTCGCCGCCATCGAGCTTGTCCATGGCCTCCTTCATCAGGCCAGCACCGGCCAGCATCAGCTTGTCGTGCAGTTCACCGGCCGTCATCTCGTTGCCGATGGCGACCACCTTGGTCAGCGCCACGTCGCCGGTGTCGAGACCCTTGTCCATCTTCATCACCATCATGCCGGTCTCGTGGTCGCCGGCCATGATCGCCCGCTGGATTGGCGCCGCACCACGCCAGCGCGGCAGAAGCGACGCGTGGCCATTGTAGCAGCCAAGCCTCGTGCCGCTCAGAATCTCCTCCGGCAACAGCAGGCCGTAGGCCACGACGACGGCGACATCGGCGTCGAACTCGCGAAACGTCTGGCGGTCAGCTGCATCCTTGAAATTGACGGGCGTCAGAACCTCGATACCAAGCAGTTCGGCCGCCTGATGCACCGGCGATTTCTGCAGGTCGAGGCCACGGCGCCCGCCGGGACGCGGCGGCTGGGTGTAGACGGCAACGATCTTGTGACCAGCCTGCGCCAACGCTGCCAATGTCGGGACCGAAAATTCCGGCGTTCCCATGAAGATGATGCGAAGCGGCATGGTGCGCGGTTCCCCGTTCTGATCAGGCCCCTTCAAACGGGTTTACGAGCTTCAAATCAAGCCCCTCGAAGTCTTTTGTATTGCGCGTCGCCAGCGTCGCATCCTGCGACAGGCAGATTGCGACGATCATGGCGTCCTTGGTTTCCATCGCTCTTCCCGCCCTCTGACGTTGAGCGGCAATGGCCCCGTAAAACCCTGCTGCCGTTTGCGAAAAGCTCAGGATTCGTCCGGAGAACTCATTTTCAATGCGCAAAAACGTCTGGCGCAGGCTCTCTTGCCGGGCGCTCGGATCCAGTAGGGCGATACCAAAGTGAATTTCCCCCAGCGCGATTGCCGTCAGAAAGATCACCTCGCTATCATAGCCGTCCAACCATCGCAGAATGCGTTCGCTGTGGTGTCGTCCCTGAAGCTCCGAAATGACGTTGGTATCGAGAACGATCATGTGAAGTCCGGCGGCGCACGATCGGGGTGCCTGCGAAAGGCATCGATGGCGCGCAACTCCTCATCCGCAAATTCGGCCTCGCCCAAAACGGCGCGAAGCCGTTGCCCGGCTGTCTGTGCACCGCGCTGCTCTCTCTCTAAGGCAGCACGAATCTGCACGATGGCCTCGTCAGAAAGACTGCGGCCGTTGCGGCGCGCACTTTCCTTCAACTCGACCTTCAAGGCATCGTCAATTCCACGAAGAAGCAGATCGCCCATGCGCACCACCCTATGATATCGCTGATATCATAGGCTCGCTGGCACGGGTTTTCAAGGAAAGCGTCAGATCGCCTTGGCGCCGCGGGTCTTGGCGGCCTTGGTGAACTTGCGGATCACCATTTCGCGCTTGAGCTTGGAAATGTGATCGATGAACAGAACACCGTTCAGGTGATCGATCTCGTGCTGCAGGCAGGTCGCCAGAAGGCCATCGGCCTTGGCCGTCAGTTTCTTTCCTTCGAGATCGATATATTCGATCGTGATGGCCGCTGGCCGTTCGACTTCGGCATAGTAATCCGGAATCGACAGGCAGCCTTCTTCGTAGACGGACGGCTCGTCGGATGTGGTCAGGATCTTCGGATTGATAAAGACCAAAGGCTGCTTTTCCTCGCCGTCCTTCGACACGTCGATCACCAGCATCTGGCGCGGGATGCCGATCTGGATCGCCGCAAGCCCGATGCCCGGCGCGTCATACATCGTGTCCAGCATGTCGTCGGCCAGACGGCGGACATCGGCATCGACCGTTTCCACCGGCTTGGACAGCTGGCGTAGCACGGGATCGGGAAGAATGATGAGCGGCTTGATGGTCATCTGGCTCCCATAACCGATCTTTTGCGCCGATGGAATTCTCGTTTTCAAGATTTTTGCAGCAAACGCAGCAGTTTGTATCGATCGATTCACCAATGTTCTTGTTTTGATCTAGTCAACACATTCGAATCCCCCTACGCTAGGCCGATGGAACCGACAATTATCACGCTCGATCAGCCGCTTTTCATTCTTGGCTCCTATACGGTCACGCTGGGCATGTGCCTGTTCGGCGCCGTCGTCATCCTGCTTTTTGCGGGTATCCCGGCGGTTCTTGGCAGGCGGCGGGACCGGCGGACGGCTGTCGATGCCGAACAGCGCATGACGGCGCTCCTAGCGGCGCAGACCGAGATGCAGGGCCGTATCGCGGCGATGGCCGACGTGTTTGGCGCGCGCCAATCCGAGCTCAACCAATCGATCAGCCAGCGGATCGACGGCATGACGCACCGGCTCGGCACCTCGATCACCGAGCAGACGAAGGCGACGCATGAAAACCTGCGGCGGCTGCAGGAGCGGCTGGCGGTCATCGACACGGCGCAGACCAATATCCAGTCGCTGGCCAAGGACATGGCCGGGCTGCAGAGCATCCTGTCCAACAAGCAGACCCGTGGTGCCTTTGGCCAGTCACGCATGGAAACGATCATTGCCGATGGCCTGCCGATGGGCGCCTATGCCTTCCAGGCGACACTGTCCAATGGATCACGGCCGGACTGCACGATCCGCATGCCGAACGGCCAGCCGGTATTGGTGATCGATGCGAAATTTCCGCTCGAAGGCTGGAACGCCATTCGTAACGCCGAAAACCCGGAGATGGTCCGCCAGGCGCAACAGCAGTTCCGCCGCGACATGGAAGTGCATATCCGGGATATTGCCGGAAAATACCTGATCCCGGGAGAGACACAAGACACCGCCTTTCTCTTCGTACCCTCCGAATCGATCTTCGCCGAGATCCATGAGCATTTCGAGGGGATCGTTCAGAAGGCGCACCGGTCGCGCATCGTCATCGTCTCGCCGTCGCTTTTGATGCTGTCGATCCAGGTCATCCAGTCGATCCTGCGCGATGCCCGGATGCGCGAACAGGCCCATCTGATCCAGGGCGAGGTGATCCGGCTGATGGAGGACCTGACCCGGCTCGACGACCGGGTGCGCAAGCTGCACGGCCATTTCCTCACCACACAGAAGGATGTCGACGACATTCTGGTATCGTCGGACAAGCTCAAGCGTTGCGGAACGCGCATCGAGGCGCTGGACCTCGAAACCGCCAGCAAAGCGGCAGACGGCAAGACGGACCAGAAATCCTTCGACACGCGGATCGGCCAATTGAAGCTGCGGGTGGTTGACGAGGACTGACCCTCTCGGGCACTGTCCCGCAAAAATCGCCTGCCCCGGGAGACACTTCAGATGATCACAGTTTTCGGCTCCATCAACATGGACCTGATCGCCACCACCGCACGCCTGCCCAAGCCCGGCGAGACCGTGACCGGAACAGGATTTTCTACCGCTGCCGGCGGCAAGGGCGCCAACCAGGCGCTGGCAGCGCGGCGAGCCGGAGCAAGCGTCCGCATGGCGGGCGCAGTCGGATCCGATAGTTTTGCCGATGGCGCGCTGGCTCTCCTGAAACAGGCGGAAACCGATCTGTCATTGACCAAAACCGTCAGCGAGCCGACCGGCACCGCGCATATTCTCGTGGGTGGCGATGGCGAAAACGTTATCGTCGTGGTGGCAAGCGCCAATGGCACGGTCAGCGTTGACGATGCGCAGTCCACTGTCGGGACGATGAGCCACGGTGATACGCTGATGCTGCAGCTGGAAATCCCGGCTTCCTCGGTCGAGGAAGCACTCGTTGCTGCCAAGAGCAAAGGCATCATCTCGATCATCAACATCGCGCCTTTGACGGCAGATGCTGCGCGGCTTGGCCGGATGGCGGATATCGTCGTGGCCAACGAGACGGAATTCGAGCTGCTGGCCGGACGCGACGGGCTATCGGCAACGGAGCGTCAGGACGCCATGCAGGCTCTGTCGCGGGAAACAGGCCAGACCGTCATCGTCACCCTGGGCGCCGAGGGCGTCGTGGCCGTGCGCAACGGCAATATCCATCATGCCAAAGGCTTGAAGATCGAGCCGGTCGATACCGTCGGCGCCGGCGATACCTTCTGCGGCTATCTCGCCGCCAGCCTTGATGCCGGGCTCGATTTCGATGCGGCGCTGCGCCGTGCTGCCGTTGCGGGATCGCTCGCCTGCCTCAATCCGGGCGCCCAGCCGGCCATTCCGCTGGCCGCCGAGGTGGACGCCAGACTCTGACCGGCGGCACGGTCAAACCGGCCGTTGCGCAATCAGGACAGCCAAAGTCGCCGACGCGGCACTCGGATCGAAGCCTGGTAAAAACTACGGGATCTCGGTCCCTCACGTTGTTCTAATTTTAATAAATATCGCGCTATCAAAAACCTGCAAAGGCTGCCTTCCCAGGATCAAAGGCGGCCTCACGATGTCGGTCGGCATCTGGCGCTCCATGAGGGGGCATCTCCCATCCAAAGATCGCGTCATTCCGCGGCTTGAAACCCGTGGATCTCTCACAATGCGGGGACACCCATGTTCAAGTTCCAGGCCAAATCGCTGGCGACAAAACTTATAGCGGTTACGGGCGGCACCATTGCGCTCGTACTTCTTGCTTCCAACTATGTGCTGATCTCCCAGACGCAGGACCGCGTCGAGACACTGGTTCTCGACCAGGCGCGCACGGAAGCGAAATCCATTGCGTCCGACATTGCCAGCAACATCGCCGAATTGGCAGGTGCTGCCCGCTCGACCGCCGGTATCATCGGGCGCGGCCAGCAAGGCGGCTATCTCGACCGCAAGGCCGTCGTCGATTTGCTGAAGGCCAATGTCGAAAAGAACACGTTCGCGTTTGGCAGCTGGTTTGCCGAGGAACCGAATGCCTTCGACGGAAAATCCAAGGATTATGCGGGCCAGAAGGATTTCGGCGCCAACAAGGATGGAACGCTGAACCCATACTGGACCAAGAGCAAGACCGGCATCGCCTTCTCGACATTCGATTCCGACTATCCGGCTGACTGGTATGGACTGGCGGCTAAAAGCCTCAAAGGTGCGATGTCGCCGCCCTATACCGAAAGCACCACGGGCGACAACAACTCGATGTCCTCGATCGCCTATCCGGTCCTCTCCAACGGCAAGCTGATCGGCGTCAGCGGCGTCGATGTTTCGCTGTCCTCGCTTGCCAACAAGGTGAAGGATATCCGCCCCTTCGGTACCGGCCGCGTGACGCTGCTGTCGCAAACCGGCAAATGGCTGGTCGCCCCGATCCCGGACCTGCTGATGAAGGACTATGACGGCATCGGAGCGGATGTCGTCAAGAACGCCCTGTCCTCCGCAAAGCCGGGCATGATCCATGACCTGACCTATGACGGTAACGAGACCTTCGAGCGCGTGGTCTATCCGTTCAGCCTGCCCGACGTGAACACCACCTGGGTCGTTCTCGTCGACGTCCCGCAATCAGCCATCAACGCACCGGTCGTCGACCAGACCTACATGATGATCATCGGTGGACTGATCGTGCTCGGCGCTGTGCTTCTCGGCCTCTACCTCTCCGTTCGCAGCTTCGTTCAGAAGCCACTTGCGGGGCTGGTCAGCGATGTCGAGAACCTCAGCAAGGGCGTCTATGCCACCGCCGTTTCCGGTCAGGATCGCACCGACGAAACCGGCTCCGTCGCCAAGGCTCTCGAGGGCTTCCGCCATCGGCTGGCCGATACCAAGCGCCTGGAAGCCGAAGCACTGCAGGAGCGCCAGTCTTCCGAACAGCAGCGCAGCCAGTCCGAAGCCGAACGCGCCCAGTCGAACGCCACCCAGCGCGAGATCGTCGCGAAGCTCGCCAAAGGCCTGTCGCAGCTTTCCTCCGGTGACCTTGCCTATCGCATCACCGACGATTTCCCCGGCGAATATGCCCAGCTGAAGAC
Source organism: Pararhizobium sp. DWP1-1-3 (assembly GCF_049896125.1). Taxonomy (NCBI): domain Bacteria; kingdom Pseudomonadati; phylum Pseudomonadota; class Alphaproteobacteria; order Hyphomicrobiales; family Rhizobiaceae; genus Pararhizobium; species Pararhizobium sp. DWP1-1-3. Next base: position 36,425 of record NZ_JAFCTR010000014.1, read on the forward strand.
CGACTTCAACTCCGCCATGGACAGCCTCGAAGAGACGATCCAGACCGTCAACAGCTCGGTGGTCAACATCGGCACCGGCACCAGCGAAATCAGCAACGCCGCCAACGACCTGTCGCACCGCACCGAACAGCAGGCCGCAAGCCTGGAAGAAACGGCGGCAGCGCTCGATCAGCTGACCTCGCAGGTCAATGCCAGCGCCGACAATGCCAAGGTCGCGGCGAAATCCGTCGAGACCGCCAGCAGCGATGCCGAACAGTCCGGCGAAGTGGTACAAAAGGCGATTGCCGCGATGAAGGGCATCGAGCAGTCTTCGGGCGAAGTCAGCCGCATCATCGGCGTCATCGACGAAATCGCCTTCCAGACCAACCTGCTGGCGCTGAACGCCGGTGTCGAAGCCGCCCGCGCCGGCGATGCCGGCAAGGGATTTGCCGTTGTTGCCCAGGAAGTGCGAGAACTCGCCCAGCGTTCGGCCAATGCCGCCAAGGAGATCAAGCAGTTGATCAACACCTCGGCCGGCCAGGTTCGCGACGGTGTCGATCTCGTCGGCCGTGCCGGTGGAGCGCTGCAGAAGATCGCCGACCAGGTGGTCCAGATCAACGGCCTGATCCGCCAGATCTCGGGCTCTGCCTCCGAACAGGCCGTCGGCCTGAAGGAGATCAACACGGCGGTCAACCAGATGGACCAGGTGACCCAGCAGAACGCTGCGATGGTGGAAGAAACAACCGCCGCCAGCATGGCGCTGAACGAGGAAGCGCGCGCATTGAGCACGCTCGTCTCCCGCTTCCATGTTGCCCGTCAGGCGCAGTCTTCCACCGACATGCTGCGCAACACTGCCGACCGGATGCGCACGCCCGCCAGAGCATCCACGCCGAGCTACAGCGCGCCTGCGAAATCGGCCCCGGCCCGTTACAGCGCCCCGGCGCCAAGGGCAGTGCCGCAGGTTTCCGGCAACACGGCCCTTGCCCAGGACAATTGGGAAGAGTTCTAAGCCGCAGGCGCTCGACCATTCAGACGAGATGCAAACGGCGCCCATGTGGCGCCGTTTGGTTTTGTGCGCCGCACACCCCAATGACGGCCAGCCGCCGCCTCTGCTCGCTCGCCAACCTCAAGTGGAACTTTTAGCAACCTTCAGCGTTAAGGGTGCATTATCAACGCGGAGGAATTCGAGATGACTGATCGTGGACCCACAGTTATCAATACGGGCCGCAGCAACACCGGTTGGATTGTTGCTGTCATGCTGGCGCTTGCCGTCATCGCCGGCATACTGATGTATACCGGCGTTATCAACCTCAACGGTGGTGGCCGTACAGAGGTGAACGTCAACGTTCCGGCAGTGGAAACCCCATCGACCGACAAGCCAGCAACGGACACCCCGGCAACGGGTACGCCTGCGACCGGCACGACAACGACGCCCACAACGACCACACCCACAACAACAACCACACCTTAGATGTGACGCTCGATTGGGAGTTATGCTCTCAAAACTCGAAAAACGGCGCCCTTGCGGCGCCGTTTTTTTATTGGCCGTATTACCAGCTCCTAGAGACGCGCTAGGCGCTCCGTCAGGAGATCGAAAAACCCCTGATCATCAACTTCGCGCATCACCTTGGCATTGTGTTTGCGGCCGGTGACCTGCCACCAATCGACAACGGTCATGCCGACGGTCAATTCCGACTTGGTCTCGATCTCGACATTGCAAGCGCGGCCCTTGAACAGCTCGGGACGCAGCAGATAGGCAATGACGGTCGGATCATGCAGCGGGCCGCCATCGGAGCCGTATTTCTCGATATCGAAGCGTTCGAAGAATTCCAGCATTTCGGCCATGGCGACCGCCGCCGGCGAGCCGATCGCTCTGATCTTTTCGACGCGGGTCTTGTAGGTCAGTACCCGGTGTGTGACATCAAGCGGCATCATGACGATCGGAATGCCGGACTTGAAGACGATGTCAGCGGCATCGGGATCGACGTAGATATTGAATTCTGCAGCCGGCGTGATGTTGCCCCCCTCAAAGAAACCACCGCCCATCATCACGATTTCGCAGACGCGCGGCGCGATCTGCGGCGCCTTGTTGAGCGCCAGCGCGATATTGGTGAGCGCGCCCAGCGTGCAGAGCGTGACGGTGCCTGACTCCTCAGTAAGCAGGGTCTCGATGATGAAATCGACCGCATGCTGCGCCTGCATCGGCATGGTCGGCTCTTCGACGACGGGACCGTCGAGGCCGGTCTTGCCGTGCACGTGCTCCGCCGTCACCAGCTGGCGCACCAGCGGCCTGTCAGCCCCGGCATAAACCTTCACGTCGCGGCGATTGCACAGCTCGCAGATCACCCGAATGTTGCGGGACGTCAGCGCGACCGGCACATTGCCGGCGACGGCGGTAATCCCCAGCACATCGAGCTCGCCGGGGCTGCCGAGCGCCAGCATGATCGCGGCGGCATCGTCCTGCCCCGGATCGGTATCGATGATGATCTTTCTCGGCACGGCCATGCGGGTCTCCTCCAAATCGGCGAGCGGGACTATGATTTGCCTCTCGGCCCAGTGCAAGCGCCTTGCACTCGCTACGCACAGCTACCATATTAAGCCTCGCGGATGCTGCCTCGCAGGTCCGTCAAAACAGTCGCTTGAGCTGCAAGGACTAGATATGACCCGGATCACGCCCTTCACGAGCCCGCTTTTGCTCGGTTTCGACGCGATGGAAAAGACCCTTGAGCGCATCGCCAAGGGCAATGACGGCTACCCTCCCTATAATATTGAGCGCGTGCGCCACGACGATTCATCCGTCGAGCCGGACAGTCTGCGAATCACCCTGGCCGTCGCCGGTTTTTCCGAGGACGATCTCGACGTCACGACCGAGGAGAACCAGCTGATCATCCGCGGGCGCCAGACCGAAACCGGCGATCGCGACTATCTGCACCGGGGCATCGCCGCGCGCCAGTTCCAGCGCATGTTCGTGCTGGCCGACGGAATGCAGGTTTCCAAGGCCGAGCTGAAGAACGGCCTGCTGTCGGTCGATCTCATTCGTCCGGAACCCGTCCGTATGGTAAAGAAAATTAATATTTTGGTCCCAGAGTAGGATGACCGGCAGCTTGTGCCGGCTGCACCAAGGACCCGGCCGCTCCCAATGGCCTCGAACTTCGTACAGGAAAATCAATGTGTTGCGGATTTTATTGTCCTAAGGACGACGAAATCGGCAAAGCCACGGAGTACGACTCATGGGATTGAAACACGTCAGCTCACATCTGTCGAAAAATGACCTGGCGCATCTGGGCGCCGGCGAAGTTGGCTATATCCGCAAGATGCGCTCGGACGAAGTGTCCCGCGTCTTCCCGGAAGCCCCGAATATGGACCCTGATCTTGACCTGTGGGCCCTGTTCGGCGCCGACGGCACGCCGATCCTTTTGACCGACAACCGTTCCAGCACCTTCTTCAAGGCCGCAGAAGACGATCTGCGTACCGTCAGCCTGCATTAAGGCGACGGGCTGACGTGACATTCCGGCCTAGACGCGCCGGAATGTCAGATAGGCGGACTTGCGGCCTTCCCGGCGCGCCTTGGCCTCGTAGCGCGTGCTCGGCCAGCCGGCATAGGGCGTCAGCCAGTCTGAGGCATTTTCCGCAGTCCATTCGAACGCCGCGTGATCGTGGCAGTGCGACAGCGTCCAGTTGACGTAAGTGTCGATATCCGAGGCGAAGCAGAAGATGCCGCCCGGCTTCAGCACGCGGGCGAACCGGTCGAGATTGACCGGAGACACGAAGCGGCGCTTCCAGTGTTTCCGCTTCGGCCACGGATCCGGATAGAGAAGATCGATCTGATCGATCGAATTTTCCGGTAGCCAATCCAGGACCTGCGTGGCGTCATCATCGTGCAAGCGGATATTTTCAGCACCGCGCTCCTCGATATACCCCACCAGCTTTGCCATGGAATTGACGAAGGGCTCGACGCCGATAAAGCCTGTATCCGGGTCTTCAACGGCGCGGTGAATCAAGTGCTCGCCGCCGCCAAATCCGATCTCCAGCCGCCCACGTCCGACGGGATGGGTAAACAGCGTCTTCACGTCTGCGGGTGCGGGCGCGGCCAAGTCGAGCCGGAACAAGGGCAGGACCGTATCAAGATGCGTCGCCTGCAGCGCGCGCAACGGTTTGCCCTTGCGGCGGCCGAAGAAAGCTTCGGTCGAGCGGCTGCGATGCTGTTCAGTCATGGCAATGGTCTTTCACGATAAAAGCGGACGTCTCCGTCAGGAAACATCCGCTTTACAGTTTTATCGGCAGGTCCGTAAAGAGCCGGATCAGGCGGCCTTCAGCCCTTCTTCCTTCAAAGCATCCTTGAGCGGCTTGACCAGATCAAGCTTTTCCCAGGAGAAGGAGCCGTCGCGCCCAGCCTTGCGGCCAAAATGACCATAGGCCGAAGTCTTGGCATAGATCGGCTTGTTGAGATCAAGATGGCGGCGGATGCCTGATGGAGACAGATCCATCGTCTTGCGGATTGCGCCTTCGACCTGGTCTTCCGTGACCTTGCCGGTGCCATGCAGATCGACATAGATCGACAGTGGCTGCGCGACGCCGATCGCATAGGCGATCTGGATCGTGCAACGGTCTGCAAGGCCAGCGGCCACGACGTTTTTGGCGAGGTAGCGTGCAGCGTAGGCTGCCGAACGGTCGACCTTGGTCGTGTCCTTGCCGGAGAACGCGCCGCCGCCATGCGGGGCTGCGCCGCCATAGGTATCGACGATGATCTTGCGGCCGGTCAGGCCCGCATCACCATCCGGACCGCCGATGACGAACTTGCCGGTCGGGTTGATGTACCAGTTGCAGTCGTCGGCAATGTCGATGTCGTGCAGCGCTTCGCGGATATAGGGCTCGACGACTGAGCGGACTTTGGCCGAATCCCAGCTTTCGTCGAGATGCTGGGTGGACAGGACGATCGAGGTTACCGCGGATGGCTTGCCATCGACGTAACGGACCGTCACCTGGCTCTTGGCGTCAGGACCAAGGCGGCCAGCTTCGCCGACGCCCTTCTTGCGGGCCGTCGCCAACAGATCAAGAATGCGGTGCGAGTAATAGATCGGCGCCGGCATCAGCTCTGCCGTTTCCTTGCAGGCGTAACCGAACATGATGCCCTGGTCGCCGGCACCTTCGTCACCCTGCTTGTCGGCGGCATTGTCCACGCCCTGGGCGATATCGGCCGACTGGGGATGCAAAAGCACGTCGATCTTGGCGGTCTTCCAGTGGAAGCCGGCCTGCTCGTAACCGATTTCACGGATCGCCTTGCGGGCGGCGGCCTTGAACTTCGCAGGATTGATAACCGGATGGCCGGCGGCGTCCTTCAGGACATTGCCGTCCTTGTCCTTCTTCAAAAGCGTGTCCGGCACGCGGACTTCACCGGCGATGATGACCCGGTTGGTCGTCGCCAGAGTTTCGCAGGCGATGCGAACACCCCAGGGATCCACGCCGGTTTTGGCGGCTTCACGATACACAAGATCGACGATTTCGTCGGAAATCCGGTCACAGACCTTGTCTGGATGGCCTTCTGCCACGGATTCACTCGTAAACAGGTAGTTAGCGCGCATGCGGGAAGTCCCCTCAAAGAAAAAACTGCTTCAAACGTGTTAGTGATTTTGCCAGGAAATGACAAGCACACAAGGACATAAATATATCTTTATATCAGCAAAAGAGGAACGATTTTCCGGGCATTCGACGCTTTTACGTGGCATTTCAGCAGTCTGCCACTTTCAAGATAACCGTCGTGTCGTGCATCAGCGCACAAAAAAAGCGGCACTGTCGGCCGCTTTCTTTCACTCTGTGCCGTCACGTCAGCCTTATTCGGCTTCCGCTTCTGCTGCCAAAGCCTTGACGAGGTCCACGAGCTTACGGCGCACCTTGGGATCGCCAATCTTGACGAATGCACGGTTGAGCTGGAGACCTTCGGAGGATGACAGGAAATCGACCACGTAGTTCGAGCTCGAGGCTTCTGCCATGCCAGACGCACCGGTGGACGAATCGCCCGGAGCATCTTCGAAAAAGAAGGATACCGGAACATTCAAGATGCTTGAGATGTTCTGCAGACGGCTGGCGCCGACCCGGTTCGTGCCCTTTTCATATTTCTGAATCTGCTGGAAGGTAATCCCGAGGGCCTCTCCGAGTTTCTCCTGGCTCATGCCCAGCATGGTACGCCGAAGACGAATCCGGCTACCGACATGAATGTCGATAGGGTTCGGCTTCTTCTTGTTCTCTATCATAACGGTTTCCTAATAAGAGAAGTTTCAATTGCTCCATAACCTGGACACTTGCCGAGAGCAGACTACACGTCACGTGTGCAGCCGGGGCGGAAACCCCTCGAACATAGGTGAAGATCGATGGTGAATGCCACTATGCAATTTTAGGGGTTTTTGGTCAATTCTCTCGCAGAATAAAACTTGCGCGGGAAATAATCGCTAAACCGAGCAGAAGGCACCCAATCAGGATTGCGTTTCGTTCTTGCTCCTCATGGCTCATTAGCAAAGCAAACTTTCCCGGCAAAAGTGTGTCCACGAAGCCCCTTGTTCCGAGCGGAAACCCGGTGACGATCTCTCCGCGTCCGTTGATAACTGCCGAAACGCCGGTATTGGCGTCGCGAATGAGCGGCAGGCCTGTCTCCACCGAGCGTACCTGGGCCTGCTGGAAATGCTGGTAAGGTCCGGGCGTATTGCCGAACCAGGCGTCGTTGGTGAGATTGAGCAGGGCGTCGGCCTGGCGCGCATCCCTGCCGATTTCGCCAGGAAAAATAGCCTCATAGCAGATCAGCGGATAGAGCGTCGTACCGCCCGGCAGTGTCAGCAACGAGCGTGTTGCCGCGGCGGAAAAGCCGCCGGGCATGGCGACCGTATCCAGCCCGGCCGCCTGCAGCAGGTTTTCCAGCGGCAGATATTCCCCGAAGGGAACAAGGTGCACCTTGTCGGACGCGCCAACTATCTGGCCCCGGTCGTCAATCACATAGATCGAATTGTAGTAGCGCGGCGGCTGGCCGGGGCCACTGGCTTCAGCCCGCACGGCGCCGGCGATGAGCAACTGGCCATCCTGTAGCACATCGGAAATTCTCAGCAAGGCATCGGGATTTTCGGTCAGGATGAACGGCACTGCGGTTTCCGGCCAGACGACGATATCTGGGCGCTTGCCGCCATCGGCGGGTGGCGCCTGTGTCAGTGCAAGATGCTCTTCAAAGATCTTCATCCGCTCGTTATCATCGATTTTCTGCGATTGATCGATCAACGGTTGGACAAGCCGGACCATCAGAGCGGGATCGGCAGGCGGTGGCAACGGCTGTTCCAGCCGGTAAAAACCGTAGCCGAAATGTGCGCATACCAGCAGAACAGCAAGACCCAATCCGACACGCAGTCCCTTGCGGGTGCCCAGCAGCGCCGGCGCTGCGAAGACGAAGACAGCCAGCATATTGACGCCGGCAAGGCCGATCACCGCGGCCGGCTGCATCATCAGCGGAACGGGCATGGCCGCATAGCCGATCGCATTCCAGGGAAAGCCGGTGAGGACAAAGCTGCGCAACCACTCAAAAAGCCCGAAGGCAAAGGCGAGCGCAGCAATCCGGCCGAGGCCGTCGGACCAGAGGATGCGGGAGATCGCGGTTGCGAACGCATAGAAAAAAGCCAAGAACGCCGGGACACCGATAACAGCCAGTGGCACCGCCCAGGCAAAATCATCGGCTTCGACGAGAAGCGCGTTGCCCAGCCACCACAGGCCGCCAAGGAAATAGCCGAAGCCGAAACACCAGCCGATCCAGAACGCCGGAAAGCTGCGCCTGATCATGCCATGGTCGGGATTGCCCGATGCGCCATCGATCAGCCAGACGAGAATGGGGAAAGACAGGAACGGCGCCGCGAAAATGCCGAAGGGCGGCAAAGCGAAAACGGCAATCAAACCGGCGACGAAGGCGACAAGAGCCCGGCGGGCTCCCGACAACAGCATAATCCTGCCCGCAAGCCACTCCATTCACTTCCCCCAATCGGCACAAGCCGCCACCCGGTCATTCGCGCGGCAAACAGAAACGCGCAAAAACCGTCGATCCGAATCAACGTGGCGGCAGTGTTCCAAAAAAGCAGCGGCTTGTCGTGCCTGGAAACGGCGTTTTAGGCGAAGAGCGTAGGGGCTCAGCCGGTTTCGCGCAGTGTTTTTTCCGGCTCGGCGGTTGGTGATGCCTCGAAAGGCACATCCTCTTCGCCCTTTGCCGGACGGCGGCGAGCCGGTGGACGCTTTCGAACGATCCGCACGCGCTTCACACGGCGCGGATCGGCATCCAGAACCTGGAACTCGAAACCGGGGATCGCCTGGACCACTTCGCCACGGGCGGGAATGCGGCCGAGTGCTGCAAAGACCAGGCCACCGAGCGTATCGACATCCTCCAGCTGCTCGCGCACATCGAAATCCGGTCCGATCGCTGCGGCAATCTCTTCCAGTTCGACGCGGGCATCGGCCACGAAGACATCATCGGAGGTTTTTGCGAACATGACTTCTTCATCGTCATGCTCGTCTTCGATATCGCCGACGACCATTTCGACGATATCCTCAAGCGAAGCGAGGCCATCGGTGCCGCCATATTCGTCGATCACCAGGGCCATCTGAATACGGGCGGCCTGCATGCGCTGCATCAGATCCGAGGCGTGCATGGACGGCGGCACGAACAGGACCTGGCGGATGATGCCGGCCTCTTCGACTGTCTTTGACAGATCGATACGGCCGAGATCGAACCCGGCTTTAGGCTGGCGAACCGGCTTTTCCGCCGTGCTGGCTGTTGCGCTGGCCGTTGAACGGCTGCCGTTGCGCCGCTTGTTGCGGGCCTGTTTGGTGACATAGGACAGCAGGTCGCGGATATGGACCATGCCGCGCGGGTCATCGAGGCTTTCGCTGTAGACCGGCATGCGCGAGCGGCCGGATTCCTCGAAAATGACCATCAACTCGGCGATGGTTATGCTGAGATCCACCGCTTCGATATCGGCCCGGGGGACCATGACATCCTCGACACGGACCTCACGGAAACGCAGAATATTGTTGAGCATGGCACGTTCGGCCGGCGTAAAAGCCGTATCGCCATCGGCCGCACCAGTCATCAACGCGTCGGTAAGATCTTCACGAAGGCTGGAGGCATTGCCCGCACGCCAGATCCGGGCTGCACGGCTCCAGAAGGAGGAGCCAGACTTGCCGTTCTCAGGTTTCGGGACGGTGCTACTACTGCCCGCTTCGTCCTGACTGGAGGCTTCCGCCTCGTCTCTTACAGCCGGGGCCGGCTGTGCTCTAAAATCGCTCATTGTTCCAAACTATCAAACGGGATCGCTGTCCCCATAGGGATCAGATAAACCAAGACCGGCCAAAATGCGAGTCTCCAGGCTCTCCATTCTTTCGGCATCGCTCTCATCGAGGTGATCATAACCGAAAAGATGCAGAAATCCATGCACCAGGAGATGGGTCAGGTGCTCGTCGAAAGGCTTGCCGAGATCATTGGCCTCGCGCACCAGCGTCTCATGGGCAAGGATGATATCGCCGAGCATCGGCCCCGGCATCTTGCCCGGCGTCACCGGAAAGGCTGGAAAAGACAGCACGTTGGTCGGCTTGTCCTGGCTGCGCCATTCCGCGTTGATCTCGCGAATGGAGGCGTCGTCGGTAAAGACCAGTGACACTTCCGGCGGCATTTTCGGAAACGGTTGTTTTTCTTCGCGCGTGAGGAAATCGGCGCTCGCGCCAAGGACGCGCTCGCTGAGCGACGCAAGGTCCGCCTCGGAAGGCCATGGGCCTTCCTCGACGCTGATCTGGATATCAAGGCTCGTCATGATTGGCTTGCTTCCGCCTCTCAGCGGTCGCCCTGCTCGCTTTCGTCATGCACGGCGGTCGTTGCCTCATAGGCACGAACGATGCGGGCAACCATCGGATGGCGGACAACGTCGACATCCTTGAAGCGGACCACCGACACGCCCTCGACCCCCTTGAGGATCTGCAGGGCCTCGACAAGGCCGGACTTGACGCCGCGCGGCAGATCGACCTGGCTCGGGTCACCAGTGACAATCATCCGGCCGTTTTCGCCAAGACGCGTCAGGAACATTTTCATCTGCATCGCCGTGGTGTTCTGCGCCTCATCGAGGATGACGGCGGCATTGGCGAGCGTGCGTCCGCGCATGAAGGCAAGAGGCGCGATTTCGATGACACCGGCAGTGATAGCCCGTTCGACCTTGTCGCCGGGCATCATGTCGTAGAGCGCATCGTAGAGCGGCCGCAGATACGGATCGACCTTGTCCTTCATGTCGCCGGGCAGGAAGCCGAGGCGTTCGCCTGCTTCGACGGCAGGACGCGAAAGCACGATGCGGTCAACCGCGCCGCGCTCCAGAAGCTGTGCAGCGTGTGCCACCGCCAGATAGGTCTTGCCGGTGCCGGCCGGACCAACACCGAACACCAACTCGGACCGCTCCAGCGCGCGCATATAGGCGTCCTGCGTCGGCGTGCGGGCCGCGACGGTCTTTTTGCGCGTCGAAATCTGCGCGAGGTTCAGCTTGGCTTTCTTTTCCATGGTCGGCAACTGTAGCTGGTCATCGGCGGCAACAGCCATGCGGATGGCGCCTTCGACATCGGAGGATTCAACGGTGCTGCCGTTCTGCAGGCGCCCGTAGAGATAATCGAGCGCACGGCGGGCCTGATTGGTGGCGACCACTTCGCCCGAGATCGAAACGGAATTGCCGCGCGGCCGTGCATCGATATGCAGGCGCTGTTCGATCAATTTGAGATTCTGGTCGAACTGGCCAAACAACTCGCTGGCGAACCGGTTGTTCTCAAATGTGAGCACGAAGTGATTGACGTCTGTCGCGGATGTTTTCGACTGGCGCGGCGAGGATGAAACCAATTCGTGTCCGTTCAAGCGGTCAGGCTCCTTGAGTTAGCGGTCCTTCAGCTTACCACTTCGGCAAACAGACTGTTAGGGCCCGCACCAGTGATTCGTACAGAAACAATGTCACCGATTTGCGATGCGTTTGCATCAACATTCACCGACTGGAGCCAGGGCGAACGGCCGATCAGCTGCCCCGGCATGCGGCCAGGCTTCTCCAGAAGCAGGTCGATGGTCTTGCCGATACATTGCTGGGCAAATTCGTTTTGCTGTTTTAGCAACAAAGCCTGCAATCTTTCCAATCGCTTGGCCTTGACGTCTTCCGGAACCTGATCGCCGAGGTCGGCGCCGGGCGTTCCCGGGCGGGTCGAATACTTGAACGAAAATGCCTGTGCATAACCAACGGTTTCCACCAGGCGCAACGTATCCTCGAAGTCCTCGTCGGTCTCGCCGGGAAAACCGACAATGAAATCGCCCGACAGCGCAAGATCGGGCCGGGCTGCCTTGATACGGGCAATTAGCGCGATGTACTCGGCCGTCGTGTGCCGCCGGTTCATCGCCTTGAGGATGCGGTTGGAGCCGGACTGGATCGGCAGATGCAGGTAGGGCATCAGTTGCTTCAGGTCGCGATGGGCCTCGATCAGGCTGTCTTCCATGTCGCGCGGGTGGCTGGTGGTGTAGCGCAGACGGGCAAGGCCCTCGATCTGGGTCAGGCGATGCAGCAGTTGGCCCAGCCCCCACTTTTCGCCATCGGCTCCAAGGCCGTGCCAGGCATTGACGTTCTGGCCGAGAAGCGTGATTTCGCGTACGCCGGCATCGACCAGCTTCTGGGCTTCGGCAACGATCTGAGCAACCGGCCGGGACACTTCGGAGCCGCGCGTATAGGGCACGACGCAGAAGGTGCAGAACTTGTCACAGCCTTCCTGCACGGTGAGGAATGCGGTGACGCCCCTCGCCTTGGTCTTGGCCTTGTCAGGCGCCGGCAGGTGCTCGAACTTGTCTTCGATGGCATAATCGGTTTCCAGAACCCGCTCACCGCGCTGGACGCGCTTCAAAGCTTCGGGAAGCCGGTGATAGGTTTGCGGGCCAATGACGAGATCGACGGCGGGCGCCCGGCGCAGGATTTCGTCGCCTTCGGCCTGCGCCACGCAACCGGCAACGCCGATCATCATTTCGCGGCCTTCGCCGGCCTTTTTCTTCTTCAAATCACGCAACCGCCCGAGCGCCGAGTAGACCTTCTCGGCGGCCTTCTCGCGGATATGACAGGTATTCAAAAGCACAAGATCGGCGTCTTCCATGACGTCGGTCGAGACATAGCCGTCCTTGGCCAGCGCATCCGTCATCCGGTCGGAATCGTAGACGTTCATCTGACAGCCGTAGGTCTTCACAAAGACCTTGCGGACCGGTGGGCTTTCGAGAGCCATTTCGGGCTTTGCGGATAAAACGGCGATTTCCTGTGTCATGCCCGGTTCCATAGAGCATCGAGGCCCAAAATTGAAGCCCCTTCCCTTGCCCCGGCTGCGTCAGCGGCCGCGCAACTTGAGAGCCAGCATCGAGCGGATGCTCTTTTCCACCTGGCGGCTGACGACCTTGCGATTGCTCTCCGACGTATAGGTGATCTGCTCACCGTAGATCACATCGACATCGACAGCACCCTCGTAGAGGATGCCGAGCAGATGCGGCGCCAGCGCGATGTCACCCGGCCAGGCGGCGACCGGCCGGTGATAACGGCCCATCGGCATGCCGTGAATGCCGGTATAAGCGATGGCGACCGGCTGGACATGGACGGCACCGGTTGGCGACATCGGCACGGCGGCGGCGGCGGCGCCGAACAGCGAGGTCTTGATCTCCAGCAACCGGTTGCCATCCGATGTGGTGCCCTCGGGAAACAGAACGACGATCTCGCCGTCGGCCAGCCGCTTGCCGATCTCGTTGACCTGATTGCCGGTAGTGCGTTTCTGATCGCGATCGATGAAGATCGTTGCCTGCAAGCGTGCCAGAAGGCCGAAGACCGGCCAGGCCTTGACGTCGGACTTGGCGACGAAGACCACATCGGCGATCGAGCCGAGAACAAGGATATCCTTCCAGCTGGCGTGATTGGATACCAGCATCAGCGGCCGCTGCCGGTCCGGCGTACCGTGGACGCGCACCCGGATACCGACGAGACGGCAGGCCAAGCGGTGCCAGAGGCGCGGCAGCGTGCGCCGTTGCGGCGTGTCCAGCCAAAGGAAAACGATTTGCACCGGCGCCATGACAAGGGTCGCAAGCACGAGAATCGTCATGCACAGCGTGACGCGCAGCCAATTGATCACGCGCTGTTTCCCAGCACGGCGGCCGGCATAGCCGCCACCCGCAACGAGCCGCGTCTATCGTGATCTCTGCATGGTCTGTGGGGATTGCAGCGCAAGCGCGTTTCTCTTCCAGGTCCGCTTCACATCAGTCGGGTCAAGCGGGTACGGCTAGCCAAGATCGAGACGCATGACAAGGGCGCCGGTTTTGGCGCCGTTAATATCTTGATAATATGCACGTCTCTCACCAACCTTGGCAAAGCCGAGTTTCCGGTAGAGAGCGATGGCGGCAATATTGGTCTCGTCAACTTCAAGAAAAACCGCTTCGGCCGCCTGATCGCGCGCCTCGCGCAACGCGGCCCGCATCAAACGCCAACCAAGACCGAGGCGCGAAAATCGTGGATCGATACCGATCGTCAGGATTTCCGCCTCACCGCCCGCCACCCTCGACAGCACGAAGCCACCGACAAGCGGTTGCGTAATGAATGGTCGCGTATAGGCGTTGTTCTGACGGGCGATGAAGCCGAAAACGGTGTCCTGGATCAGCAGCGAATGCAGTTCGCCGTCGCTCCAGGCATGGGTAAAGCGCGATTTGTGGATCGCGGCTGCCTGCGGCAGATCAGCTGTTTCCAGGGCGAAGATTTCGAATTCCGGCTTGCGGACGAAATAGTCGGACAGCGACATCTTATGCTCGCGCCACCGCAAAACCGGCCTGCGACTTGACGTCGGGACCCCGCAGATAGAGCGGGCTCGGCTTGCCGCGCGAAGGATCGGCTATGGCACCCAGGCGGGCGACAAGACGGATGTCGGTCAGATCCGTTTGCGCGGTGTTTTCCGGCGGGTTGTCCTTCAGATGCCTGGTGGCGGTGCCGCAGATGAGGCCGTCGAAATCGGCAAACAGTCTTTGGGCCTCTGGAATTTCAAGCATCAGCGCTTCACTGCGCGGCCTGCCGTCGGCTTCAAAACTCTGGCAATAAAGCTCGTCGCGCTTGGCATCGATCGTCGCCAATATGGCGCGTCCCGGATGCGTTTCTCGGGCAGATTCGGCGATGGCGGCAAGTGTTGTCACGCCGACGGCGGGCACGCCAAGCGCCAGGGAAAAACCACGCGCGGCAGCGACGCCGACACGGATACCGGTGAAGGAACCGGGGCCGACGGTGACGGCGATGCGGTCGATATCCGCAAGTACCTTGCCACAGGCCGCCAGCGCCTCATCGATAAAGCCCATCAGTTGCTCGGCGTGGCCACGGCCGATATCGGCGCCGGCAGAGGCCAGAACCATGTCGTTGCCGCTGTCATAAACCGCAGCAAAACAACCCGTCCCAGCCGTGTCGATGGCCAGGACGATCATGCTTTTTCAACTTTGATGGATAGTCGCGGCACGGATGAACGCTCGCTCAGACGGCTTCGACCGCCTGCACTTCGGGGATGAAATGATGCAAAAGGTTCTGCACGCCGTGCTTCAACGTTGCCGTCGAGGACGGGCAGCCGGCGCATGCGCCCTTCATGTTGAGGAAAACCGTGCCGTCGCGAAAACCCTTGAAGGTGATGTCGCCACCATCCTGGGCCACGGCCGGACGAACGCGGGATTCCAGCAATTCCTTGATGGTCGCGACAATGGTCTCGTCGCCCTCATCGAAGAACTCGCCGTCCTGATCGCTTTCTTCAGCGCGCGTATGGACTGCCATCACCGGCTGGCCGGACATGAAATGTTCCATGATCGAGCCGAGGATAGCAGGCTTCAGGTGCTGCCATTCCTGCGCTTCCTTGGTGACGGTGATAAAATCATAGCCGAAATAGACGCCGGTCACGCCGGGGATCATGAACAGGCGCGCAGCGAGAGCCGATCCGGCTGCAGCTTCTTCCTCATCGCGGAATTCCGCCGTGCCATTTTCCATCACCACCTTACCCGGCAGGAATTTCAGCGTGGCGGGGTTCGGCGTGGCTTCGGTCTGGATGAACATGTTTTCGCTCCGCGTCGGCCGGGATCGCGTTCAACCAGCCTGTTTAGAATTGTTCAAAAGAATATAAGCCGTTTGGACGGCGGCTTCAAGATGCGTGGGCCAGCGTTTCGGCCGCCCAGGATCAATTCCGTTGATCCTGGCATTAACGGCAGGGCTCAGCTCAGCGCGTCGATTTCCTCGTCCGTCAGCAAATCCGGTATCACCGTCACCGGAATCGGGAAAGCCGCAGTTTTACCGGCAATCGACGACACCAGCGGACCGGGGCCATCCTTGGCGGAACCGGCGGCCAGCACGAGGATGGCGATATCGCGATCCTCCTCGATTAGGCTGTAGATCTGATCGGTTGCGCCACCTTCACGGATGACCATTTCCGGCTCGATCCCGATCGTTTCGCGCACAGTCTGGGCGATCTTGGCAAGCGTTGCCTCGGCTTCGGCGCGGGCTTCCGCCCGCATGATGCCCTCGACACCCAGCCATTGCTGGAAGTCTGCGTCGGCAATGACATAAAGCAGAACAAGACCGCCATTGGAGTTTTTGGCGCGCATGCCGGCATAGTGGACAGCGCGGCCGCATTCCGGGGTATCGTCGATCACCGCCATGAATTTGCGGCGGTGACCTTCCAGTCTTGAGAGTCGCGTTGAAACCATGAGGCGACTCTTACACCCGATATTTTTGGCTGCAAGGTTTCTTTTGCGGCGAATTATTGCAGAAAGCCGACGATTTCCCGGACCTGTTTCATCGTCACTTCCGCCCGTGCCCGTGCCCGCTCGCCACCATCACGCAGGATGCCGTCGATATGGGTGGTGTCATCCATCAAGCGGCGCATTTCGCCGGAAATCGGCGCAAGAACAGTGACCGCCAGATCGACCAGAGCCGGCTTGAACACCGAGAACTGCTGTCCGCCGAATTCTGCGAGCACCTCGGCCTTGGTCTTGTCGGACAGGGCTGCATAGATGCCGACGAGATTATCGGCTTCCGGGCGGCCCTTCAGGCCATCGACTTCGCTCGGCAGGGCATCCGGATCGGTCTTTGCCTTGCGGATCTTCTTCGAGATCGTCTCGGCATCGTCCATCAGGTTGATGCGCGACAGGTCGGAAGCGTCCGACTTCGACATCTTCTTGGTGCCATCGCGCAGCGACATGACGCGCGGCGCCGGACCGCCGATCAGGGGCTCGACCATCGGAAAATAGGCATGCACCGGCTCATCGCCGACCTTGATATCAACACCGTAATCGGTCCGGCGGATATGGTCGCTGAAATCGATGTTGAACTTCTGAGCAATATCGCGGGCGAGCTCCAGATGCTGCTTCTGGTCGTCGCCGACCGGCACATGCGTACCGCGGTACACGAGAATGTCTGCAGCCATCAGGCTCGGATAGGCGAGCAGGCCCAGCGAAACCTGCTCGGCATTCTTGCCGCCGGACTTGTCCTTGAATTGGGTCATCCGCTCCATCCAGCCGATACGGGCGACGCAGTTGAAAATCCACGCGAGCTCGGCATGCTGAGGCACGGCGGACTGGTTGAAGACGATGTGCTTCTTCGGATCGATGCCGGCTGCAATGAAGGCGGCAGCGATCGAGCGGATCTGGTTGCGCAAATCGTCATGAACCAGCTGTGCGGTCAGCGAATGCAGATCAACGACGCAATAGATGCAGTCGTTGTTTTCCTGCAGCGCCACGAACTTGCGGATCGCGCCGAGATAATTGCCGAGATGGAGATTGCCTGTCGGCTGAACGCCGGAAAAAACGAGCGGCTTGAAGTCTGACATCGTGTCCTCATTCGGGCTTGTGGAGGGCCCGGCCTCTGTTGCTGTTGGCGGCTTATGCACATTGGAACAGCGGCGATCAAGAGGCGTGCGGTCGACGCCGGCGGCAAATTCCCTGCAGAGTGGAGGAACGGCCTGCCAAGATATTGAAACCAAAGATCCAATTTGGAATTTTTTCCTCTAATATTCCATTAGAATTAACAAGTATGGCGCCAATACGGCATAGCTCTTTAGAGCTAGAAGAAGAAAATTTCATAAAATTGCTTCATTTCGGATGAATTTACCAATTTGTCACCGCAACCAGGTTCTCAGCCGAGCTCGTTCCGCTGTACTGCGCACTCCAATAGCGCGGCGAACCAACATCTGGATGGGGCCTGCTCCAAAAAGGACACCGAGCAGAGCCATGCCAAGAGGATTGTCATGCGCAACCTACTATCGCTCGCGCTTGCGTGCCTGCTCGCCGTTTCCAATTTCGCCGTCGCCGAAGCCAAGGACGACCGTCCGCGTAAAGTGAGGCTTCCCGTGCACAGCAGAACCACGGCCTATGCCGTCCAGACCGTATCGGTCAAAACCGGCTGCTTTTCCCCGCGTCTCGAGGGCATACTGGCACATATCGCTGCGAAAACCGGACGCCGGCCGTTGGTCACCTCCGGCCACCGGCCGCGCTCACACCGTTCCGGTTCGATGCACCGGTTTTGCCAGGCAGCGGATATCCGCGTGTCCGGTATTTCGGATAGCGCAATCATCGCGGCGGCGAAAACAGCACCGGGCATTGGCGGTATCGGCCGCTATTGCAACGGTATCATTCATGTCGATACCGGGTCCCGGCGCCAGTGGACTTATTGCGGCAAATCGAAACGCCACTTCCTCAGCGCCAAGCGCCGTTCCGGAAAGCGGGCTTGAAGCCTGCTGCTCGCCTCACGTATCCGTTGGCGGCGGTGTCTTGGCGGCACCCTTGCGCTTGATGTTTCGCCGGATCATCGACAGGTCTGCTCCGCCGATCAGGAAAGCGACGGCGAAATAGACGACCATCGAGACGCCGATCAAAATTCCGAGCGCACCCAGTTTCGTCCAGAACGGCGACCCTGACGCCAATGAGACGGCGAACACACTGCGCAGATAATAGAGAACGCCACCCATGATCGACGCGGCAACAATCAGCAGAACCGTGCGGCGCAGCAGCGCCCATTCCCACATCAGATGACCGCGCCGCAGCAGCGTGACGAAGAGCAGGACCGTGCTGATCCATCCGGCCGTGGCTTCGGCAACCGCGATGCCCGGCGCACCCAAGCGGGGAAACAGCGTGATTGCCAGAGCGCAATTGGCAGCAACGGCAACGGCCGAGAAGCGCATCGGCGTCTTGGTATCCTCGCGCGCGTAAAAACCCGGCTGCAGCGCCTTGATCAGCACGAAGGCCGGCAGGCCGATACCGTATATGGCAAGGATGGAGCCGACGACGGCGGTATTGCCGGCATGGAAGGCACCGCGTTCGAACAGCACCCGAATGATCTCGTCGGAGAGAATCCACAGGGCGATGGCAGCCGGAATGGTGAGGAACAGCACGAACTCGATTGACCGGTTCTGCAGGTTTCCGGCCTCGCGCAGATGGCCGCCTTTCAGCGCCCGCGACAGTTCCGGTAGCAGCACGACGCCGACAGCGACCCCGACAACACCAAGCGGAAGCTGATAGATACGGTCGGCATATTGCAGCGCGGCGATGGCACCATCCTGCGCCGAGGCGATTGCCTGGCCGATCAACTGGTTGATCTGGGTGATACCACCGGTGATGGCAGCTGGGACCGCCAGGATCAGCAGGCGCTTGACGTTGGGCGTGATGCGGGGAAACCTGAGGCCGATGCTCATGCCGGCATGAAGGACGCCGAGATAGACGACGCCAAGCTGCAGCACGCCTGCCACCATGACGCCCCAGGACAGATACCAGGCGGTCGCCAACGGATCGGCACCGGTGTAGAGCGCGTAAAACAGGGCGCCGATCATCACGACGTTGAGGAAAATCGGAGCGACGGCGGCGGCGAAGAAGTGGTGCAGCGAATTGAGCATGCCGCTCATCATCGCGGTCAGCGACATGCACATGAGATAGGGGAACATCACCATCGCCATGCGCACGGTGAGAGCTGATTTCTCGGCATCATCGGCAAAACCGGGCGCGATGACGAAGCGCACCAGAAGGGGCATCGACAGTTCCATCGCGATGGTGATCAGCAGCAGCACCGTGAACAGAACGCCGAACACTTCCTCGGAGAAACGCTTGGCGCCGTCCGTGCCGTTGGCTTCGATCTCCTTGGAAAACAGCGGCACGAAGGCGGCGTTGAAGGCGCCTTCGGCAAAGAGGCGGCGGAACAGGTTGGGGAACCGGAACGCCGCATAAAAGACATCGGCCATCGGGCCGGTCCCAAGTGCCGCCGCCATCAGCATTTCACGGGCGAAACCGAAGATGCGGCTGCCGAGCGTGGCGCCGCCGACGGTCATGAATTTCTTGACGAGGCTCATGATTCTGCCTTGGATTTTTTAGCACCGGTGACGGAGCGCGTGTGCTGCGGCGCGATCATGCCGGAGGGCATGCGGTCGCGCATCTCGTCCGCCTCGTCCGACATCACGGCCTTCAGCCGCGCGACGATATTACTCTGCCGGCTCTCATTGGTGATCTTCTGGCCGACAAGGTCGGTGACATAGAACGTGTCGATGACCTTCTCCCCAAAAGTGGTGATATGCGCCGAGGCGATATCGAGCGACAGGTCGGAGAGCACGGCGGTGACCTCCGACAACAGGCCGGTGCGATCGAGGCACTCGACCTCGATGACGGTGAACTTGTTCGACAGGCTGTTGCTGATGGTGACGGCCGGCGGCACCGTGAACGCCCTGTTGCGCTTGCGGTGTTTCGTGCGGCTGGCGATCACTTCCGGCAGGCGCTTCTTGCCCGACAGCACGTCCTCGATCATCTTGCCGATATTCCCCGCCCGGCGCATCTCGTCGTCATCGACCGGAAACTCGCGGGTGATCAGGATCGTATCCAGCGCCCGGCCGTCGGAGGTGGTGAAAATCTGCGCATCGACGATATTGGCCCCGGCGGCGGCACAGGCGCCCGCGATGACGGCAAGCAAACGCGGATGGTCCGGCGACAGGATGGTGATCTCGGTGATGGCGTGGAACTGGTGCGTGCGCACCATCGTTGCCAAAGCACGGCCGGTCTTGTCGGCCTCGCGAATGAAGCGGGCATGGCGCAGCTGGTCTTCGAGCGGCACCGACAGCAGATAAGGCTGGTAGTGCAGCTTGGTATAGGTCTCACGATCCTTCTGGCTCCAGTCGGACAGAGCCTCAAACAGCACATCGGCCGCATGCGCCGCACGCTCCTTGCGCGGCAGATCGGAAAAACCGCCGGACAAAAGCAGTTCAGTCTCGTAGTACAGCGTGCGCAGCAGCTGGCCCTTCCAGCCGTTCCACACACCGGGCCCGACGGCACGGATATCGGCGATGGTCAGGATCAAAAGCATCTTCAGGCGGTCGAGCGATTGAACCTTTTCGGTAAAATCGATGATCGTCTTGCGGTCGTTGAGGTCCCGCGTCTGTGCGACCATCGACATGGTCAAATGCTCTTCGATCAGCCACGCCACCGTTTCGGTCTGCTTGGGCGTCATGCCAAAGCGCGGGCAGAGTTTTCGGGCAACCTTGGCACCGGCAGTCGAATGATCTTCCGGACGGCCCTTGGCGACGTCGTGCAGAAGAACCGCAACGAACAAGGCGGTGCGATCCTCGACGCCCGGCATCAGCTTGACGGCCAGTGGATGCAGTTCCTCGTCACGGCCCTGATCGATCCGTGACAACACATCGACGGCGCGCAGCAGATGCTCGTCAACGGTATAGTGGTGATACATGTTGAACTGCATCAGCGAGACGATCTTGCCGAATTCAGGGATGAAGCGGCCGAGCACACCGGCTTCGTTCATCCGTCGCAGGATCAGCTCCGGATCGCGGCGCGAGGTCAGCATCGACATGAACAGCCGGTTGGCTTCTTCATTGTCGCGCACCGCGGGGGTGATCAGGCCGAGCGACCGGGTGACCTGCTTCAAGGCGGCGGGATGGAACTCCAAGCCGTTGATATCGGCCACGTGGAAGATGCGGATCAGGTTTATCGGGTCGCGCTTGAAAATATCCGGGCTTGCCAGCGCGATACGGCCGCCGTCATCGACGAATTCCAGGGTGCCGGCGATCTTGCGGATGCGGTGGGTGAAGCGGCTGAGCGCGGCGGTGAAGCCCGGAAGCTGCTTGGCCTGCTGGTCTTCCAGTGCCGCACAGAAGATACGGGTGAGATCGCCGACACTCTTGGCGACCAGGAAATAGTGCTTCATGAAGCGCTCCACGGCGGTCATGCCGGGGTGGTCGTGATAGCCGAGGCTTTCGGCAATCTCGCGCTGAATATCGAAGGACAGCCGCTCTTCCGCCTTGCCGGTCAGGAAGTGCATATGGCAGCGCACCGCCCAGAGGAAATCGTCGGCCTTCTGGAAAAGCTGATATTCCTGACGCGACAGCACGCCGAGCTTGATCAGATCGGCAGAATCCTTCACCCGGTAGAAATATTTGGCGATCCAGAACAGCGTGTGGATATCACGCAGGCCGCCCTTGCCTTCCTTGACGTTCGGCTCGACCAGATAGCGCGTGTCGCCAGCCTTGCGGTGGCGCTCGTCACGCTCGGCAAGCTTGGCGGCGATGAAGTCGGGGCCGGTATTCTTGACGATCTCGGTATCGAAGCGGGTCTCAAGCTCGTCGGCCAGCTCCTTCGAGCCGCAGATATAGCGGGTTTCGAGGATGGCGGTGCGGATGGTCATGTCGCCGCGCGACAGCCGGATGCACTCTTCGATCGTCCGCGTTGCATGCCCAACCTTGAATCCGAGATCCCACAGGATATAGAGCATGAATTCGATGGCGGGCTCGGCCCAGACGGCCTTCTTCACCGGCAGCAGGAAAAGAAGGTCTATATCCGACCCCGGCGCCAGCGTGCCGCGGCCATAACCGCCGACTGCGGTGACGGAGATGCGTGTCCACGGCTGCGCGTTGGCGGCGTTGAAAACCTCGTTGAGGACGAAATCATGCAGGACGGTGATCAGCTGGTCCTGCAGCCAGGAAATCCGCTCGGAGCATTTCAGCCCGCTGCCATCCTTGAGCAACAGTTCATGGGCCTTTTCACGGCCGGCCAGATTGGCTTGCTTGAACGCTGCCAGCAGCGCCTGACGCATCATGTCGCGGTGTTCCGCATGCGCCGAAGCGATGAAACTGCACTTGGCCCTGAGTGCCGCGACATTCAGGATATCGGGAAATGACGTCTCATGTATGGTCATCAAAGGCCGACCGTCTTCCTGTCCGGCAGGCTCGGCGAGCCGCTGCTTTTGCATGCGCTATAGACCTTTTGTCCGAGAATGGACAGGACTGTAGCGGTCAAGAATTGCCAAGTTGTTTCTTCAACGCGTAGAGCGCATCCATGGCCTCCCGTGGCGTCATATCATCGGGATTGAGGCTTTTCAAAGCTTCTTCCACCTTGGATGGACCGGCCTTGACGCGCTCCTCGCGGCGGATGGCCACCTGGAACAGCGGCAGGTCGTCGATCAGCTGGCTGGCCGGGTTCTTGCGGTCGGCATCTTCGAGTTTTGCCAGCACATCCTTGGCACGCGCAACGACGGAGGCGGGCAGGCCGGCAAGGCGCGCGACCTGGATGCCGTAGGAACGATCGGCAGCACCGGGTCCGACTTCATGCAGGAAGATGACGTCGCCATCCCATTCCTTGACGCGCATGGTGGCATTCGACAGGCGCTCGAGCTTTTCGGACAGGACCGTCAATTCGTGGAAATGCGTGGCGAACAATCCGCGGCAACGGTTGCCCTCATGCAGATGCTCGACCGAGGCCCAGGCAATCGACAGGCCGTCGAAGGTGGCGGTACCGCGGCCGATTTCGTCGAGGATGACGAGCGAACGATCGGTCGCCTGATTGAGGATCGCCGCCGTCTCGACCATTTCGACCATGAAAGTCGAGCGGCCACGGGCGAGATCATCGGACGCGCCGACGCGCGAGAACAGCCGGTCAACGATGCCTATATGAGCCGATGTGGCGGGCACGAACGCACCCATCTGCGCCATGATGGCGATCAGGGCGTTCTGGCGCAGGAACGTCGATTTACCGCCCATATTGGGACCGGTCAAAAGCCAGATAGCGCCATCGCCCTCGCCGTCATGCGGCGACAGATCGCAGGCATTGGCGACAAAGGCTGCACCCGACTGGCGGCGCAGCGCCTGTTCGACGACCGGGTGGCGGCCACCATCGATGGCAAACATTTTCGACATATCGACCAGCGGACGGCAATAGGCCTGTTCCTCGGCAAGCGTTGCCAGACCTGCCGACACGTCCACGACGGCCAGCGCAAGCGCTGCCGCCTTGATCGCTTCGGCTTGCGCCACGACCATGGCCGACAGCCTGTCGAAGGCTTCGAGCTCGATGGTCAGCGCCCGGTCGGCTGCATTGGCAATCTTGGTTTCGAGATCGGAGAGTGCCGTCGTGGTGAAGCGCATGGCATTGGCCATGGTCTGGCGATGGATGAAGCGGGCCTTGGCCTCCGGGGTATCGGTCATCGGCCCGGCATTGCCCTGGGTCACCTCGATGAAATAGCCGAGCACATTGTTGTACTTGATCTTCAGCGACTTGATGCCGGTTTCTTCTGCATAGTCGAGCTGCAGCCCGGCGATTACCCGGCGCGACTGGTCGCGCAGCGCCCGCATCTCGTCGAGTTCGGCGCTGGCGCCATCGCGCAGGAAACCGCCGTCACGTTTCAACAGCGGCAGCTCATCGCCGAGAATGGCCGCCAGTTCTACGACCATATCCTGCGGCAGCGCGCTGACCGCTTGACGGGCGGCACCCAGCTCTTGCGAAAGATCGCCGCGGCCGAGCAGGCCGGCAACTTCGATTGCAGACTGACATCCCGCAAGGATGCTGCCGAGATCACGTGGACCGCCACGGCCGAGCGACAGGCGCGACAAAGCGCGCGGCATGTCTGGCACGTGTTTCAGCGCGGCCCGCAGGTCGCTGCAGAACGACGGCTGTTCGGCAAGTGCGGAGATGGAATCGAGCCGGGCGTTGATCCGCTCGGGATCCGTCAGCGGCGACATCAGCCGTTCGGCAAGCAGGCGAGCGCCGCCGCCGGTGACGGTACGATCCAGCGCCTTCAACAGCGTACCGTTTCGATCGCCGGACTGGGTTTTCACCAGTTCGAGATTGGTGCGGGTGGCGGGATCGATGAACAGTGTCGAGGCCGCACTTTCGCGTTCCGGCGCACCCAAAGGCGGACGTTCGGCAAACTGGGTCTTTTCGACATAGGAGATTGCGGCAGACGCAGCGGCGAGTTCGGCGCGCGAAAAGCTGCCGAAGCCGTCGAGTGTCTTGACGCCATAATAGCGGGTGACGCGGTTTTCCGCCGTGGCGCTATCGAACAGCACGGCCGGTTGCGGAACCGCGATGCGGCCGAGAACATCGATGACCGGACGCATCTCCGGGTCATGAAAGACCGTATCGGCCAGGATCAGCTCGCGCGGCTCGATGCGCAGGATATCGGCGAGCAGCCGCGTCTCGGTGGTCTCGGCCAGCCGGAAGACGCCGGTGGAAATATCGATCCAGGCAAGCGCGATCGCCGGCTCCGTGCCGCGAACGCGGGCGAGCGCCATCAAGTAGTTGGATTCGAATGGCGACAGCAATTTGTCTTCGGTGATCGTGCCCGGCGTGACGAGGCGCACGACATCGCGTTTGACCACCGATTTTCCGCCGCGCTTCTTGGCTTCCGCCGGGTCTTCGACCTGTTCGCAGACGGCGACGCGAAAGCCGAGACCGATCAGCTTCTGTAGATAATCGTCGGCCGCGTGGACCGGCACGCCGCACATCGGGATATCCTGACCGAGATGCTGGCCACGCCGGGTCAACGTGATCCCGAGCGCCCGCGATGCTTCGACCGCATCCTGGAAGAACAGCTCGTAGAAATCGCCCATCCGGTAAAACAGGATCGAATCCGGATTGTTCGCCTTGATCTCGATGAACTGTTCCATCATCGGCGTGGCCGTGGCGCGGCTTTCCTCCGTCGCCAGTTGAGCGGCGGTCAGAACCTCGGGAGGGCGGGTGATTGGCTCGGCTACAAAAGTCATGCTGGTTCCAAAAAAGTGGTGCCACACTATCCATGCGCGTTTATAGAAGACAACACCAAAGCGGCTGAGGAGAGCCGTCGCCCACAAAAGGTTGGAGGACTTATGCCCGCAAACGACAAGCCCGGTCGCAGCACGACCAGCGTTACGGATCAGGAAGCGCTGGATTTCCATTCCCAGGGGCGGCCTGGGAAACTGGAGATTTCGCCGACCAAACCGATGGCGACGCAGCGCGATCTATCGCTTGCCTATTCGCCAGGGGTCGCCGTTCCGGTCAAGGCGATCGCCGCCGATCCCTCCAAGGCCTATGACTACACGACCCGCGGCAACATGGTGGCCGTCATTTCCAACGGTACGGCCATTCTGGGCCTCGGCAATCTCGGCGCACTCGCTTCCAAACCGGTGATGGAGGGCAAATCCGTGCTCTTCAAGCGGTTTGCCGATGTCGATTCGATCGACCTTGAAGTCGATACCGAAAATGTCGACGAGTTCATCAATTGCGTGCGGTTCCTCGGCCCATCCTTCGGCGGCATCAATCTGGAGGATATCAAGGCACCGGAATGTTTCATCATCGAGCAGAGGCTGCGCGAAGTGATGGATATCCCGGTCTTTCATGACGACCAGCACGGCACTGCGATCATCGCAGCCGCCGGCCTGATCAACGCGCTGACGCTGACCGGGCGCGACTTCAAGACGACCAAGCTGGTCTGCAATGGCGCCGGTGCAGCGGCAATCGCCTGTATCGAGCTGATCAAGTCGATGGGCTTCAACCCCGCCAACATCATTCTTTGCGACACCAAGGGCGTGATCTATCAGGGCCGCACCGAGGGCATGAACCAGTGGAAATCGGCGCACGCGGTGAAAACAGATCGCCGCACCCTGACGGAAGCCATGGATGGCGCCGACGTTGTTTTCGGTCTTTCACAAAAGGGCGCGCTGTCGGAGGAAATGATCCGCTCGATGGCGGACCGGCCGATCATCTTCGCGATGGCCAATCCCGATCCGGAGATCACCCCGGAAGAAGTCGCCCGCATCCGTGACGACGCGATCATGGCGACCGGACGCTCCGACTATCCCAACCAGGTCAACAATGTTCTCGGCTTTCCCTACATCTTCCGCGGCGCGCTAGACGTGCATGCCTCGACGATCAACGAGGAAATGAAGATTGCCGCGGCCCAGGCGCTGGCAAGTCTCGCCAAGGAAGACGTGCCGGACGACGTCGCCGCCGCCTACCAGGGCAACCGG
This sequence comes from Pararhizobium sp. DWP1-1-3, assembly GCF_049896125.1. Taxonomy (NCBI): domain Bacteria; kingdom Pseudomonadati; phylum Pseudomonadota; class Alphaproteobacteria; order Hyphomicrobiales; family Rhizobiaceae; genus Pararhizobium; species Pararhizobium sp. DWP1-1-3. The sequence goes on from NZ_JAFCTR010000014.1 coordinate 62,726, forward strand.
CCGCGTTTCGGGCCGCAATATATCATCCCCGTGCCTTTCGATCCGCGCCTGATCTCGGCCATCCCTGTGGCCGTCGCCAAGGCTGCGATGGAGAGCGGCGTTGCCCGCAAGCAGATCCCCGATCTCGCCGCCTATGGACGGCAGCTGTCGGCCCGCCGCGACCCGATCGCCTCGACGCTGCAGCGTATCTACGAGCGCGTTCGCCGCCAGCCGAAGCGGATCGTCTTTGCCGAAGGCGAAGAGGTGCAGATGATGCGTTCGGCGCTTGCATACGCCAACCAGGAACTCGGCACCGCCATGCTGCTTGGCCGGGAAGACCGGATGCGCGAAACGGCGGAGCGCGAAGGCATCGATCTCGACCGGCCCGGCATCCAGCTCGTCAATGCCCGCATTTCCAAGCGCACCGGTGCCTATACCGATTATCTTTATGCTCGCCTGCAGCGGCAGGGTTACCTGTTTCGCGATGCACAGCGGCTGATCAACAACGACCGCAACCACTTCGCCGCCTGCATGGTGGCACTGGGCGACGCCGATGGCATGGTGACGGGCATTACCCGCAACTATTCCACGGCACTGGACGACGTTCGCCGCTGTATCGATCCAAAACCCGGCCACCGGGTGATCGGCGTGTCGCTGGCGCTCTGCCGCGGCCGGACGGTGCTGGTTGCGGATACCGCAGTTCACGACATGCCGTCTGCGGATGAACTGGCCGACATCGCAGAAGAGGCCGCAGGCCTTGCACGCCGCCTCGGCTATGTGCCGCGCGTCGCATTGCTCGCCTATTCGACCTTTGGCCATCCCTCCGGAGAGCGTTCGGAGCGGGTGCGCGAAGCGGTCAAGCTCCTCGACAAACGCCGCGTCGATTTCGAGTATGACGGCGAGATGGCGGCGGATGTGGCGCTGAACGCCAAGGTGATGGAACAGTATCCGTTCTGCCGCCTGTCCGGACCGGCCAATGTGCTGGTCATGCCGGCATTCCATTCGGCATCGATCTCGACAAAGATGCTTCAGGAACTCGGTGGAGCGACCGTTATAGGCCCGCTGCTCGTCGGCCTCGACAAATCGGTCCAGATTGTCTCGATGTCCGCCAAGGATTCCGACATCGTCAACATGGCAGCACTTGCGGCACATAACGCCAACAGTTGAGCCAAATGAAAACCCGCCTTGGAAAATACCGAGGCGGGTTTCATTTCGCGCAATATCAGACTTGATTTAAAACAGCCAAGATCAATACTCGATACACAGCATCGGAACACTTATCAAAAGCCTCCATCAACATGCGATTTGTATTAGCATTAGCTAAACTGTGTCAAGTTAACTCTCGGTAACCTTTGCGCCCGAGCATTCAGCTTGCGAAACGGCCAGCGTCGGCGCCGTAATAGTTCAGGTAGCGGCCGGAAATATTGGTGATCGGCAAAACGATCAGCACGTCGGTGGTGCGGAAAGCGTGATCGACCACGGCACCGTCGCCGACCATGGCGCCCAGACGCATGTAACCCTTGATCAGCGGCGGCAAAGCGGCAAGCGCCTTGCGCATGTTGATGGCTTCGACCGGCATCAGGTCCATGGTGCGGTAGAGTTCCGGGCGGGCAGACACGTCCCACTCACCGCGCACGACCATGTTGTGGTGCAGGAAGGACAGAGCCAATGCGTGCTCTTCAGGAATGACGCCTGGAAACGAGCCGCAGCCGAACATGGCATCGACGCCGTATTTCAGCGCATAGGCCCAGTTGCCCTGCCACAGAAGTTCGACGGTGCGCTTGGTGCGGTATTCCGGCAGGACGCAGGAACGCCCGAGTTCCATGAACTTCTTGTCCGGATGGCGCTCCAGCAGCGATCCAACCGAAAACTCCGAAGCCGAATAAAAACCACCGGTACGGGCAGCGATGTCCTGGCGAAGCAGGCGATAGGTTCCGACGATCTGGTCTTCGGGATCGCCTTCGATGGACGTATCGAGAACCAAGAGGTGATCGCAGACCAGATCCCAGGCATCTGCGTCGCGTTTGCGGCGATCGGCGTCCTGGGGAATCTGCGCCTTCATCTCCTCGACGAAGACCCGGTATCGGACAGCCTGCGCGGCATCGATCTCGGACGCGTTGCGGGCCAGCCGTGTCTCAAGGTTGCCGATACGGCCGAGTATGTCATGCGCCGGGGCATTGACGCCCCGGACACGGGTCTGCGGCTGTTCAACCGCCACAACCATATCCAGAGTTTCGATTGTCATCGTACGTCATCCTAGTCGCTTTGAACCTGTCCGGCTTAAACCATGTTTCTGCGACAGGATAGTGACATCGGCGAGCCAAGAAAACAGTGGAAATCACGGAGCGAGCAGGCGATTGATCTCTGCGGTCAGCGCCTTCGGATCGGCGGGTTTCGACAGCACGGCGTTTGCTCCGGCAGCCATGAGTTTCTGCCGCGTCTCGAGTTGCGTATCGGACGTCAGGATGATGACCGGGACGGGTCTGCTGCCGGACTGGCGCTCATGCTGGCGCAGGCGCTCCAGCATCGACAGCCCATCACCGCCCGGCATGTTCAGATCGCTGATGATCAACTCCGGCGCGATACGCACGGCAGCCGGCGCATCGAACAAGGTGACGGCAAGCGCAGCGAAATCATCGACGACCCGAACGGTGTGGCCCGCCCGCTCCAGCACGGAACGCACCATCAGGGCATTGATCGGATCATCCTCGGCGAGAAGCACGCCGCCTTGGCCCGGCATCTGGCGCAGTGCGGGGACCTCACGCAGCATCGGGCGGTTGTCGTTAATCGCATCGCGCACTTCCATTCCTTTCATGCGGCCGCGCAGCACCTCGACCAGCGACTTTTCCCGCAGCGGCCTGATCAGCCAGGCATGGTAACCGTCCATCTGGTTGATCTGCCGGCCGTTGCGCTCTTCCGGATTGATCAGATAGGTCTTGCGAAGCTTCTGGTGTTCGAGGCCGGGCATCTGCGCCAGCAGGCGGCGGAACTGCGCAGCGTGGCGATGATCGACGATGATGTCGGTCAGGGGCATCCCCGTTGACATCGCCCGCACAGCGGCGGCTTGCGCATCCTCTATCGTTCCGGCGCGTTCGCAGAAGCCGCCGAGCGTCAGGATCGTCGCAGACAGCGCTGCGGATGCCGGACCGGCCGGTGCCATGACCAGAACACGGGACATGCCCAGCACGTCTTTTCTGGCGAGGGAGGCGTTGGCGAGATCGCACCCAAGGGCGGGGAAGCGGATTTCAAACGTGCTGCCTTGGGCGGGAACGCTGGAAAGCGTCAGGGAGCCGCCAAATTCCTCCATGATCCGGCGCGAGATGGCGAGGCCGAGGCCGGCGCCGCCGGCGCGCTGGGCGCTGGCGCCCGCTTGCTCGAACTCGTCGAATATCCGCGCCTGTTCCTGGGCGGTCATGCCTGGACCGCTGTCATCGATGCTGATGACGATCATTTCGCGTTCCAGCGCGGCACTGACGAGCACACCGCCAGCATGAGTGAATTTGACAGCATTGCCGATGACGTTGAACAAAACCTGTCGCAGACGGGCCGCGTCGAAATCCATCAGGCCCGGCACATCCGCGGCAATGGTGGCGCCGATCTCGATACCCTTTTCATGGGCCCGGTGCGACAGCATCTCGACAACGCTCTCGATTGTTTCCCGCAAGGGTTCCGGCGTTGGGCGCAATTGGAACCTGCCAGCCTCAATCGACGAAAAATCGAGCAGATCGTCAACCAGTTGCACCAGCGCATGGCCCGATTCACGCATCCCGGCGAGATAGTTCTTCTGCTCGCTCGTCAGCCGCGTCTGGCTGATGAGATGGCTCATGCCGAGAATGCCCGACAGCGGCGTGCGGATTTCGTGGCTGACGGTCGCCAGCAATCTCGACTTCGCCTGGCTTGCGCGTTCGGCGCGGCGGCGCGCCTCCTCGCTTTCGCGGGCGATCCGGCTTTCCTCGGTGACGTCGCGGGCGATACTGTGCAGCATGAAGACACCGCTTGCCGGCTCGCGGGCGATCACATCATGCCAGTCGAATATTTTTGACCCCGCATCGGTCAAGATGCGGACTCGGTAGCGATCGGGGGCCGATGCCGGTTCGAATTCGATCCCGAGCGCCTCGCAGGTCCGGCCTTCCGGCTTCAGCCATCCGGTCAGCCGGCAAAACACCGAATTGGCCTGGACGATCTTGCCGCCCGGTTCGCGAATGATGGCGATATCGCCGAGCGCGTCGTGGATGGTGGACAGAAGCTGCGACGTCTCGCTGCGCTCCCAGCGGCTATCGCTGGCTTTTTCTTCCCGGACACGTCCCTTGGCGGCGGCGGGCCTGACGCTGGATCCGTACCAATCCTTGAGCAACAGGGCGGCGCCGGTGACGCCGGCAACGGCAAGACCGGCCGAAAGCAGATAGAACCCGGCGTCGATGCCGGTGCCGAGAATGGCGGCAGAACCCAGAAGACCGGTGCCGGCCAAGGCCGGTTTCAGCGCCGGATAACGCTCCTTGGAAGCATTGAAGCCATCCTCCGGATCCAGCGAATGCGGATCATCGGCAAGGGGCGCCTTGGATACACGCCTGTTGTTCAGCGTACGCTTCGGCGCGCTGAATTCGGTGGCAATCCGTTTTCTCAGGTTTGGCAGGTCGCTCATGACGCTTGCCCTAGCACGGCAAGCGTTTTGATTGGCTTCAGCCGGTCTCTAAGATTTTAGCGATCCTGCTTTTTCATGTGCAGGAGTTCGTCGAGAATGATCAAACCGGCACCGATCGTGATGAAGCTGTCGGCAAGGTTGAAGACGGCAAAGGACCATGTCGGCAGGTGAAACAGCACGTAGTCGATGACATAGCCAAAGACCAGGCCATCGATCACATTGCCGATGGCGCCGGCGATGATCAAAGCGTAGCCGAGATGCGTCAGGAAACGATCCGCCGGCGTCTTGCGCCAGAGCCAGATGACGAATGCCACGACGACAATCCTCAAGCCGATGATGGCCCAGCGCTCGACGCCCGAAAAAAGCGAAAAGGCGACGCCGTAATTGTAGACACGGTGCAGAGCGAGGAACGGCAGGACAGCAACGCTTTCGCCGTAGGGCAACCAAAACTCGACGGCTGCCTTGATCGCCTGGTCGAGCAGGACGGCAACAACGATGAGAATGGCGATGGGGATGGGGCGCGAAAAAAGGGCAGTCTTTTGCATCAGGTTCTATCGTCCAGCGTCAGCAGATGGCGGCGAGCCTCAAACAGCATGATGCCGGTGGCGATGGCCAAATTAAGGGAATCGGCCCGGCCCTGCTGGGGAATGCGGGCAAGCGCCGTCGCTTCCCTGGCAAGTTCTTCGGGTAGACCGGCTTGTTCATTGCCCATCAGCAGAACCACCGGCTTCTTGCGATAGTCGATGGTGCGATAGTCGACGGCACCGGCCAGGTGGGTGGCGGCAAGCTGCACACCGGCGGCCTTCTGCCATTTGACGAACTCGGCGACAGTGGCGCGCATGAGCGGCATGGCGAAGACCGAGCCCATGGTAGCGCGCACCGTTTCCAGCGAAAACGGATCGGTGGTCTCGCCGATAAGGATGACGCCGGATGCACCAGCCGCATCGGCCGTGCGGATGATGGTGCCTAAATTGCCGGGATCGCGGACACGGTCGAGCGCAACATAGGTTTCACCCAGCGCCGGCTTCACGTCGCGCAGATGGGCATAGCGCTGTTCGAAGACGCCGACGACCATCTGCGGATTGTCGCGGCGGGTGATCGCGGACAGCACCTTCTCGCTGACTTCAAGCACGAGCCCGCCGGTGGCGACCGTCTTCAGCGCCACCTGTTCGACCTGTGTCTTGCCCTTGGCAGCCTTGGCATAGACCAGCGTCTTGATGGTCCAGCCGAGGTCCAGCGCATCGATGACCAGCTTCAGGCCTTCGGCGATGAAGGAACGGGTTTCGTCGCGCTCCTTCTTGTTGGCCAGTGCCTTGATATCCTTGATGATCGGGTTGGCAAGACTGGTGACTTCCTTGACCTGGCCAACGCGCCGGGGTCCCTGATTGTAGTCGTTCATTTCGGCACCCAACGGGAAAAGAGAGAGGTGGACAGCGCGCGGCCCGGCTCGTTGCCGTCAAGGCCGCCTTCGCGCAGGATCAGTTCGCCCGATTCCACCGCGCCGCCGCGTCCCCGCATCGTCTCGCGCATCAGCTCGTGGATGGAATAGAAGCTCGCGCGGATCGAATAGGCCGTAAGCACCAGACCCCTGGCATCCGGCGACAGGATTTCGCGGCAGATGTCCAGCATCAAGGCGAGGTGATCGAAGAGCTGCCAGACCTCCCCATTGGGTCCACGGCCGAATTTCGGCGGATCGGTGAGGATGATGTCGTAGCGGCTGCCACGGCGTTCCTCGCGTTGGATGAATTTCATCGCGTCTTCGCAGATCCAGCGGATCGGCAGATGGTCGGCGCGTCCCAGCGCCTGGTTTTCGCGTGCCCAACCGATCGCCTTCTTGGAGGCATCGACATGGGTGACCTCAGCGCCCGCCTTTGCCGCGATCAGCGAGGCGACACCGGTATAACCGAACAGGTTGAGCACTTTCAGCGGCCGGCCGGCGGTTTCGATCTGATCCTTCATCCAGCTCCAGTGCGCCAGCTGTTCCGGAAAGACGCCGACATGGCGAAACGCAGTGAAGCGGCCGTAGAATTCGGCATCGAGAATCTGCATCGGCCAGGTCTCGCCAAGCGCCTGCCTCGGGAAGCGCCAGCGCCCCATGCCGTCTTCATCGGTATCGCCGGTGAAAATCGAATCGGCGTTCTCCCAGACATGCGCGGGCAGCGTCTTCGGCCAGAGCGCCTGCGCTTCGGGGCGGACGATCCGGTAAGGGCCATATTGTTCAAGCTTGAGGCCGTCACCGCTGTCGATCAGGTGATAGTCGCGCGCACCCTTGGTCTCCAGAATGATCGGAATGCGTTCGTCCGGCCTGTCGCCGGTGCGGATGCGCACCTCGGCGCGCGGCGCGGGCTCGGATGCAGCCGGCTTCGGCGCCATCTTTTCCGGTGCAGCCTTGGCCGCTGGCCGGCCGTCGGCGCTTCGCGGAGCATGGGGCTTGGAGTGGTGCGGCCGGCTAACCGGTGCCTGCACGGCACGGCCCTGCACGCCGCGCGACGACGTTGCCGGTGCGGCTTTGCCCTTTGGCCGTTTATCTTTATCTTTCACGCCGTTTCGTCCGTCAGCTGCTGGGGTTCAAAAGCTGCAAATAGCACCGCTCTTTCTCTTGGCAAAGCTGTTTCCTATCTGAGATACAATCGTGCCGCAGCGGTAAGGAGAGAATGCCAATGGAAATGAAGGGCGAAGAACGCATCGCGGCACCCCGCGACCTCGTCTGGGCGGCGCTCAACGATCCTGATGTCCTTAAAGGTTGCATCCCCGGCTGCACGGCCATCGACCGCCAATCGGCGACAGACTTCACCGCGACGCTCAAGGTCAGGATCGGACCGATCCCGATGACCTTTTCCGGCAATATGACGCTGTCGAATATCGATGCGCCGCACAGTTACACGCTGAGCGGAGAAAGTGCCGGCGGCATCGCCGGGCTGGCAAAAGGCCGCGCCGATGTGACGCTCACGGCTGATGGCGAAGAGACTATTCTTGCGTACGATGCCACAGCCGAGATCGGCGGCAAGCTGGCGCATCTGGGATCGCGGCTTGTCGGCTCGAGCGCCAGCAAGCATGCGGCGAGGTTTTTTTCGGATTTCAGCGATGCGGCGCGTGCAAAGGCGATGCGGGAAGCCTGAACGGCGACCGCATGCCAGCCATTATTTCGACGAAGCCGGAAGCAGCGTCTGCGAGGCGATGGTTTCGGCGCGGGTGCGGTGCTTTTCGGCTTCCGCGTGCCATTTGACCGCTTCATGCGCCTCGTTGCGGGCCCGCTTGCGGTATTTTCCCTGCGTGAACCAGGTGGTCAGCGATCCGACGACCATGCCGAAGATCACCGCGAGAAACAGGAAGACGAAGAAGGGGGCCGAGGCCGACAGGACGCTGTCGGTGGGATTGAACGGGTTGAGCGCCAACGTCACCGTCTGCCGGTTGGCGACCGAAAGCACGATCAGGATGATCGCGACCGGAACCAGCACCACGATATTCAACAGCTTCTTCATCATCATTCCGTGTCTCCGTCATGCCGCCTGCCCGGCGCTATCAGTACCGGGCGGACGTCTCATTCATCATCTTCGTCATCGGCGCCAGGATTAAGGCGCTCGCGCAATTCCTTGCCGGTCTTGAAGAAGGGAACCCATTTTTCCTCGACGAATACACTGTCGCCGGTCCGCGGGTTGCGGCCGGACCGCGAGGGCCGGTTTTTCACCGAAAACGCGCCAAAACCGCGCAATTCGACCCGGTTTCCGCCCGCCAGGGCATCTGTGATCTCATCGAGAACCGCATTGACGATATTTTCGACGTCACGGTGATAGAGATGCGGGTTGCGCGCCGCAACAATCTGCACCAGTTCTGACTTGATCACTGTCGCCCCCCTGTTGTGAATTTCCGTGTGATCTTAAAGCGTTAAGCCCATCCGACGGCCTTGTCCACCTCTTGTGCAGGCTTGCATGCAATTTTCAATCTTTCTAAAACAGCATACAAAAGACCGTCGCGTCTTTTCAGTCGCCGCCAACCTGCCAAACGGAAACCAGACCGTCAAGAAACAACTTGTCCCGGCCCAAACTTTCGAGCGCGCCAAAACCCGGAAAAGCGTCATATCCCAAGGATTTGACCAGAGCGACGGCAGCAGATCCCAGCCCGAACGGCAAGGACGAACTCGGCGCCTTCCAATCGATAACCTCCAGTCCCATGCCAACCTTGCGGCTATCGAGGTAGGCGCGGATCTCGTCATCGCCGCCAAGTTCGTCGATCAGTTTGAGCTTCAGCGCCTGGCGGCCGGTAAAGATGCGTCCATCAGCAAGCTTGAGCGCCTCGTCGCGCGGCAATTTCCGCCGGTCGGCGACCAGATCGACGAACCAGTTGAAGCTGTCATCGATCATCGCCTGGATCACCGCCTTGGCGTCGTCGCTCGGTGGATGGAACGGCGACGGCTCTGCCTTGAGAGGCGCGGATTTGATTTCCTCAAGCGAGACGCCGATCTTGTCCATCAAGGTCTTGAACTGCGGATACTGGAAGATCACGCCGATGGAGCCGGTGATCGAGCTGTCCCCCGCCACGATACGGTCGCCGGCAAGCGCAATCATATAGCCCGCAGAGGCGGCCAGGGTCCGCACGTCGGAAACAACCGGTTTCTTCGCCGCGACCTTGCGGATGGCCTTGAACAGCACTTCGCCGCCATAGGTGGTGCCGCCCGGCGAGGAAATGGTGACGACAAGCGCCTTGATCGCGTCGGTCTCGGCGATCGTGTCCAGCCGCTCCAGCAGTTCGCGGTCGTCCTGGATGATGCCGGAAATATCGACACGGGCGATATGCGGCTGGCCGAGGCCGCTTATCGGGCCCGCGCCGGAATAGAAATAGGCAGCCATGCCAGCGCAGAGCACAAGAGCAATGGATACAAGCCGCCAGAAACCGAGCTTTCGCCGAAGTTGGCGCCGGTCGGCGATGGCAAGCTGATCCATGATCTTTCCTCCTGTTCAGGGGTATTGGGGGAACGTCGCCCCTTCAACGAAACGCATAATTCAATAGCGTCAGCGCGGCCGCGTTGTAACCCGGTTTGAACAAAATTCGCGCCTCCATTGTCGTGGAACAAAAAAATCTCCATATTCGCGCTCACTCACATCACCTGGAACGCACGGCGCACGCGCCTTTGCGCCGGGATGTATTTTAAATAACGGATTTATTTCATGCTGAATGAAGTGCAGTTTTCCGGCGCCCTGCCGCATTCGGGGCCGACCTTGGCCGACGCCTATTCGGTCGCGGCGCGCCATTCTCGCCGGGTCAAGCGGCTGAAGATCATCCTCCCACTCGTTGCCGTTTTGATCGGCGCCGTTTTCGTGGCCGTGTCGGTAGTCCGCGCTTTCCTGCCGGAGAACCTGACGATCGAGAACGCGACGATCGAGAACGGCAAGATCGTCATGCAAAATCCAGCGATTTCCGGACGCAACAAGCAGGACATCAGCTATTCGATGAAGGCGAAACGGGCGCTGCAGGATATCGCCAATCCCGACATCATCACCCTTGAGACGATCCATGCGGAAATGCCCGTCAATGACACGCTGATGGCCACAGTCGAGGCGATCAGCGGCATCTATGACCGCGGACGCAATACGCTGGATATGAACGCGCCCTTCAGCATTACCATGAACAATGGCCTGATCGCCGATTTCGAAGCGGCCTATCTCGATATCAATGCCGGCGAAATGGAAACAAAGAAGCCGATTGCAATCAGCATGAAGGGCGGTTCCATTGTTGCACAGTCGCTGAGAATGACGGATAAGGGACGCATTGTTACATTTGAAGGCATGGTGAAGGTCATCGTCGATCCCAAAACCATCCGTAAAACCGCCAACTAGAAAACCGGGGCACATATGTCGGCCACTTCAGCCTTTTCCTTTCGGCTTGCCGGAACAGTTATTCTCTTGAGCCTTTTTGCCAGCGCTTCCCTTTCTCCTGCCGCCGCCCAGGCGACGACGAGCAAGATGAAGGGCATGCAGCTTTCCAACGATGAACCGATCCAGATCGAAAGCGACAAGCTGGAAATCAAGGACGCGGAAAGCAAGGCCATGTTCACCGGCAATGTGAAGGTCGTTCAGGGAACGACGACGCTGCAGGCCGGCAAAATGGTGGTGTTCTACAAAAAGGGCGGCGGCTCGATTTCCGGCGGCAATGCCGAGATCGATCGTATCGAAGTCGATCAGAAGGTATTCCTGCAATCGGGAACGCAGCAGGCGACCGCAGACACCGGCGAATTCAACATGACGGCGCAGACGCTGGTGCTGAAGGGCAAACAGGTCGTTCTGTCGGAAGGCAAGAACGTCTTTAGCGGCTGCCAGTTGAACGTCCAGATGGATACCGGCGAGGCACAGCTCGAAGCCTGCGGCGGCCGCGTCCAGATTCAGCTCGACCCGAAGTCCCAGAAAACGAATTGATGCAGACGCCCACGTGAACATTCCCTTTCTTCACAAACGCAAACGGGGCGCCAAACCTGAAGCCGCCGCGCCTGCCCGCGCCGTCGACAAGGCGCGCTATGAGGGCACGCTGATCGCGCGCGGCTTGACGAAGGCCTATCGTGGGCGCCGGGTCGTGGACGGTGTGTCGCTTGTGGTCCGCCGCGGCGAAGCCGTCGGCCTGCTTGGGCCCAACGGCGCCGGCAAGACGACCTGTTTTTACATGATCACCGGCCTTGTACCGGTTGATGAGGGCTCTATCGAGATCAACGGCAATGATGTCACGTCGATGCCGATGTATCGCCGCGCCCGCCTCGGCGTCGGCTATCTGCCGCAGGAAGCTTCGATCTTTCGCGGCCTGACCGTCGAAGACAACATTCGCGCAGTCCTTGAGGTGCACGACAAGAATCGCGAGCGGCGCGAAAGCAAGCTCAACGAACTCCTCAACGAGTTCAACATTTCGCACTTACGCAAATCGCCGGCCGTAGCACTTTCCGGCGGCGAGCGGCGGCGCCTGGAAATTGCCCGCGCGCTGGCAACCGACCCCACCTTCATGCTTCTCGACGAACCCTTTGCGGGCGTCGATCCGATTTCGGTTGCCGATATCCAGGCCCTGGTGCGGCATCTGACCTCGCGCGGCATCGGCGTCCTGATCACCGACCACAATGTCCGGGAAACACTCGGCCTGATCGACCGTGCCTATATCATCCATGCCGGCGAAGTGCTGACACATGGACGGGCCAACGATATCGTCACCAACCCGGACGTCCGCCGCCTCTATCTCGGCGACAATTTCAGCCTTTAAAGCCCGCGTTCCAGCGGTTAGGGAACGAGACCGGCGGCGGCGGGCAAAATCCTGCCGCTTTCGTGACCGCTTCCTCTTGACCGGCAACAGGAATTACGCGAATTTTCGGAGCCCTGAAATGTTGCAACGCGGTATTATTTCCATGCTGGGCGATGGGCCTTAACATTCCGCAGTGACGATTGCTGTTCAGCCTCGATTTGCACGGCGCCGATCACATTAGACGACCCTTGCACACAAAATGCGCGGCGTTCACCTTATTTCCCGCCGCCGCTTGACCAAACCACATTAATAAGCAATTTTTGGGCCAGTTGACGAACTGGCATTTTTACCCCTCAAAAAATGGGTGCCGGCTCCGATCATCAAGGGGAGTTTTGCGTCAGAATGGCACTTTCAGCCAGCCTCTTCCTGCGTCAAAGCCAGACACTGGCCATGACGCCGCAACTGATGCAGTCGATCCAGCTGCTGCAGATGACGCATTTCGAATTGAACCAGTTCATCGAGCTGGAAGTCGAGAAAAACCCCCTGCTGGAATTCGCGGCCAATGACGACGGGCCTACTGGAGGCGACCGGCACGGCAAGGACGATCTGCATATCACCCAGGACGAACGTAGCGACCGGGACAACGCAGAGGCCACGACATTCGATCCGCTGGGCGACGTTTACGACAGCGCGACGTCTGCGACCGGCGAACGGATGAGCGAACAGCTCGATGCCAATTTCGAAAATGTCTTTCCAGACGACACGGCACCGCAGCGCGCCGATGCGCCGGAACTGCTGAGCCAGTGGAAATCAATGCCCGGCGGCGGCGGGGAGAACAGCGACGGTTACGACCTCGACGACTTCGTCGCCAACCGCGTGACGCTGCGCGATTTCCTCAACGAGCAGGTTCCTTTCAGTGTGCATGGCGCCGCTGACCTGCTGATCGCCCAACACCTGATCGATCAGCTTGACGAAGCCGGCTACCTGCATGCCGACATCGTGGAAATGGCCGAACGTCTTGGCTGTGCAACAGCGGACGTAGCGCGGGTGCTGGACAGCCTGCAGCAGTTGGACCCACCGGGCGTCTTTGCCCGCACCCTCAGCGAATGCCTGGCCATTCAGCTGAGAGCGCGCGACCGGCTTGACCCAGCCATGGCGGCATTGCTCGACAATCTGGAACTGCTGGCGCGGCGTGACTTTACCAGCCTGAAGCGGATCTGCGGCGTCGATGAGGAAGATCTCCTCGATATGCTTGCCGAAATCCGCAAGCTCGACCCCAAGCCCGGCACCGGTTTCGAGGCAAGCCCTTCGGAGGCGATCATGCCGGATATCGTCGTGCGTCCGGCGCAGGACGGCAGCTGGGCGGTGGAACTCAATCCCGACGCGCTGCCGCGCGTTCTCGTCAATCAGACCTATTACGCCACGGTCTCCCGTCACGCGCCGAAGAACAGCGCTGACCATGCCTTCCTGACCGACTGCCTGCAGACTGCCAACTGGCTGACCCGCAGCCTCGACCAGCGCGCCAAGACGATCATGAAAGTGGCGACCGAGATCGTGCGCCAGCAGGATGCCTTCCTGATCAACGGCGTCGATCATCTGCGGCCGCTAAACCTCAAGACCGTCGCCGATGCCATCAAGATGCACGAATCGACCGTCAGCCGCGTGACCTCGAACAAATACATGCTGACGCCGCGCGGGCTGTTCGAGCTGAAATATTTCTTCACCGTCTCGATCGGATCGGCAGAAGGCGGCGACAGCCACTCGGCGGAATCCGTGCGTCATCGCATCCGCAACATGATCGTGCTGGAAAGCCCCGAGGCTGTCCTTTCGGATGACGATATCGTCGATCTCCTGAAAAAAGGAGGCGTCGATATTGCCCGCAGGACTGTGGCGAAATACCGCGAAGCGATGAACATCGCCTCCTCCGTTCAGCGCCGAAGAGAGAAAAAGGCGATGGCCAAGGTTTCCGCCTGACCGTTTGCATCGCTTGAACACAACCCGTCAATTGCCCATATTTATCCCCGATATCCCGGCAATCAACGGCCTTTCGACCTCGAATTCTTATTTTCTTAACTGTTTCGTTGACTCAACCAACAACCGGTAGTATGAGGCGGCCGCAATGAGTACGGGCATAGAGCCTGCTTAAGCATATCCCTCCAAATCCAGGCCGTTCTGACGCAAATTTGTTTTGCGTGCGTGAAGTGCTTGGATGACGGATGCGGTTGGAATAGACTGGCTACGCAAATCACGAAAAGAGAGGAAACTCCATGAGTGTGCGTGTATCCGGTAAACATATGGAAATCGGCGAAACGTTTCGTCTGCGGATCGAAGATCAGATAGAACAAGCCGTAACCAAATATTTTGACGGAGGATATTCAAGCCAAGTCACTGTGGAAAAGTCTGGATCCCGCTTCAGCGCCGATTGCAAGATACACCTCGATTCTGGTGCTGCCTTGCAGGCGAGCGGCGAAGCGAACGACCCGCAAGCTGCATTTGATGCGGCGTCGGAACGGATTGCCAAGCGCATCCGCCGTTACAAGCGGAAGCTTAAGGACCACCACAATGGCAATGGCCATGCTGGATTTGCTGAAGTAGCCTACACCGTGATGGATTCAGTGCCCGACGAAGACGATGAGCTTCCGGACAATTATGCACCGACGATCGTGGCGGAAAGTTCAAAACAACTGAAGACGATGTCTGTCGCAAACGCCGTCATGGCGCTCGACATGACGGACGATCCCGTTCTGATGTTCCGTAGTCCTGGCAATGAACAGTTGAATATCGTCTATCGACGCAACGATGGAAACATTGGCTGGATCGACGCAGCCAATATAAAGAGCTAAGTGGATGATGTCCCGGGCCGGTCAGCCGGCGCGGGACGGTCTACTTTTTTCTGGTGGTTTACGCATGGAAGACCGTTGACGGTCCGCCGGTAAAGCGCCGAGAGAAAGATGGATGGGGACCGCCGTCCGGCATTTTGCCGGGCGATGCGGTTTCTACCTGCGAACGAGGACAAAAGAATGGCATTGGCAGGCTTGCTGCAGCAGAATGCGATACTTCCGGCCATGAAGGCCAATTCGAAGAAGCAGTTGCTTCAGGAATTGGCGGCAAAAGCATCCAAGATCACTGATCTACCCGAACGTGAAATTTTCGACGTCATCCTTCAGCGCGAACGACTGGGCTCCACCGGTGTCGGCAATGGCATTGCCATACCGCATGGCAAGCTTGGCCATCTGTCGTCGATCGTCGGCATTTTTGCGCGTCTGGAATCGCCGGTCGATTTCGAAGCGCTGGACGACCAGCCGGTTGATCTGGTCTTCCTGCTGCTCGCGCCGGAAGGCGCCGGTGCCGATCATCTGAAGGCGTTGTCGCGGATTGCACGCGTGCTGCGCGACCCGGACATGGTCGCCCGGCTGCGCGCAACGGATTCCGCATCCGCCATCTACGCCTTCCTCAGCGACGATCAGGCTTCCAACGCGGCCTGATATGTCGCCTCAGTACAGGTTATGCTGATTGAGGTGATCGATGAAGATGCGAAACAGCTCTGCCTGGCTGGAAATGGCCAGGCGCTTGTAGATGTTCTTCCGGTGGATGCGCACCGTGCCTTCCGAAATACCCATGCTCTGCCCGATCGAGCCATTGCTGTGCCCGCGCAGGATAAGCCGAACGATATTGCGCTGCTGCAGCGTCAGCCGCTCGGCGCAGAGTTTTTCGAACGCCTCCTCCATCAGGTCATCCCGCCCAGCCTGTGCATGCACCGGCCTTTTTGCCACCTGCCGCCAGCTCGCACGGATCGCCGCCTGGACGATCGGCTCGTAGGCGCGCAAGTTGTCCAGTTCCCTATCGCTGAAACCCAGATGGCCCTTCACACGCATCAGCGAATAGGTGGCGGTGACGCCGCCCTCCAGCGGCACCAGAAATCCGACCTCCTCGACCAGCGACCCCGATTGCGTCGAAACACACGGATGGACCTCACGTGACGTGCTGAACTGCGTGTCGAAGAAATCATCCGGCGCCAGATCGCGCATCCGCCATAGCCCGGCCGGATGGCGGTTGTTGCAGGCGACATAGAAGGGGTCGAGCAGATACGCGCCGCCGAGATAGGCGGCCCAGGCCTGCGGCGCCACATGCCGGGTGTAGCCGTCATGCAGAAGCAGCGGCCGTGCATCATAGGGAAAGACGAAGACACCGGACAGATCGAACGCCGCCGCCCGGCGCAGCATCGCATCGAGCGCCGCGCCGAACCCCGGCGTCGAGAGACCATCTATCAGCACAGCGATCTGGCGGGATTCCTCTGGCAGCAAAAGGCGGCACCTCATTCTTCGGGCGATCTATCCCTTATGGGATATCGACAGCCCCCATTGCGTCAACAATAATCCTTGGAAAGCAAAATCACGAGGAGAACGGCGATGGCAGGCAGACTATCCGGAAAGACCGCGTTGATCAGTGGAGGTGCCGGCGGATGTGGCCTTGCCGCTTCCCAGCTGTTTGCCCGCGAAGGCGCCCGCGTTGGGATCGTTGATCTTCCCCGCAGCAAGGGTGAAGAGGTCGCTGCCCAGATCCGCGCCGAGGGCGGACAGGCTTTCTTTACACCGGCGGACGTGTCGGTTTCTTCCGAGGTCAAAGCGGCCGTCAAGGCCGTGGAAGATGCGTTCGGCGCGATCACCGTTCTCTTCAATCATGCCGGCATCCTGGCCGTTGGACCGTTTCTGGAAACGGAAGAAGACGAGTGGGACCGGCTGATGGCCGTCAACGTGCGCTCGATGTTCCTGATGACCAAAGCCGTGCTGCCCGGCATGCTGGCCGCCGGCGGCGGCAGTATTGTCTCGACCTCGTCGATCTCCGCCGTCGCCGCGACCCCGATGGAAGTGCTCTACGATACGACCAAGGGTGCCTGCCACATGTTTGCCCGGGCGATTGCGGTGGAGTTCCGCGACCGTGGCATCCGCTCCAACGCCGTCTGCCCCGGCTTCATTGCCACCGACCACGGCAAGCGTGAACTGGTCGGCCTTGCCAAATATGGCGTCGATGTTTCCGACGCAGCAATCGCCGCCCAGCAGGGGCGGATGTGCGATCCGATGGAGGTGGCGCAGGCTGCCCTGTTCCTGGCGAGCGATGAATCCAGCTTCGTCAACGGCACACATCTGTTCGTCGATAATTGTTTTACGGCGATGTGAAGAACAAAGGGGAGAACGAACCATGATGGAATCAGGCGGCCACTGGCGCAACTGGGTGGGGAATCAATCGTGCATCGTCCGGCACCGGGGGGCGCCGGACAGCGAGGCGGCTCTGGCGGATATGGTGCGCGAGGCAACCTCGAACGGGCTGAACGTGCGCTGCGCCGGCTCAGGGCATTCGTTCACGCCGGTGGCGCTGACCAGCGGACTGCACCTGACGCTGTCCGGCCTGCAGGGCATCAGCCATATCGACACGGCGCGCAAGCGCGTTTCCGTCCATGCCGGCACGACGATCAATACGCTCGGCAAGGCCTTGAAGCGCAGCGGGCTTTCGATGATCAACCAGGGCGATATCGACAGCCAGGCGCTGGCAGGCGCGCTGACAACCGGCACGCACGGCACCGGCCTTACACTTGGCAACATGGCTTCGCAGATCGTCGGCATGCGGCTGGTGCAGCCGGACGGCAGCATTCTCGCCATCGATGATAGCGAGCCGGACATGCTGAACGCCGCCCGCGTTTCCATCGGCATGCTCGGCGTCATCTCCGAAATCACACTACAGGTGATGGACAGCTACAATCTGCATGAGAAGCTGTGGCGCTGCACCTTCGACGAATGCATGGAGCAACACGACGATCTGGCTGCCAACCACCGCCATTTCGGCTTCTTCTGGTGCCCCGTGCCAGAGAGCCGCCACTGCTACTGCCTGCCGGATACATCCTCGGTCTCGACCACCACAAGCCTGTCTGACGTCTGCGAGATGAAGACGATAGACATCACCGATGCGCCGCCGATGGAAAGCGCGTTCGAAAAGATCGCCTATTCCTCGGAAATCTATCCGATCGAATACGTTCCGAACTTCCACGAGCTGGAATATGCCGTGCCGGTCAAATACGGCAAGCAGGCCTGCACCGAGGTGCGCAAGCTGATGCTGGAGAAACACCGACCTGCATCTATCCGATCGAATACCGCTTCACCGCCGGCGATGGCGGTTGGATCAGCCCGTTCTTCGAACAGGATTCGATCACGCTGTCGGTCTCGGGCCAGCCGGGCACGGACTACTGGAACTATCTGAAGGATGTCGACGATATCCTGCGCCAGTTCGGCTCACGCCCGCACTGGGGCAAGCTGCATTTCTTGAGCAGCGAGGATGTGACGGCACTCTATCCGCGCGCCGGGGATTTCCGGGCGCTGAGGAACAAGCTCGATCCGGAGGGGCGGTTTTTGAACGATCATTTGAGGCAGCTATTTGGGTGAGACCAATCCTGCACTGAGAAAAATCTTAGGAAATGCATACGTTAATATGAGATTGGAGCAGGAAATGAAGTCCATTTTTGTATCGATTGTTTTATCAGCATTTATGCTACTTCCCGCAGCGGCAGCGGGCGATGTTTTTGTTACCGGATGTACGTCGGAGAATACGCCTGTACGGATCAAGCTCCTTGCTTCGGTCAAGGATCAGCCGGCAATTCAGGCAGCTTTTCGAAGCTTCAGCAAAAGCAAGGCGGCGAGTTGGTTCCTCGAGCAGAAAAAACATCCGAAGGGCAAAGACTGGCAATCAGCCCTGGTCTCGCTCCAAGGGCAAAGCGGTGGAAGACTTTCGGAACAAAATCCTCTTCGCGTCGCAAAAACCATTTCTTTTTCGAAAAAAGCATCGACCAAAAGGGTCTATTGCGGCGGTTAGGAAAGCGGCCACCAGCAAGAAGTGATGTACCGCCTCTTCCCAGGCACGGAAGCAACAATCAAGCTTCCGGGTTTTCTTCCGCCGCAACCACCTTCGGGCCGCCCTTGGCGACGCCGACCATGGCGGGGCGCAGGACGCGTTCGCCGATGGTGTAGCCGGCCTGAACGACCTGGACGACGGTGTTGTTCGGAACTTCTGCATTCGGCACTTCGAACATCGCCTGATGGAAGTTCGGGTCGAATTTCTGGCCGACCGGCTCCAGTTTCTGGACGCCATGACGCTCCAGCGCCGACAGCATGGCGCGTTCGGTCATCTCGACACCTTCGATCAGTGCGTTGAAGCCGACATCGCCGGCCTCGCGGGCTTCTGCCGGAATGGCGTCGAGCGCGCGGCGCAGATTGTCGGACACGGCCAGCATGTCACGGGCAAAGCCGGCGACGGAATAGGATTTTGCATCCTTGACGTCGCGCGCGGTGCGGCGGCGCAGGTTGTCCATTTCAGCGGCAAGACGCAGGTAGCGGTCGCGCATGTCGGCCGCTTCAGCCTTGGCAAGCTCCAACGGATCCGGCTCGGAAACGGCGGTATCGACCTGATCATCGGCGGCTTCTGCATAGGCGGCAGCTGCTTCGTCCGCGTTCACTTCAGCACCGTGTTTGTTTATATCGTCGGTCATGACGGTCTCCGGAATGTCAATATGTCTAGGATTTGGTGTCGATATCGAGCTTTGAAGCCGAAAAATCAAGGGTACAATCGAAAGCTGCCGTAAAAACCGGCTTCTTCCCGGCCGATTACCGCGACAAACGCGACATCAGCTGCGCCGTATAGTCCACCATCGGCACAATGCGCGAGTAATTCAGCCGCGTCGGACCGATGACCCCGACAGCGCCGACGATCTTGTCGTCACTGTCCCTGTAGGGCGCCACGATCAGCGACGAGCCGGACAGCGAAAACAGCTTGTTTTCCGACCCGATGAAGATCCGCACCCCCGGCCCGCTTTCGGCCAGATTGAGGATTTCGATCAGGCTGTCCTTCTTTTCCAGATCATCAAACAGCATACGCAGCCGGTCGACATCCTCGGCGCCAGCCAGCCCTTCCAGAAGATTGGCACGGCCACGCACGATCAGCTGCGTCGGCTTGTCATCGGCCTCGCTGCCAGACCAGATGGCAAGGCCGCGCTCGACCAGGTCCTGGCTCAGCGTATCGAGTTCGCGCCGGACGGTTTCCTTGACCTTCTCCAGCTGGCCGCGCACTTCTGGCAGCGTCTGTCCGGCGAGATGGGCATTCAGGAAATTGGCGGCTTCCGTCAGTTGCCAACTGGTGACGCCGGCCGGCAGCTCAATGATACGGTTTTCCACCTGGTCATGCTCGCCGACGAGCACCGCCAGCGCCTTGGTCGGCGTCAGCCGGACGAATTCGACATGCCGTAGCACCGGATCATTCTTGGCGGTGATGACCAAGCCTGCCCCGCGCGACATGCCCGACAGCATCTGGCTGGCATCGTTGAGCAGCGTTTCCACAGGCTGGTCGCGGTCGACGCGGCGCACATGCCGGTCAATCGAGGCGCGGTCCTCGGGCGACAGATCGCCCACCTGCATGAAGGCATCGACGAAAAACCGCAGACCATTCTGTGTCGGCAAACGCCCGGCGCTGATATGCGGGGAATAAATGAGGCCGAGGTCTTCGAGATCGCTCATGACGTTGCGGACGGAGGCCGGCGACAGCGACATCGGCAGGATGCGCGACAGGCTGCGCGAACCCAGCGGCTCACCGCTTTCCAGATAGCTTTCCACGATGCGACGGAAGATTTCGCCCGACCGCTCGTCGAGCGCCGAAAGCCTTTCCCGCATTGCAGATTTATCCAGGACCATTCGAACGCAAAAACCCATGTTGTTGAAGTCAATTGGAATATAGTGATCCCCGCCCGGATAGCAAAAGGGAAATTGGCTGGAAAACCCGCCGTACAACGCCTTTTGCCCCTCCTTCACTCTTTTAGAGCAAATGATTTCCCTTCCTCCCAAGTTAGGTTAGAAGGCTGACAAACATCACAGGAGTTCATGATGCGGCCTTCCGGCAGAAAAACCGACCAGATGCGCAAGGTTTCCTTCGAGCGCAATGTTTCCAAACATGCAGAAGGATCCTGCCTGGTGAAGTTCGGCGATACGCATGTGCTGGTCACGGCGAGCCTGGAAGAAAAGACGCCACCGTGGCTGCGCAACAGTGGCAAGGGCTGGGTTACCGCCGAATACGGCATGCTGCCGCGCGCCACCGGCGAGCGCATGAAGCGCGAGGCAGCCTCTGGCAAGCAGAGCGGCCGCACCCAGGAAATCCAACGGCTGATCGGCCGTTCGCTGCGCGCGGTGGTCGACTTGAAGGAGCTCGGCGAGCGCCAGATCTCGATCGACTGCGACGTCATCCAGGCCGATGGCGGCACCAGAACCGCCTCCATTACCGGCGCCTGGATTGCGCTGCGCGATTGCCTCGCCTGGATGGAAGCCCGCAACATGATCAAGGTGGAAAAGGTCCTGAAGGACCATATCGCCGCGATCTCCTGTGGTATCTTCGCCAATCAGCCGGTGATCGATCTCGATTATCTGGAAGACTCGGCCGCTGAAACCGATGCCAATTTCGTCATGACCGGCTCCGGCGGCATCGTCGAGATCCAGGGCACGGCCGAAGGCAAGCCTTTTTCCGAAGAGGAATTCGGCACGCTGCTCGGCCTCGCCAAGAACGGTATCGCCGAACTGGTGGGCATGCAGAAGCAGGCAATCGGGGGCTGAGCCATGGCCGCACCGTTCGAAGGCATTCTGGAGACGGCGCTCTATGTTGACGATCTCGATGCGGCGGAGGCGTTTTACGGCTCCGTTCTCGGCCTCGAGAAAATCAGCCGCGCCGGCAACCGGCATGTTTTCTTTCGCTGCGGTCCCGGTGTTCTGCTGATCTTCAATCCGGTGGAAACGCTGACACCGCCGCTGCCGCATGGCACGCAAGGTCCCGGGCATATGTGTTTTCGGGTAGCAGCCGGTGATCTCGATGCCTGGAAGAAGAAGCTGTCGGAAGCCGGGATTGCGATTGAATCCGAAGTGATTTGGCCATCGGGCGCCCGTTCCTTCTATTTCCGCGATCCGGCCGGAAACAGCCTGGAATGCGCCGAAGCCCGCCTTTGGAATATCGACTGACACGAATGGGCGGAATGCCCGCCGGATGAGAAAGACGTAGATGCGCAAGCTTGAAGACAAGACCCTGATCGTTGCCAGCCACAATGCCGGCAAGATCCGCGAAATCCGTGACCTGATCGGCCCGATGGGCTTTGAAGCCAAATCGGCGGCGGATCTCAATTTTGTCGAACCGGACGAGACCGGCACGACCTTCGAGGAAAACGCCACGATCAAGGCACTGGCCTCGGCGAAAGCCTCCGGCCTGCCTGCGCTTTCGGACGATTCCGGCCTTGTCGTCGATGCGCTGAACGGCGATCCGGGCGTCTACACCGCCAATTGGGCAGAGACCGCTGATGGCACGCGCGATTTCGCCCTGGCAATGCAAAAGGTCGAAACCGCCATCCAGGAAGCCGGCGCTACCGCCTTCGACCGGCGCACGGGCCGCTTCGTCTCGGTGCTGTGCCTCGCCTGGCCAGATGGCCATGTCGAGCTGTTTCGCGGCGAAGTGGAAGGCCACATCGTCTGGCCGCCGCGCGGGGACCAAGGATTTGGTTACGACCCGGTCTTTCAACCGCTCGGCTACGACACCACGTTCGGCGAAATGAGCGCTGCGGAAAAGCACGGCTGGAAACCGGGCGATGCCGAGGCGCTGTCGCATAGGGCGCGGGCGTTCAAGCTTTTTGCCGAGACATGCCTGAGTGCGTGAAGTGACGGCTCTTTGCCCGGTCTCCGGTGACCACCTCGATCTCCAAGGTGGTAATTGACGGATCAACCATCCTCCGTCATCCCTGTGCTTGTCACAGGGATCCAGCAGCGCCGCGTCTGCGGCGCAAAGGGCTCTTCCACGCGACAGACGTCGCGTGACTGGATTCCTGTGACGAGCACAGGAATGACGGTGTGGTGAATTTCCGCGCCAAGTAACAAGTATCGCCTAACCTAACGACATCGCGCCCGAGCGCCTGAAAGACCCAAACCAGAATGGCCACTTTTTCTTCCATCGGTGACAGCAAGGAGCCCGGATTCGGGGTCTATGTGCATTGGCCCTTCTGTGCTGCCAAATGTCCGTATTGCGATTTCAATAGCCATGTCCGGCATCAGCCGGTCGACCAGCCGCGTTTCGTCACCGCATTTCTCACCGAAATGGCGGCGATGCGGCATATGTCGGGTCCGCGCACCGTCACCAGCATCTTCATGGGCGGCGGCACGCCGTCGCTGATGAACCCTTCGACGGTCGAGGCCATTCTCGACGGCATCGCCAACCTCTGGCATGTGCCCGACGGCATCGAGATCACCATGGAGGCCAACCCTTCCAGCGTCGAGGCGACCCGTTTTCGCGGTTATCGTGCCGCCGGGGTCAACCGGGTTTCGCTTGGCGTGCAGGCGCTGAACGACCGGGACCTGAAGTTTCTCGGCCGGCTGCACAATGTCGAGGACGCCCTGAAGGCGATCGGCCTGGCGCGCGATATCTTTCCGCGCATGTCGTTCGACCTGATCTATGCGCGCCCGAACCAGACCGTCGAGGCCTGGGAACAGGAGCTGAAGCAGGCCGTCTCCTATGCCGTCGATCACCTGTCGCTCTACCAGCTGACGATCGAAGAAGGCACGCCGTTCTATGGACTGCACAAGGCGGGCAAGCTGATCGTGCCGGATGGCGAGCATTCCGCCGTGCTCTACGAGGCGACGCAGGAGATCACCGAAGGTTTCGGCATGCCGGCCTATGAGGTTTCCAACCATGCAGCACCCGGCGCCGAGAGCCGCCACAACCTGACCTACTGGCGCTATGGCGACTATGCCGGCATCGGCCCGGGCGCCCATGGCCGCCTGACGCGCGGCCGCAACAAGATCGCCACCGCGACGGAGCGCAAACCTGAAGACTGGCTGCAACTGGTCGAGGAGCACGGCCACGGCATGGTCGAGCAGGAAGTGCTTGGCTATGACGAACAGGCCGACGAGCTGTTGCTGATGGGCCTGCGGCTGAAGGAAGGCATCGACCTCGTGCGCTGGCAGGACCTGTCCGGCCGCGAGCCCGATCCCGACCGCGAACAGTTCCTGATCGAGCACGGCTTCATCGAGCGGCTGGGCAATTCCCGCCTGCGCTGCACGCCGGCCGGCATGCTGATCCTCGACGCCGTGGTTGCCGATCTCGCCTGCTAGAGCAATTCCAGTAAAAGTGCGTAGCGCGTCCGCAATTGCGCAAAGATAAAAAGCTGGAGCGTTTTCGCGCTTCGAAGAAGAGCGGACATGCTCCGAGTTATTCGAACGCTGCGAGATATTTTTTGGCGATCGCATCCAGCGCCGCCCGCTCGTCCGGCTCCAGCAGTGCCGTCAACCGGTGCTGGTTGGCGACATGGGCGGTCACAGTGCGTTCGACCAGATCAAGCCCTTCCGGCTTCAGCGCGATCAGCACGCTGCGGCGATCCTCCGGATTGGTCAGCCGCTCGACGAGACCGGCCTTTTCCAGCTGGTCGATCCGGTTGGTCATCGTGCCCGACGTGATCATCGTCGTTGCCAAGAGGTCGCCCGGCGACAGCCGGTAAGGCGGGCCGGAGCGGCGCAGGGCCGCCAGCACGTCAAAGCTCGCCGACGACAGTCCGAACTCCGAAAAGGTCTTCTCGACCTCGCGGCTGAGATAGGTCGATAGCCGCGCCAGCCGGCCGAGCAGCCCCATCGGCTCGACATCGAGATCCGGGCGCTCCTTGCGCCACTGAGCCAGAATTCTATCGACGTGATCTTCATCCATGGGTTTTCTGGTATGCAGAATTCATCTTGACGTCAAGATAATCGCGAGTATCCTGATTTTATCTTGAAATCGAGATACTTCAAATGAAGATAAAATCCGCATCCCTCACCGATATAGGCCTGACCGCCATCGCACCCGCCATCTGGGGCAGCACCTATCTGGTCACCACCGAATTCCTGCCGCATGGCTATCCCCTCACCGTCGCCATGCTGCGCGCTCTGCCCGCGGGTCTCATCCTGCTGTTGATCGTCCGGCAATTGCCGCAGGGCATCTGGTGGGCGCGCAGCTTCATTCTGGGTGCGCTCAATTTCTCGTTCTTCTGGGCGATGCTGTTCGTCTCGGCCTATCGCCTGCCCGGCGGTGTTGCTGCGACCGTCGGCGCCATCCAGCCGCTGATCGTCGTAACGCTGGCGCGGATGCTGATCGGCACGCCGGTCAAGACGATGGCGATCATTGCCGGTATTGTCGGCATGGCCGGCGTCGCCCTGCTGGTGCTGACGCCTGGAGCGGCGCTCGACCCGATCGGCATCATCGCCGGGCTGGCCGGCGCGGTCTCCATGGCGTTCGGCACGGTGCTGACACGCCACTGGGCGCCGCCTGTGTCGAGCCTGACCTTTACTGCTTGGCAACTCGCGGCGGGCGGCCTGCTGCTGTTGCCGGTGGCCATGTTGTTCGAACCGGCGCTACCAATGCCGACCACGACCAATGTGCTTGGTATGGCATGGCTGGGTCTGATCGGCGCCGCCTTCACCTATCTCTTGTGGTTTCGCGGCCTGTCCAAGCTGGAACCAGCAGCCGTCGCTCGCTCGGCTTTCTCAGCCCGCTGGTGGCCACACTGCTCGGCTGGGGCGTGCTGAACCAGAACCTGACGCCGCTGCAGATTATCGGCATGGCCGCCGTGCTGGTCAGCGTATGGCTCGGGCAACGGGCACAGATGGCGCCCCGTGCTGCAGTACCGGTCACGCCGAAAACCGTCAGCCCTTAGCGGCCTTGTCCCTTGCGGCCGCCAGCCCCTTGGAGATCGGCCCGGCGATATCGGCCGACAGCATCGCCGTCAGGCCGGCCGCAGTCGTCCCGCCGTACTCGGTAAAGACCCGAACAGTATCGGCCGTTGTTTCCGAAGCATCGGCCATCCACGCGCCGGAGCCGAGAAAGAGCTGACGGACGGCGGTATCGGCAACATCCGGAGCCACGCCATTTGCGATGGCATCACGGATCATCACATCGGCAAAGGCGGCAATGAATGCCGGGCCGGACCCTGTCAGGGCGGTGAAATAATCCAGCTCGCTTTCCGCGGACAGTTTTGTCGTCTTTCCGGAGCAGGCAAAGAAGCCGTCGGCAAAAGCAGCGTCCGCAGCAGTCACCCCCGGTGTCGAAAGCCAGGGGGTAAAAGAAAGCCCCTGCTCGGCGCAGGCATTCGGCATGGCGCGAATGACGCGTTCGCTTTTGAAGCGCGCAAGCAGCGCTTCTGCAGGCACGCGGGCCATGACCGAGATGACCAGCTTGCCGGACAGATCAAGCTCCAGCGTATCAATATCTTCCGGCCGCACCGACAGAATGACGATGTCGGATTGTGCCGCCAGTGCCTGGTTATCGGTGACAAACCGGATATCCGGCCAGCCCTCAAAACCTGCCGTCTTGCCGCTGCGCGACGACAGGATGAGATCGGCGGCAGCGACGAAACCCTTGGCGAGTGCTGGGCGAAGCAGAGCCCCACCGAGCCAGCCGGTTCCGCCGATGACGCCGAGCGTGGTCAAGCCCATTCGCCCTTGCGCATGACTGGAACCTTGGCGCCATCGGCGCGAACGCCGTCGATATCGACTTCCCCTGAACCGATCATCCAATCGATATGGATCAGGCTGGAATTGCCGCCCTGCGCCGCGATCTGTTCCTGGCTGAGCGAGGCGCCGTCAAGGAAGCATTTCGAATAGCACTGGCCGAGCGCGATGTGGCAGGAGGCGTTTTCATCAAACAGCGTGTTGTAGAACAGCACGCCGCTGGCCGAGATCGGCGAGGAATGCGGCACCAGCGCCACTTCGCCGAGGCGCCGCGCGCCTTCGTCGGTATCCAGCACCTTGTTCAGCACCTCTTCGCCCTTCGACGCCTTGGCCTCGACGATGCGGCCACCTTCGAAACGAACCTGGATATTGTCGATCAGCGTGCCCTGATGCGACAGCGGCTTGGTGCTCGACACATGGCCTTCGACGCGCAGCGCATGCGGCGTGGTGAAGACCTCTTCCGTCGGAATGTTGGGATTGCAGGTGATGCCGTTCTTCGCGGTCGAGGCGCCGCCATGCCATTCATGACCGTCGGCGAGCCCGACCGTCAGATCGGTGCCGGGGCCGGTGAAATGCAGCGCGGAAAAACGCTCGCCGTTCAGCCATGCGGAGCGCTTGGCGAGGTTGGCATTGTGCTGACCCCAAGCCGCGATCGGATCGGCGACATCGACGCGCGAGGCGGCAAAGATCGCATTGGCGAGTTTTTCGACGGCAACAGCTTCGGCATCGTCCGGGAACATCTGCCTCGCCCAGGCGGGGTTGGGATAGGAGACGACGTTCCAGTTGATGTCGAAATTGGAGATTTTCTCCAGCGCCGGCTTGTAGGCCATCGACATCGCCTTGTTGGCGCGCGCCACTTTGGCAGGGTCCTGGGCGGCCAGCATCATCGGGTTATCGCCGGATATGGCAAGACGGGCGGTGTTGCCGGCAAAGGCTTTGGCCATGCCGTCGTAAAGCCAGCCACTGGCCTTGTCGAAGCTCTCGTCGGGGGCATGGGCATAGCGGGCGAGCGTCGTTTCCTCGTCGGAATAAAACGTCGTCACCAGCCCGGCGCCGGCGATATAGGCATGCTTGGTGATCAGCCGCACCAGCGGTAGCGCGGCGATCGGCGCCGTGATCAGGAGATCCTGGCCACGCTCAAGCCTCAGCCCCACCTTGATGGCGACTTCGGCGAGCTTGTCCAGTTTGACGGGATCGACGGCTTGGTGAACGGGAGAGGTCATGGGAGTACCTGTCTGCTGAATTGGCGTCACACGAAAGACTTAGTGTGCTTTGTGGCTAAATTGAAGGCGCATTTGCGCAACTGAGCCCATCATTGCATGGCAGCGGTCATGGCCGCGATATTGCTTTGGTGGACCGCTTCATAGGGCGGAAAATAAAGGATGGCACCCGACGCGATATCGGCGGCGGCGAAGTCCTTCAGTAGCGGGATCACGGTTTCGCCTTGCGCAATCGCGGCCGCCAGGCGCTCGAGATAGCTTCGATTCGCATCGATCAGTGCCGGTGCATATCCGCCTTCGGTGATGCGGACCCTGTCACCGTGGCTCGGCAGGATCTTGTCGATCGGCCATTCCCGCAGACGCCGCAGTTCGCCGATATGCGTAGCAATCCGCTTGGGTTCGGCAATGTAGGTGACGGTATCCTCCAGGGTATCGCCGGCCAGCAGCAGCTTTTCGTCCGGAAGCCAGATGACATTGCCGTCCGCACTGTGAATCGCGAAATGATGCAGTTCGACACGGCGCTGGCCGACCGTGAGCTCCAGTTTTTCATCAAACAGCCGTGTCGGCATGATCAGCGGCGCAATCGGTGGGTTGGCCACTTCGATCCGGTCGCGGTTCTCCTCTAGCTTCTGCGCCGTCAACGTGAGGGCGATGATCTCGCAACCGGCAAACACGGCGGTACCAGCAATATGATCCTTGTGCCAGTGGCTGAGCACGACGCGGATCGTGCGGACGCCGCGGCTTTCGAGATGTGCCCGGATTGCTCTCGCGTGTGCCAGCGAGATATGGGTGTCATAGACCAGCGCTTCGTCACCATCGACGATGGCATAGGAGGCAACGCCCAGGGAATAGGCGCCATCGTCCAGCCAGTTCGGGCCTTCGGCATGCAACCGCTTGCCGGCAATCCGCCCGTCATAATAGGCGAAGATGCCGGGATAGGGTTCAAGGATCGAAAGCGTCTCGGTCATCTCGGACATAGTGTTTCTCTCAGGCAATCAGCGGGGCGGCAACCGCGTTCAGGGCCTTGCGGGCATCATCGGGTTTAAGCCGTACCTGCAGGCCGCGCTGGCCGCCATTGATATAGACCAGCGGCTCGGTAAGGGCTGCCTCCTCGATCGCCGTCGGCACCTGTTTCTTCTGCCCGAACGGGCTGATGCCGCCGACATGATAGCCGGTCAGCCGCTCGGCCTCGGCCGGTTTCATCATATTGGCCGATTTGCCCTGAAACGCCGCCGCCAGCTTCTTCATGCTGACTTCCCGATCGGATGGCACGACCACGCAGACCGGTTTGCCATCGACCTCGGCCATCAGCGTCTTCAACACGCGGTGCGGCGCCTCGCCCAACGCCTCGGCCGCCGCCATGCCGATCCGGTCGGCCGACGGGTCGTAGTCATAGGTGTGGACGGTGAAGGGGGCTGCGGCCTTTGTCAGCGCAAGCGTCGCGCGGGTGCTCTTCGACATGGTCTATCCCTGGAAAAGGCCGCCATAGATTTCCGGCTTGAAGCCGGCAGTCAGCGTGCCGTCATGGTCGAGCACCGGGCGTTTGATCATCGACGGCTGGGCGAGCATCAGGGCGATCGCCTTGTCTTCGGTGAGCTCCTGCTTGTCGGCATCCGGCAACGCGCGAAATGTGGTTCCGGCGCGGTTCAATACCGTTTCCCAGCCAAGCGCCGCCGTCCAGCGCTGCAGCGTCTCGCGCGACACGCCGGAGGCCTTGTAGTCGTGGAAATCATAGGCGATCCCCTGGCCTTCCAGCCAGGTCCGCGCCTTCTTCATCGTGTCGCAATTCTTGATGCCGTAAATGGTCACGCTCATGCTCAATCCCTTTTTACCGGTATGCGGGATAGCATGAAGATATCCGGCTGAGAATGCCGGACGGCGTCTATCAGCGCTCCAGCATGTCGATCAGCTGCGGCAGGCCGGCGACGGTTTCGATGACGTGATCGGCACCGGCGGCCTTGAGCTTGGCACCGATCTTTTCATGAAGGGCAGCGCGTTCGTTCGGCGAAAGAGCGGCAAGCTCCGGCAGTGTCAGGCCTGCCTCGTTGCCCGAGAGCGTCAGTCCGACCGTGACGCAGCCGGCGGCCACGCCCTCAGCAATCCCAGGCTCGGTATCGTCGACCTTGATCACCGCGCCGGCCGGATAGACCATCAGGTCGAGGAAGCACTTGTACATGCCGATCGGCGTCGGGCGGCCAAGCGGCAGGTCATCGGCGCAGATCAGGTTTTCGGGCGCAAAGCCCTGTTCGGCCGCAAGCGGCAGCACCTGCTCCATGATCGAGCGCGTATAGCCGGTAGTCGATCCGATCTTCATGCCCTTGGCGCGCAGGTAGGCAACCGTTTCGAGCGTGCCTGGAACAAGCGTGCAATAGTCGCCGACCACCTCTTCGTTCAACGGCACGAACAGGTCATAGACCCTGTCGATGGCGCTTTCATCGGGTGCTGCCCCTTGCGCGGATGTCCAGCCCGCCGCGATATGCGGCTCGGACAGCATGGCGCTGATATGGGCGCGCTTCGGCAGCCCCATCGGTTTGCGGGCATCGGCGATGGTCACATGGACGCCGAATTTGGCAAAGGTTTCGACAAAGGCGCCCATCGGTGCGAAGGACCCGAAATCGATGACGGTGCCGGCCCAATCGAATATAACGGCCTTGAACTTGCTCATGCGGCACTCCCATAGAGTTCATTGATGGTTTCCTCGCCGATGCCGAACGCCGTCGAGGCACCGCATCCGGCGGTGACGACGACAATGCGGGTGCTATCGGAAGGCTTGTCGGTAAAACGCCAGCGGTCCGGCGCCGAGGCATAGGTTCCGATCCAGCGCTCGGAAATCACGCGTCCCGGCAGATCGAGCACCCGGTCGAATTCGCCAAGGATCATGGCATCAACGGCGTCGGAGGCATAGGGATCGGGCGTCGCGGCGTAATGGTGACTGTCGCCGACGACCAGCGAGCCATCGGCCGACTGGGTGACGATCAGGTGGATGCCGTTGTCGCGCTCCGCCCTCAGGTCGGCATCGAGGCGCTTCTTCAGCAGCTCGGCCTCGGGCAGGTCGGCATAGCCGAGATAGCGGCCAAGTCCGAGATCGGACATCACGGCCGTCTTGAAACGGACCGGCTGGCGCGGCCGCACGCGCAGCATCTGCAGCTTGCAGCGGGTGACATTGTAGGCAGCAATGCGCTCGGCAAAAAGGCCGGTGAAATCGTCGCCTGGGCAGATGACCACCGTTTCGGCCTCGATCACGCCATCCGCCGTTTCCACGCGCGGCGGTTCGACCGCAGTAACGGTGGTGCTGCGCAGGAAGATGATGCCAAGCTGCTCTTCGAGAAACCGCGCTAGCAGCGGGATCGCCGTGCGGGATTCGACGCGGATTTCGTGTGGGCTGTAGAGCGAGACGCGAGCAGCGTCGGTGCGCAGGCAGGCAATATGCTCCTGCGCCCGGCGCGCCGTCAGCCTTGCGCAGCCCTCTGCCATGTCTGTGCGCAGGAAAGCATCGATCACCGCTTCGGATTCATCGAACCGGGAGGCCAGCACCATGCCGCGCTGAACGACGGCGATGCCGGCCTTGTCGACGGTCTCTGCCCAGATATCCCGCGCCCGCCGCGCCATGGTCCAGCAATCGCCGGCCCCTTGGCCTGTGACGGTGATGAAACCGAAGTTGCGCACCGAAGCGCCATTGGCCTGCGCATCGCGGTCGATGACGATAACCCTCTTGCCGCGTTTCGCCGCCGCATAGGCATGGGCGAGGCCGACGATACCGGCACCGACAACGGCGAGATCATAGATGGGCATGCGTTCTCTCCTGCGTGCCCGCAACGGGTCAGGTCGGGTTGGCTCGCGGCTAAAGAACGCAATTCCATAAAAGGATTATGACAACCGCCGGCAGGGCGGCGATTATCCACTTCATTCACGCCTCAAACGCTCAGGATTTTCCGAAGCGCGGCCCGAGGACAAAGACGGTGGCTCAGGCTTCCAACGCACCGGGCTTGCGCACCGCCTGGGTGGGCTCGTCGCAGGCGATCTTCATCAGGTTGTCGCGGCGACGGGCGAAACGCTGCGAGGTGCGGGTCGCGATCAGGCCGGCCTGGGGGGCGTGGATATCGATCGTACCGCCTTCCATGCCCGGTACGGTAATGATCGTCGCCAGAAGATCGCCGGCAGCGACGGTGTCGCCGATGGTGCGATGGAACAGCACGGTACCGGCCTGCGGCGCACGGATCATCTCGATATTGTCGAGCGGCGTGACCTTGCCCTTGTAAGGCTGAAGGACGGCGACGGTGCCGCGGACAGCACCGCGGGCGGCAAGGAAGCGCCAGAGCCCTTCGGCATCCTTGCGGGCCATGTCCGGATAGACGTCGCGCGTGCCGCGAAGCTCGACCGTCACGGCGAGGCGGCCGGGTAGCCGCTTTGCCTTTTCGGCGGTTTCATGCTTCCAGGCATAGCCGACAGCTTCCTCGAAGGCGCTGCTTTCGCCGTCAGCCAGAAACACGGCCTCCATATCGAGCGCCGATGCCAGATCGGCGGCCTCCGGCCAGAAGGCTTCGTCGACATAGGTATATTGTACCGATTCGTCGTCGCAATGCAGATCGAGCATCAGATCGGCCCCCAGCGCCATATGCAGCAGCTGCCGCTTCAGCTGTTCGACCACCGGATAGTGCTCCAGATCCTCGACCAGCGTCTGGCGTTCGGAAAGCGGGATCAGCGGGAACTCGCGGTTGAAATTGGTGCGCGAGCCGAGGTCGAAACGGCCCTGCAGATCGCCGAAATGCGATTGCGCCGTGCCGATCGGATTGGCCTGCGGAACGATGGTGATATCGCTGAGGATCGTACCGTCGGCATCGGCCTGACGCAGCTTTTCGCACAGGAAATGCAGCAGCGCCGTGCCCGGAAGTTCATTGGCATGCAATGCCGCCTGGATATAGATTTTCGGCGCCTTGGCGTCGCTGCCGTTGAACCGGATGATCGGAAGCCGCCATTCGACACCCGGTGTGTCTCCCTTGATGACGATTTCAGAAATTTCCATGACCATCTTCCCTTTTGCAATTTCAGGGGCTTATGCGGGTTCCGACCGATGGGCGCAAGATGCCAAAACTTGCAGCTTGCTCAGGATCGCGCATTGCCGAGACAGCGATGGTAGGCGTCAATCGGCGCGTGGATGACCACGCGCCGATTGACTTCAAGAAGGTTCGCGGTGACAGAAAATCACTTCTTGTCGAGGAAGGACCGGATTGCAGCAACCGTCGCCTCCGGTTGTTCTTCCATCAGCCAGTGACCGGATGCCGGGATCACCACTCCGGTGACATTGTCGGCCGCAGCACTGGCAACCACAGCCATGGTCTGCCCGAAAGACTTTTCGCCGCCGATCGCAAGGACCGGCATCGTCAGCTTGCCCTTGGCGAGAAATGCCTTGTTGTCGATCGCATCCTGATCGAAGGCCGCGAATTGCGCAAAACCGGCGTGCATCGCACCGGGCTGGGCGTAGAGAGCGGCGTAATGCTGCCGTGAAGCCTCATCCCATTTCTTCGGATCGGCGGAAAACTCATTCCAGAAGCGATCGAGATAGATGCGCTCACGGCCAGCCACCAAGCGTTCCATATCTGGCCCGCCGAAGCGGAAATGCCAGAGCAGCGGATGCTTGAGGATTTCCTCCCATGGCCCGACGCCTGGGATCGGCGCGTCCAAAAGCACGAATTTGCTGACGTCCTGCGGATATTGAGCAACGAAGGCGTATCCCACCATATTGCCGATATCGTGGGCGACCACATCGGTCCTTTCCACATTCAGCACCTTCAGAACACCGGCGATATCCTGACCTTGCGTCTTCTTGTCGTAACCTTCAGCTGGTTTGGCCGAAAGACCCATGCCGCGCAGATCGGGCACGATGACCGTGTGATCCCGGGCGAGATCGACAGCCAGCGGCACCCACATGTCGCCGGTTTCGCCATAGCCATGCAACAGGACCACAGCCGGCCCCTTGCCGCCCACCCGGACATGCAGCACCGTGCCGTTGGTGGTGATTTCCTGCGTGGTGAACTCTGCAGGATAGTGCGGAACGCCCTCGGCAAAAGCGGGAGCGGAAAAAGCGATGACGGCAGATGCGATCAGAGAGCGGAACATGACGATCTTCCAGTTTTGCGACAGCCGAAATGGCCGTCTGATGGCGGCAAGATCGCATTCGTTTCCGGTTCGCACTAGACACCCAATTCCGGAACTCACGTTCGGAAATGGCGAACAATCTGCCCGGGCCTTGTGCCTGCCACTGCAAGCTCAAGGCCCGATACAGGTCAATCCACCAAAGGCCAGCGATCGAGATATTCGTATTCGCTCTTGCCAATGAGACTGCGGATCAGCACGAATTCGCGCGCAATCCAGCGGACGGGTTCGGCCAGCATATGTTCCGGCACCGGCGTCTCATCGTAGAACACCGTCATATGCGGCATGAAGCGCGGATTGTAGGTAAAGTTCAGACCCACCGCCCACATTTCCTTGGCGAGTTGGACGTGCAGGTCCATCATCTCCTCGCTGCGGATCGCATTGGCCAGAACGACAGCCTTGGCGCCGGCGAAGGACATGGCACGATCGAAGTTCACCTCGAACGGTGCCGCCTTGACGGTCGCCATCGCCGCCGATATGGCGAAGACGATATCGTCCGGGAAATCCTGATATTTGCCGATGCCATTGAGCGAGACATGCATCAGCTCATGCGGCCGCGGACTTTTCGACAGCCCATAGCGCCGCGCGATGTCCCTTCCCGTCTCGACGGCCTGCAACGCCACCTCCCGCTTCGGCACGAGGGCAAGGAACAGATTGCTCTTTCCATGATCATCGGCATATTTCTGGTGGGACCGGAGCGGCACGGCTGCGCCGGCCTGACCGAGTGAAAATGACTTCTGTTCAATGCGCACGACCCCGGCTTTTCCAAGCATGGCAGACCTCATCTCTTTTTGGATGTCGCCACTATAGCCGAGTCGAGCTTGAGATCAAGAACAAAACAAGAACAATATGAATTTATTCCCACGCCGACGTGACGTACTGCGGCGCGCCCTTGCACCAATTTGACCCTCCTTGGAACGGAGCGAAATCACCTTGGACCCGTCATCCCAGTGCAAGAAACGGGTGGCGGGATGCGAAAAACTGAGCGAAACTGTGCCTATGACCTACATTCACAAAATCATCCCCTCGCCCGTCGGCAGACTTGAGCTTGTTGCCCGGGGCGACGGTTTGGCTGCCATTCTCTGGGAGAAGGATGACCCGAAGCGTGTCAGGCTCGGGGAACGGATAGAGGGACCAAATCACCCTGTTCTGCTTGAAACAGAACGGCAACTGGAAGAGTATTTCGCTGGCGTCAGGACGAACTTTACCGTTCCGCTTGATCTGGCCGGCACCGCGTTCCAGAAAGCGGTCTGGCAGGCGCTGTTGACAATCCCCTACGGCCAAACCCGAACCTATGCGGGCCTTGCCCGGCAGATCGGCCACCCCACGGCATACCGTGCGATGGGAGCCGCCATGGCAGAAACCCGGTGTCGATCATCGTGCCCTGCCACCGCGCCATCGGATCGGACGGCCAGTTGCATGGATTTGCCGGAGGGCTGGAGGGCTGGAGGGCTGGAGGCCAAGCGATATCTGCTGGCACTGGAAAGCAACCGGCTGAAGGCGGCGGCCTGACGGACGCCAGAGTATTTGACCCGCTGCCTTGCGCGGGGAACGGAAGGAATGGAGCGATGGCAGAGAAAGCACAGACCTATCACGTTTTCGAAACGGCCGGCGGCTATTGCGGCATTGTCTGGAACGATATCGGCATCACCCGCTTCCAGTTGCCAACGAAAAGCGTAGAAGCCACCAAACGCAACGTGCTGCGCCGCGTGCCAGGCGCCGAACCCGGTGCGCCGACGCCCGCTATCAGCGACGTCATCACTGCCATCCGGCGGTATTTTGATGGCGAGACCATGGATTTCTCAGGTGTAGCCCTCGATCTCGACGGCCAGGACGAATTTTTCCGGCAGATCTACCAGGCTCTTCGCCGCGTCGGCTGGGGCCATACGACCACCTATGGCAGCCTCGCCAAGGAACTCGGCGCCGGACCACAGGCCGCCCGCGATGTCGGTCAGGCCATGGCCAGGAACCCCGTGCCCTTGATCATTCCGTGCCACCGCGTGCTTGCCGCCGGCGGCAAGGTCGGCGGCTTTTCCGCACCCGGCGGCGCGACCTCCAAGGTCCGCATGCTGGAACTCGAAGGCGTGCATGTCGGCGCGCCGGAAGCAGCGCAGCAGTCGCTACTGCTGTGACCGATCCGTTGACGGATGGACTGACCTCGTCCTCAACCGTGCCGGGTCACAGCGCATCCGCCTGAGCGCTGCGGCGGCTGGGCCTTATTCAGAAAAGACCGCGTCGGCCAAAATCATTCCCACTCCATTATTTCCTAGCATCATAAGATACTGTTTTAAAACACGAAAATATTTTCCGCGAAATGCTATACCGTCCGATACACCGTCGAAAATACCGGCTACTGAAAACATTGGCTTTTTCGGCTGCTTTCGCAAAACGACCTTCCGCCATCTATCGCCACGCACGGTCGATTGACGATCATGTCAATCCCACCGCGTGTCGTATTGGTAGGCGGTTTCATAGCCGGACGCGGTGTAACCGAAAGAGCTTTTCGAAGAAATCGGTGATCCTCTGTTCAGCGCTATCGCCGACTAACTCGTTCGCGCCAAACCGGTAGACTTCATATCCGGCAAGGCGCAATTCCCGGTCAGCTGAGACCATGTCTGCATAGACCTTCAAGGACGGATGGTCATTTTCCGAGAAGTGGTGCTTCCCATCTACTTCCAGCACAATGCGCTGCCGCCCCGGAAGCAGCAGCAGAAAATCCATACGTTGACGCGGAAGAGGTAGGCGATGGCGTAGGCTTTTCACGATGGCAGGATCATAGTGAAGATAGACCTGCGGAAGGAGCGCGGGCAGCACCTCACCGAGGACGGATTGATAGGCCTTGAAGTAAGTGGCGAAGAGCTTTCGCTCGGCGTCTGAGGCTAGGGATTCTTGGAGACGCGCTCCGAGATTTGCCGCATCGGCACCCGGTGTGACATCGCTCCACCAAGACACGAGCTGGGACCAGAGAAGACCATCTGAGCCGATCGACCGGTCGAAGATCAGGCAGCTTTCTTCGCCGGATAGATGACGATGTCGTTGTTGATGGCGTCGGCAAAACCGATCTCCGGCTTCCGCCCCCGCGAGGCGAAGATCAAGTTCTTGGGTCGACCGCCCACCCCACGCACGAGCGGGCGGAAGCTGAAGATCGGGTGGCCGGAGAGTTCGCTTTCGTGCGCTAGCTCGTATCCATCGCGCGCAAGAATTTTGTTGAGGGCGGCGACCGTCCGCAACTGCTCCTCTCCCGACCGACTGAGGGGATGAACAGCCTCCTCAAGCAACGCGCCGAACCTGGCTCTGGAGCAGTCAAATGCGCCGATTTCACCGAACAGATATTCCACCGACCAATCGCCGGGATATTGATCCATGTGCCGAGTGATTTGGTCGCGCAGGCTCCGACCGCTGCTCCCGAGGAAGTCCTCTATGGGCGTAGAAAGAGGGAAATAGCGTCCAACCATCTCCATCGTGCTACGCTCGCCGGCGAGATCATCTCCGAAGACCCGCGCGAGGTCTCGTCGTGTGATGTGGCTCAGAGGCGGGTCGTCGCCTTCAAGCACCTTGCGGGCCGCTTCATCGAGCGCGATGTCACCACGAGAGCCGGCGAACTTAAGCGCCAAGTTTTGCCAGCGCCAGCTCGATACGCTGCCGCTTCGAGAAGCCATCCGCGGTAGGTACGACCAGTCCTGTGATCCGCTGCGGCGCCTCGCTCAATTCGGCATGGGTCATCGCCTGTAAAACAGCTGCGATAAGCCCATAAAGATCACCAGCCACGACCTATTCCCTTCTTACGCGTCGGCTGTCGGCCAGCGCAGTTTTCCGCGACCGACGCGCAAGGCTTCCACAAGCCTGGTGTTACCCGGCAATCGACCCGAGAAGAGGCTGGGCTTGGGATCGACCGCCGACTTCTTGAACGCGGCGACTCTTCGGTAGTCGGGCGTCGTCAGCCAGGTGCGCCCATCGCCCTCGTCGGTGACAACCCGATAAAGGCCGGCAGGCGGTGCGGTGGCGATGTCGAGCAGACGTTTGTAGTGTTCGACCGACCACTTCTGGATGCCGCCGCTGAGGGCCTCGGTACGGAAGCGTGCCCATAGCGCAGCGGTGTCGGGCGTCGGCCAATCGCCGGCGTCTGTATAGGCCGTGATCTCGTCGGATTCGAGCCAGGCCCGCATCTCGGCGGGCGTGACGAAGATCGGTTTGGCATCTTCGATCGCGGCCATAGCCGCACGCCGTGAGGGAAGGCCAGCGCGGATCAGCATCGCCATCATGAACTGCGGAACGCCAGTTTCGACCGATCCTGCCGCACCGCCCGCCACAGTGTCCGGCGACCAGCCGAGCGACATTCGGCGAGTGCGGACGGCTTCCAGAGCCCAGACCAGGCGATAAGTGAAGGCCTCCTCGACCGCGCGCAT
This sequence comes from Pararhizobium sp. DWP1-1-3, assembly GCF_049896125.1. Classification (NCBI taxonomy): domain Bacteria; kingdom Pseudomonadati; phylum Pseudomonadota; class Alphaproteobacteria; order Hyphomicrobiales; family Rhizobiaceae; genus Pararhizobium; species Pararhizobium sp. DWP1-1-3. Next base: position 100,872 of record NZ_JAFCTR010000014.1, read on the forward strand.
GTTCTGCGGCCCAATCTTGGCGACATCCTCGCCAGAAACCCAACTTCGCAGGATGACTTTCCAGTTCGCCGGCAGCGCGTTCGCCTTATCGGGGATGAACGGCCGCATGAACAGCAGGCGCTCCCCGAGGCCACCGAGCGCATCGACAAGCTCATCGATGTCACCGCTCAGCGATGCCGCGTCAGCACGGTCAAGCAGTGCAGCCAACTCGTCGGCCATTGCGTCGATCGAGAGGCCTGCCTCAAGTCCGACGCCCATGGCAAAATGCCCGCGCCGCGCCGGCGCAGTGGTGGTTTTCCAAATAAGATCGGCACGCGCTTCAAACACCTTCTTGTGCAGTGGGGCGACGTCCTCGTCTTCGCGGGCGATCTGACGTGCCCAAAGCGATCCTTTAAGCGCCTCGTCCAAGAGCTTCGGCAGGTCAGCGCGATCGGCATCCAGCGCTTCAATCAAGCCGAACACGGTCGCGTCGAGGCGCTCGACGATTTGCGAAAGCGGCTCCTCATCGACGCTTTCTTCCTCGTCACCGCCACCGCCCTCATCCTCATCGCCGCCATCGACATCGGCATCGTATTCCGCGCCTGCGGCGAGGCGCTCGGCGACCGCGGCTTCTTCCTCGGGCGATGTCCATGCTTCACGGGCATTGGCGAGGTATTCCCAAGCATCGTCGCGATCCAGGACGCCTTCGCGTGACAAGCGATCAAGGATCTCGGCGACGATCTGGATAAGGCCGCTTTTCAGCGTGCGGGCCTTGGCGGAGGCGACCAGCTTTCGCCACTCCTTCTTTCGCCAATCGATCTTGTCAAACATGACGTGCACAATGAGGCCTTCGACGTCCACGAAGGCGCGCCCGGCGCGGCCAGCGACGTTCGCGAACTCCTCGCCTTTGATCTTCTCGGACGCCCGATACAACGCTGGCACCAACAAGACGGCGGCGTTGAGGTTCAGGCCTTGCGACAAGGTCGGCGACGCGACGATGACTTTCAGGACCCCCTCGGACAGGAGGGCTTCCAACTCACGCAGGAACGGGCTCGGCAGCCGGCCATGGTGGATGGCTACGCCTGCTTTCAAGCAGGCGACGGCGGGATGGTCCTCGCCCAACCATTCCTTGCCCACCTCCAATGCACGCGCGATCGACGCTTCGTCTTCCAGCAGCGAATCCGGATAGCCACGCTTGCAAAGGTCCACGACTTGTTTGCCGTAGCTCTCGACCCAATTGGCCTGGGTAGAGAAGATCAGGGTCCGCTTGCCCTGACTTGCGAACTCCCACGCCGCGAACAAGGCGAGGTGCGAGTTCTTGCGCGGATAGGGCTTCTTCTCTTTCCCGAGCGCCGCTTTCTCGACAACGAACTTGTCGAGAAAGGGACCATCGTCGTCGAGGTCGAGCCGGAGCAGCCCGTCTTTACCCCGCCAGGTGAGTGCGCCGAACCGCTGTCGCGTGGGGCGCCAGTCGGACCGCACCGGCTCGCCCGGTTCGTCCGAGCGAATCCATGCGGTGAGATCGTCCAACTCGTCGCCGCTGGGCAGGATTGCGGAGAGACAGACAATCCTGCGTTCGTCCGCATCCGCGCGCCGAAGCAGACGTTGCACCAACGTCTCGTAGCGAATTTCGCGTTCGCTCGGGCCGATCATGTGGCCTTCGTCGAGGACGATCAGGCCGACATCATCAATCACCGACGAGTCGCTTCTCAACGCGAAGTCGAGCTTCTCGGGCGTCGCGATGATGATCTCGCGGGTGCGCAAAGCGTCTTCATCGCCAGCCGAAAGGCCGCTGGCGCCATAAAGAGAGGAGACGCTGAAACCGAGCGGCGCGAAGGTCTTTCTGAAAGATCGCTCGGTCTGGGCGGACAAGGCGCGCAATGGCGTAACGATCAACACCCGGCGCGCCGATGACAGGGTCATCAATGCGGCGATCTCAGCCACCCGCGTCTTACCGGCGCTGGTAGGCAATGCAACGACCAGATCGTCGGTGACATCGGTTGAACGCCGGGCCGCTTCGCGTTGCGATGGCCATAGCTCCACCTCGGACGTCTTGCGGGCAAAAAGCGACGCGATGAACAGGCGCCGCAGATCGGGGTATTTCTCTTCTGTCCCCTCAGGCGGCTCGGTCGGCAGGGTCTGATGCAGCGAATGCTGCCAGAGGTCGTCGATCAGGTGGCGGCAGAGGTTCGAAATCCACCACAGCGGCACATTCTCCGCGTTGTCCGCCAGTCTGACCGCAGTGGCGAGCAATGCCCGTGCGGTCTCGATCGGCTCGGGCTCGCCGGTCTCGAGAGCGAAGTCAAAATGCGCCAAAGCTCGGCAGATCGTTGTGTTGAGGATGGTCGCCAGCACTTCGTCGACGTCTGGTTCTTCCCCTCGTAGCGCCTCGGCGATCTGCTCATCGCCATTAACGTCGTCGTCCAGCCATTCGCGAACGAAGCCACGCAGTTGCCCGAGATCGCGCAGGATGAGGTGTCGGATCGCTGTTTCACCCGGCGAGGCGTTGAGATCGTCTGCCGTCTCGTTGAAGAGCGAATAGGCAACCGCCGAAAAGCCGGCCAGATGATAGGCGGCAGCGGCAATCATGCGACGGAAGCCGCGGTCGGCTGCCTCCGGGTCGCCGTTGCGCACCAAGGCTTCGAACGCATTGGCCGCGCGCTCGAACGCCTTGCTGGTCAGCTCCGAAGCGCCAGCCTGGGCACGCAGGGCCATCGCGCCCCGAAGCAGGGCAAAGCCGTGTTCGGCAAGATCGGTTTCGATTGTCGCACCGAGGGGCGGCGCATTCGGCGGCAGCACGCCCTCCTCGCGCATCAGCGACCAGGCCGCACCGCGATAGAGGAGGCGCCCAAGGATACCGTCGGCGGTAGCGGTCGCCAAGAATACCGTCAGTTCGTCAATCGTCTCCAAGGTCTTCCGCCTCTTGATACACGGCCGCGATGAAGTCCTGGTGATCTTCGACGTGGATGTTCACGACGTAGTGGTCCCGGTTGGTCCCCGTGCCGTCGAGATCACCCTTCAGCGAGGCGTGGGGGCCGTTGCCCGACACCGTGAAGAGCATGTGGTCGATGCGATCGGCGCGAAGGGACTTCAGGCCCACCTCGTCACGGAGGCTGCGGCCCAGCGCGTTGTCGTCCGTGTCGTTGCTCTCCAGCAGGCGGTTGGCGACAAACAACAGGGAATCTGGCGTGCAGCGACCGTTGTCGCGGTTGAGCACCTTACGCGCGCTCGTCACCGTGGCCTTGCCGAGCACCTTATTGCTTTTAGCTTCGCCTTTCAGGAGCCAGAGTTTCTCGCCAGCCCCATCGTATCCGGCGCCGATGAAGTCGTCGCCACGCATGGCCATGTTGCGACCGTCCTTGTGGCGGAGGCGGCGTACCGGGACGCGCAAGCCGATCTCTTCTTCGACCAGCTCGGTCGCGAGAATTTCGCCGAGATCGCCGGAGCGGCCTTTCGGAGTTTGGGGCATCGCCTCGCTGAGGATACTGGCGGCGACTTTGTATCCGAGCCGCTCGACGTCTTCGGCGATGCGTTCAAGTCGATCGTAGTGCGAGCGGACGGTCTCGGCGAGGTCATCGCGGATCTCATCTCGGCCCGCGTCCTTCTCGACATAGGTCCAGTAATGCCTCCGCTTGTCCTTTTCTTTGGTGGCATCGCACCACCTCTCGTACAGTCCCACGCAATCCCCCTTGCCATCGCGCTGCGCAGTTTGACCCCTCGGTGATCTCTGCGCCTTCGCTCAATTCCAAAAACACGACCCCTAAGTCATTTCTTATGCAGATGCGTTGTTCGCACGCGTGCTGATGTCCGCGCACCGCGCCATCAGCGTGTCGAAAGGCTCGGCGTCTTCCAGGAGAAGCCCATCGTCGACCATTCGGGCGTAGTCCTCTTCCAGCGCTTTCAGACCATCGCCAGCGGGCACGAGCCGTAGAGCGCCGTTGACAGCCGCCGCGTAATCGATGGGCGTGCGATCGGATGCTTTCTCGGCGAAGAGCATCGCCTTGTGGCGCGCTACTGCGTTCGCCAGCTCCCGATCGGCGAAGGCGGACGCCGCGAAACCGGCTTCGTCCAATCGCGCAACATCATGCCAGCGACGAGCAAAGCGATCCCCGCGCAGCCGCTCCTGTAAGCAGAAAACATGGATAGCGGTCGCCTTCTCCCAAAGGGTTCGCTCCGCGTGCATGACGCGGGGGCGCGCAGTGGGAAAGGTAACGCCCTCGATCAGGCCAGACGCATCGCAGTCAATATCGCGCAGGCTTGCGGGCTCGCCCGTCGATCGTGCGCCGAATTCGAGCATCACGCTCGGCGCCACATAGCCCGAGCCGGCCGCGGCGGCCTCATAGTCAATGAACAGCTTCTCTTCTTCGACGCGGATCGTGGCTGTCAAAGCTTCGGCCGTGAGCGCCGCCGCTACGATTGGCAATCCGTGCAGGGGACCGTCGTTCCGTGGGTGGTGCAGGTCGACAATCTCGGCCAGGCGCAAACCCTCGCTCCGGCCGTTGCCGACTATCGCCCGACTGATCCGCAGATCGCATGGCATCTTGGCCGTTTCATCGAACAGGTCCGTTCGATTCCGGCCGATCCGATCATCGTCCGGCAGAACTGGCTTCGCGCCTATGATTGGACCACCGATCGCGGCGCGGGCGCGCTCAACGACTATGCGCGCACAAATGATCCCTTCACCAAGGTCGGCAAGCAGCAAATCGCCGTGGACGTTTCCAGCGTCATACGCGCGTCACCCGACAGTTTCCGCGTCGCCTGGACGGAGCGGCATTTCGAGAACGGCTCGCTCGCCTCGACCCAGCGCTGGACCGCGATCCTGACCGTTGTCCTCCAGCCGCCGCGCGACGCCGAACGGCTCAAAGTCAATCCGCTCGGCATCTACGTCAACGCTGTCAACTGGTCGCGGGAGATGAGCCAATGAACCCGGCTTTGCGAAAATCCACAATTCCGGCCTTGCTGCTGTCTGCGTCCATGCTTGCCGGCTGCGCCTCCACCAAGCCACCGCAGATCAGCTACAACGCCAGCGTGCCGCCGCTCCCGGCTATTCCCGTGAGCCTGACGGACGATCGTCTGAAACCACTCCATATCCCGCCAGCCTGGACCGTTGCTCGCGGAGGCACAGTGGCTGGCACGCCTGCTGGCCGCGTCGACAACGCCAACGCGGCGGCCCGGGTGCAGCCACGCCGTGAAGGCTACTTCAACGCCATTCAGGTCTATCCTTGGTCAGAAGGCGCGCTCTATCAGGTCTATGCCGCGCCCGGCCAGATCACCAGCATCGCACTCGAGCCCGGCGAGACCCTGACCGGCGCCGGGCCGATCGCGGCGGGCGACACCGCCCGGTGGATCATCGGTGACACCGAATCTGGTTCCGGCGTCACCCGCCGCGTGCATATCCTGGTGAAACCGTCGCGCGTCAATATCACCACCAATCTCGTCATCACGACCGACCGCCGTACCTATATGATCGAGCTGCGCTCTGGCGAGAAGCCCTATATGCCCGCTGTCGCCTGGGCCTATCCGCAACCGGCAGGCGGCGGACAGCAGGCAGTGCCGGCGACGCCGATCATCCCGGCGGTCGCGGCGCGCAACTATCGCTATGGCCTCACGGGCGGCAATCCGCCGTGTAAGCCAGTCGCCGTCTATGACGACGGCCGCCGCGTCTATGTCGAATTCCCGCGCGGCATCGTGCAGGGCGAAATGCCGCCGATCTTCGTCATCGGCCCCGAGGGCGAAGCGCAGATCGCCAACAGCCGCATCTATCAACACATCCTGATCGTCGATCGCCTGTTCGGCGCGGCCGAACTGCGCCTCGGCGCCGGCGACCGCCAGCAGACCGTCAGGATCGTCCGCACCGACGGGAGGCCGCAATCATGACCGAAGCCGAAACCAATGCCGCCCCCATGCGCCTGCGCGCGGAAACGCCCCGCGTCACCCGCTTGTCGCGCAAGATGCTCGCCAGCGTCGCCGCAGTCGCCCTGGTCGGGATCGGCGGGGCGCTGATCTACTTACTTCAGACCCGCGGCCCCGGCGATGCCGGCGAAGAACTTTACTCGACCGCCAACCGGCAGACCGCCGATGGTCTCGCCGGCCTGCCGCGCGACTATACCGGCCCAGTCCTTGGCCCGGCGCTGCCCGGCGATCTCGGCGGACCGATCCTGTCCGCGCAGAATGCTGGCCAACCTGTCGTGCCGCCCGTAGTGCCGACGCCCGGCGTCGACGAAGCCTAACAGCGCCGTCGCGCCGAGGAAGAAGCCGCGCGTCTCAGCACCGTGTTCTTCCAGTCACGGCAGGGATCGACGGCAAGCGCGACGCCCGGTGCGATGCCGGGCCTTGCCGGGTTCGATGCCAGCGGCGCGACCGGACAGCCTTCAACCGCGCAAGACCGGCAGCTTGCTTTCCTCAATGCGGCGGCCGACCGGCGTACCATCACGCCTGATCGCGTGACGCCGCCGGCGTCGCCGTTCGTGCTTCAGGCCGGAGCGGTCATCTCAGCCGCGCTCATCACCGGCATCCGCTCCGATCTTCCGGGCCAGATCACCGCACAGGTCACGGAAAACATCTATGACAGCCCCACGGGGCGCGTCCTGCTCGTGCCGCAGGGAACGCGGCTCATCGGCCAGTATGACAACAGCGTCCAGTTCGGGCAGCGCCGTGTGTTGCTCGTCTGGAACCGCCTCATCATGCCGAATGGCCGCTCCATCGTGTTGGAGCGTCAGCCCGGCGCGGACACGCAGGGCTATGCCGGACTGGAAGACGGCGTCGATTATCACTGGTGGGATCTCGCCAAGGCCGCCGCGCTCTCGACCTTGCTCGGCGTCGGCACGGAACTCGCCACCGACGACAACGATCGCCCGATCGCTGCTATTCGCGGCGGCGCGCAGGACACCGTCAATCAGGCCGGCCAGCAGATCATCCAGCGCCAGTTGCAGGTCGCGCCGACCCTGACGATCCGGCCTGGCTTCCCGGTCCGCGTCATCGTCACCAAGGATTTGGTGCTCGAACCCTACAGGAGCTGACCATGACCAAGCTGAAACTCGGCCCGATCGCCGACGACAAACCCGTCAGGATCACGGTGGAGCTGCCGGCGGCGCTCCATCGTGACCTCACCGAATACGGCCGCCTCCTCGCCGAAGGCGCAAGCCCGGTAGAGCCCGCGAAACTCATCGCGCCGATGCTGGAGCGTTTCATCGCCACGGATCGCGGATTTGCCAAGGCGCGGCGCACCCTCCCCAACGCGCCGTCGGCGTAGTCAGAATCAACGAGATCAGATGATGAGCCATTCGCCAGCCGCACTCAGCAAACGCACCATTCGCAGGCACCAGCTTCGGGAAATCGTCCCCCTTGCCGACACCACGATCTACGACATGGAGCAACGCGGCGAATTTCCACAGCGGTTCTATCTGACGGCCCGATGCGTGGTCTGGGACCTCGGCGAAGTGGAGGCTTGGCTTGCGCAACGTCGCCAAGCCTCCAGAGAGAAAGCAGTAAGACGAGCGCCATCTCCCGACGTGAACCTGAGGAAGTTCCGGCCCGTCAAAGGCTAGGCTCCGGAACCAGAAGGTCCATGGACGCTGGATACAGCGTCGGCACGTATTTCTGCCCCGCGACCCAGGCGTCGATAAGATTGGCCCATTCCTGGATCATATGACGGCGCTGGTGCTCATATTCCGCCTTGTTGCAGATGCCGCGCGACGAGCGCCCATCCTCATGCGCCAAGCATTTCTCGATCCAGTCGCTATTGAAGCCCAACTCGTTGAGCAGCGTCGAACCCGTGCGGCGTAGGTCATGGACAGTAAACGGCTCTAGCGGCAGTCCCTCCTTTTTGGCCTGCTCGACGACCGCATAGGTTACGCGATTGAACGTTGCGCGCGACATCGGCGCGTCCGCATCGTAGCGCGACGGCAGCAGATATCTGGAATTGCCGGCACAGGTCTTAAGCGCGACGAGGATGTCGATCGCCTGCTGCGCCAGATAGACGTTGTGCGCTTTGGATCGTTTCATCCGCTCCTTCGGAATCGACCAAACTGCATTCTCGAAATCGACTTCATCCCAAGTCGCATCCTGCAACTCGCTCTTTCGGACCATCGTGATCAGGAATAGCTTCATTCCGAGCCGGATGGTCGGCAACGTGGCCACATGCTCAAGCTGGCCCAGCATGACCCGGATTTCAGCGGGCGATAGCGAGCGGTCCTTGGGAACGAAGGTTGCGATCGAGGCAGGCCCGACCTCATCGGCCGGGTTCGACACCTTTTCCCCGTGCAGGATCGCAAATGCGTAAACCAGCTTCACGATATCGCGGACGTGGACCGCCGTGGCCGGGGCACCCCGTCCCTTCACCTTCGCGCACATCGCCCTCAGATCCTCGGGGCTGATTTCAGTCAGCAACCGATTCCGAAATGTCGGAAGAATGTCCCGCTCATAGATCGTGCGGCGCATTGCACGGGTGCTTTCCGCCATCCGGTGCTCTTGCAACCAGCGCTCGCCAAACTCGCCGAAGCTCTTTGCTTCCTTAATGCGGCGCTTTTCGCGCTGCTTCTCCTGGGCGGGCGACCGCCCTTCCTGAATGGCGCGCTGCGCGTCGATCAACTGCTCCCGCGCACGCGCCAAAGACAGGTGGGCAGCCCCATATCGGCCGAGGGTCAAGGTCTCACGCCGCCCATTCATGCGGTAGTCGTAACGGAACACGATCGCTCCCGATGGCTGCACTACGACGTACATACCGTCACGGTCAGCGACCTTTTACAATTTATCTTTTGGTTTCAGGGCCTTGATACCCGCGTCAGTCAGCATTGAACCCTCCGAAATCGTTCAAAAAACGCGAGAGAGCCATCAAATATACCGTCAGCCCAAATCGGGCCTATCTGAACGGGAAATTTCCTTTTATTCCCAATGGAATAAGGTCAAAAAAAATACCGTCACAAGCTCTCTAGCCGTGACGGTATATTCGTTTTGCCGATGCGACAAGAGTCGCCATACCGTCAGCTATACCGTCAATCCCGAGGCTTGCCCCGCGATAGACGGCGATAGACGGCGGAAGATTTATTGTGTTATTTCAGTTAGTTGTGGAGGGTTCTGGCGTGTTATCGGCGGCGTTCGGATAGGCCAAAATCATTCCCACTCAATCGTGCCGGGCGGCTTCGACGTCACGTCGTAGACGACGCGGTTGATGCCGCGGACTTCGTTGATGATGCGGGTGGCGGCGCGGCCGAGGAAGTCCATGTCGTAGTGGTAGAAATCGGCGGTCATGCCATCCACCGAAGTGACGGCGCGCAGGGCGCAGACGAATTCGTAGGTGCGGCCATCGCCCATGACGCCGACGGTCTGGACCGGCAGCAGCACGGCAAACGCCTGCCAGATGGCGTCGTAAAGGCCGGCCTTGCGGATTTCGTCGAGATAGACGGCATCGGCTTCGCGCAGGATTTCGAGCTTTTCGCGGGTGATGCCGCCCGGGCAGCGGATGGCGAGACCTGGCCCCGGGAACGGGTGACGGCCGATGAACGAGTCAGGCAGGCCGAGCTCCTTGCCGAGGACGCGGACTTCATCCTTGAACAGTTCGCGCAACGGCTCGACCAGCTGCATGTTCATGCGATCAGGCAGGCCGCCGACATTATGGTGCGACTTGATGGTGACCGATGGGCCGCCGGTGAAGGAAACGCTTTCGATGACATCCGGATAGAGCGTGCCCTGGGCGAGGAAATCGGCGCCGCCGAGCTTCTTGGCTTCCGCTTCGAACACGTCGATAAACAGCCGGCCGATGGTCTTGCGCTTGGTCTCCGGATCGCTCTCGCCTTCGAGCGCATTGATGAACATGTCCGACGCATCGACATGGACCAGATGCAGATTGTAGTGCTCCTTGAACATGGCAACGACATCGGCCGCCTCGTTCTTGCGCATCAGGCCGTGGTCGACGAGGATGCAGGTCAGCTGGTCGCCGACCGCCTCATGGATCAGAAGAGCCGCAACGGAGGAATCGACGCCACCCGACAGGCCGCAGATGACGCGCTTGTCGCCGACCTGGGCACGGATATTGGCAACGGCCTTGTCGCGATAGGCGGCCATCGACCAGTCACCCTTGAGGCCGGCGATCTTGTGGACGAAATTGGCCAAGAGCTTGGCGCCATCCGGCGTGTGCACGACCTCCGGGTGGAACTGCACGGCATAGAATTTCTTCGCCTCGTTGGCGATGAAGGCAAACGGCGCGTTCGGCGAGGTGGCAACGACTTCGAAACCATCCGGGATCGCGGTGACGCGGTCGCCATGGCTCATCCAGACCTGATGACGGGAACCGACAGTCCAGATGCCGTCGAAAAGCGTGCATTCCTTGTCGATCTCGATGAAGGCGCGGCCGAATTCGCGGTGATGACCGGCCTCCACCTTGCCGCCGAGCTGTTCGCACATGGTCTGCTGACCGTAGCAGATGCCGAGCACCGGCAGGCCGCTGTCGAACACCACTTGCGGTGCACGCGGCGAGCCGATGTCGAGCGTCGAAGCCGGGCTGCCGGACAGGATGATGGCCTTCGGGTTGAGGCGCTTGAAGCCTTCATCGGCCGACTGGAAGGGTACGATCTCGCAATAGACGCCGGTCTCGCGCACACGTCGCGCGATCAGCTGGGTGACCTGGCTGCCGAAATCGACGATGAGAACGGTATCGGGATGGACTGTCGCTGTCATGACGCGCTTCCGTTGGCTTGGCTTATTTGATGGGGAACTGTGGGCAGCCTTTAATTAAAGGCAGCCCCAAGCGCAACGATTACATTGCACCCGGACAATTTTGCGGCTTCAGACGGCGATTTCGCCGGTTTTGACGGCCTTTTCGAGTGCATCGATCGCCCTTGCCAGCTTCTCGTCGATCACGTGCAGATATTCCGTCCAGTCGCCGATATGCTTGAGTTCCGCCTTGCCGTCGGAAATGCCACGCAGGCCGATCAGCGGAATACCGAAGGACTGGCACGCGCGAAGGACCGCGAAGGTTTCCATTTCCACCATGTCGGCGGCAATTGCCTGATACGCAGCACCGGAAACGATGTTGGCGCCGGTCGAAAGGCTGGCTGTCTCGACGCCGGGTACGCGCAACGGCAGATCGACCGTGACAGGCAGATCGAGAAACGGCGTCGCGCCCTTTACAAAGCCGAGCGGTGAAGCGTCCATATCGCGATAGGCAACCGAGGTGGCCTGATAGACTTCGGCCTGTTCCAGCCGGGCAGAACCGGCCGAGCCGAGCGAAATGACGAGGTCGGGCAGGCTGTTGCGGTGCGCCAGTTCCGCGAGCGCGCGCGTCAGCGTTACCGCCGCTTCGACCGGACCGACACCGGTCATCAAGGGCGAGATGCGCTCGCGCAGGTGCACGCCGTATTCGGCATCGACGGCCATCACGTAGAGCAGGCTCTTATCCGCTACATGCTTCAGTTCGAATGTCATCCTTCGATCCCCTCGCGCCCACGGATCACCATCATCGTGCCGGTCATCGAGGCGATCAGCTTGGCCGGGCCATCCTGCGAAATCGCATAACCACGGCCGTCGGAGACGATGATCGTCGTGCCGGGTTTCGTCACTTCGCCGCGAAACAGGAAGCGTTCGCCCCGGCCGGGCGACATCAGATTGACCTTGAACTCAATGGTCAGGATCGAGGCATCCGGATCGATCACCGAATAGGCGGCATAGGTGCCGGCGGCATCGAGCGCTGCTGAAATGATCCCCGCATGTAGAAAACCATGCTGCTGGGTCAGTTTCTCATCGAACGGCAGCTCGATCTCGACCGAGCCCTGCTCCACCCGTGTCAGTTCCGCCCCGATGGTGGCCATGGCGGGCTGGCGGCCGAAGCTATTGCGGATGCGCTCGCGAAATTCCACCTTGTGCTCTCTATGTCTCAGTTTCTGGTCGCCGTTGCGCAGACAGTCGCATGGCGGAAAAACAAGGACAAGCCTCAATTCATGAGGAAAATCGATGCGTTGAGCAATGTCGCGAATGCGACCCAGGCAAGATAGGGCGTAAACAGCAGCGCCGAGACAGCATCCTGCTTCCGGCTGACGACGATGAAGCCGACGATCGAGACCAGGAGCGCGGCGATGACGATCAACGCCATCGCAATTTCCTGAAATCCGAAGAACAGCGGCGACCAGGCGAAATTGAAGACCATCTGCGCCACCCAGAACCGCATCGCCGCCGTGGCGCGATGGTTGAGGAAGGTGCGGGCGCCGACAAAGCCGATGATGACGTAAAGCGCTGACCAGACCGGCGCGAAAATCCAGTTGGGTGGATTGAAGGAGGGCTTTGCCAGCGACTGGTACCATTCGCCAGGAATGTTGTTGATGCCGATCAACAGGCCGCAGCCGAGAACGATAACGATGAAGAGGATATGGATCAGGATACGGTTCATGCAGCCGACATAGGGCGAGCATGAACCGAACGCCAGATGGACCGGGCTTTTAATTTGCCACCGGCAATCCCAATATCATCGTCATGAGCGACCAAAAATCTTTCGAGATCAGGACGGGCACGGGCGATGATCTGTTCATGATCGCCGGAGTGCTGGTCGATACATGGCGATCGACCTTTCGCGGCTTGCTGGCAGACGATTTTCTCGATGGCATGTCACGCGAGGAACAGGCCATCCGCCACGCCCGGCGCATGGGCGCTCCGGGCGTCTGTTATCTGGTCGCGGTCGAGCCTTCGGCCAATGAAATCATCGGCTTTGCCAATTTCGGGCCAGGTCGCGGCAAAGTGCCCGGCGATATCCACGAGATTTATGCGCTGTATGTCCGGGCCGGCTATCAGGGATTTGGGATCGGCACGGCGCTTGTCTGCTCGGCGGCGAGGCTCTGCGCGGAGCAAGGGGCGAAATCGCTGTTTGCATGGGTCTTGTCCGGCAACCCCAACCGGCCATTCTACGAGCGGCTGGGCGCAAAAGCGGTAGAGACGAGCAGCATCGGGCTGGGCGATCGGAGTTACGAACAGGTTGCCTATCTTTGGGAGGATATTGCTCCTCTCTTAACGCGCTGACCGGTTTGCGATCAGAGCTTGCCGACTCTGACGATATGCTGATCCCAGACGACCCGGCTTTTGGTTTCGCCGAACGCGCCCGAATAGGACGATGCGACGAAGCCATGTGCCGATGGCGCTATCCCGGCCGCATCGGCAAGGCTTTGCTGCCGCACGACCCGGCCGGTCCTTGCATCGACCGTCACCTCAGCGCCGCCTTTGGGCGATGTCAGGCCGACCAATCCGTCGCGCCGGTTGACCGCAATGGCACCGACATAGTTGGCGAGCGCCAGTGTCGTCTCCTCCGGCAAATCCAAGAACCGGATGTCCTCGCCGCGCGAAAAAGAACCGGCAAGCGGCGGCAGATCGTTGCGGGCACCCTCGTACTGGCAGGCAAACCAGATCCTTCCATCCGCGCCGATATCGACATGGCGGGTGGAGAGCTGGCGCAGGTTATCCGGCATCGCGTGACGTTCGATCATTGCGCCGGTGGCCGTGTCGATCAGCGCCAGCGACGGCTCCATATGGTCGAGATTGAGCTTGGTACGGCCGAAATCCGGATGGGTCTCGATGCCGCCATTGGCAACCACGAGCATCCGCCCATCCGCCGACAGGGTCATGTCGTGCGGCCCGATACCATAGGACGGAAACTCGCCAATGCGGGCAAAGCGGTTGGTGCCGTCATAGACGCCGATCATGCCGCGATTGCCGGCAAAATCATTCTCCGTTGCATAGAGCAAGCGGCCATCCGCCGAGAAGCAGCCGTGGCCGTAAAAATGCCGGCCTTCGACCGAGGTGATGACGATCGGATTCACACTGTCATCCGGCGCGAAGATCATCGCATAGGTGCCGGGACGGCGGGCAAAGGCGACGGCGCGGTTGCTGACCGGCGACCAGGTCATGCCATGGGCACGGGCCGGCAGCGGCACCCGCTCGATAATCTCTCCCTCCTCCGTCAGCGTCGCCACGCCATAGGAGCCATCAGGCGCCATGAATGCGGAGGCATAGATGGCGTCAGTGCGTGACAGGGCGAAGACTGCTTGCGGGGCAAGGGTCGCGGCCCAGGCGGCACCGGCCATCGTCAGGAAGGTACGGCGGCCGGTGAGGATTTGGCCGGTGGAGATGGTTTGGTATGCCATGAGATTTCCGTGGAGCATAAACTGGTCGTTAACCGGCTTGGCCCCTCCCCTTCCGTCATTCCTGTGCTTGTCACAGGAATCCAGCCACGCGACGTCCGTCGCGTGAAAGAGTCCTTCGCTCACGGACGTGAGCGCACTGGATCCCCGCCACAAGGGCGAGGATGACGGAGAATCTGGAGAATCGCCAGAGAAAACAACAAAAACTAAAGCCAGCCCCGCCGCTTGAAATAGAGGAACGGCAGGAAGGCCGACAGCACCATGAAGAACAGGGCCAACGGATAGCCAAACTGGAACTTCAGCTCCGGCATCGCATCGAAGTTCATGCCGTAGATCGAGGCGACCAGGGTCGGCGGCAGGAAGACGACGGATGCCACCGAGAAGATCTTGATGATTTGGTTCTGCTCGAGATTGATCAGGCCCAACGTCGCGTCGAGCAGGAAATTGATCTTGTTCGACAGGAACAGGGCGTGGTCGCCGAGCGAAGCGGCGTCGCGCTGGATCAGCTTGATCCGCTGGCGGCTTTCCTTGATCGCCTTGCGCGTGCCGATCCCGTCCAGCGCCGTATGATAGGCGACGAGACGTCCGACACTGACGAGGCTTTCGCGGATGACGCTCAGAAAATCACCCTTCTGGCCGATCTGCTCGATCAGCGACTGCAGATCGCGGGTCTTTTTGGTGACGCTCGAATGGTTCTTGCGGAACACTTCCCGTGAAATGGCATCGATCTCGTTGCCGATCCGCTCCAAAGCATCGGCCGTACGATCGATCATCGCTTCCAGCAGGCCGAGCATGACCAGTTCGCCGCTTTCGCAGGAAATGCCATTCAGGCGCTGCGTGCGGGCGGCATAGAGATGGAACGGTTTGGGATCGGCATGACGGACGGTGACCAATGTCGCGCCCTTCAGGATGAAGGTCACCGGCACCTTGATCGGGTTGTCGCCATCGAGTTCGGTTGCCGCCGTCATCGTCATGAACTCGGCGCCGTCCTCCTGATACAGGCGGTCGGAGAGTTCGATCTCCTGCATTTCATCGCGCGTCGGAATTTCGATGCCGAGCTGCTGTTCGACGATCCGGGTTTCATCCTGGGCGGGATTGAACAGGTCGAACCATACGACCGGCGTGATGTCACTCAGTTCCGGGATGGCGTCGATAACGGCAAGGTGATTGTTCTGGCAGGAATAGATGCGCAGCATGTCGGGTTCCAATCTGGCAAGTCGTCGACCGCCAGCGGACACCCTTCGATCAGGGCCTGACGGTCGAAAAAATCGAAGCTCTACTTCGACTGTCGGGGTTCATGATCCGTTGATCCTTGTTTGGCCGTGCTCACAGGTGAACACGGCCGATCCCTTGCGCCAATGTGTGTTTGTTGTCAACCGCTTGCTAGCGGCCGGAATGCAGTCTTTTTTGCTCAATCGCCATCGGCAAAAGAGAAGCCTGAGCTCAGCCCGATCGCGGCACCGAAATCCAGGTTTAGCCGCTGCAGGACATCGTTGGTATTCTGCAGGATGCGGTTCAGCCTGCCGCGCTGTTCGTCGTTCGCAATCGCCTCTTCGACCGGCAAATCGATCTCATCGAGATCATCGACGATCGCCTGCAGCAGATAGTTGACGGCGCTGACCACATCGGCGTTGCCATCCGGCAAAAGCGCCTTCATGTCCGCGGTGTTGAATAGGGTCTGCAGCGCCGTAAAGTTCGCGGAGAGCGCCGGCATCGTATTGCCGGAGCGCCAGTAGATCGCCATTTTCGGGTGGCCCTTGTCGGGTTCACCCTTGATGATCCCGGCATAGAACGGCCGCAGACGCTGGTCCCGGATGGCTTCGACACCATGGACGAGGATGCCGAGCAGCTCTGTCGCTGCCTCCTTGCCGTCGCGGTAGATCGGATTGTTCGGGCCGGGGTTCTTCCAGGCGGCCTGGATACCATCCGGCTTTTCCCATTCGGCATGCAGCTCGCCCGCTACCGCTTTCAGATTGTCGGCAATGGCGGCACCATAGCGGCAGCGAAAGCCGTTCTTCTCGGTCGGCAGGATTTCGGCTCCGGTACCGTACAGCACATATTCGAGCGCGCCGAGTCCCTGCGCCGCAACGCTCTTGCCTTTGAGAGTTTCCGCCGAGGTCGCGGTTTCGTCATTCGTTGCCAGAATGCGCTGGACCTGTTTCAGGCCGGTGCTCTTGCGATCCGGGAAAAACAGGAAGCGCTCGAAACGGTTGCCTTCGATCACCGGCCCGACACGGACGATCTCGATCGTCGACCATTGCTGCACGACTTCGTCAAAGCTCATCTGCACATCGCCGAGTGTCTCGTCCGATGGCTTTTCGCACAGCATATGCGCAGCCTCTGCCAGGGTCTCGGTGCCCTCCAGCAGATCGCGGTGACCGGGGCGGATGAAATCGTCGACGGCCTTCTGCATGACACCAGCCACCGCCTCCTGTTTCAGCCCGGCGCGTGGCGCCACCGCCTCTTCATCGTCCGCCATGACAGAAAGCGGCATGAAGGCAAGGCTCAAACCGAGAAACAGGATATGCCGGTGGCGCATCAGAGAGACTCCAGAAATGTGATCAGGGCTTGTCTATCGGCTTTTTCCAGCGCGGCAAACCGGTCGCGGGCTTTTGCCGCCTCGCCGCCGTGCCAGAGGACGGCTTCCGTCAGGTTGCGGGCGCGCCCGTCATGCAGGAAGAACGTGTGGCCGCTCACCGTCTTGGTCAAGCCGATACCCCAGAGCGGCGGCGTGCGCCATTCGCTGCCGGATGCGGCACCCACCGGCTGCCCGTCGGCAAGGCCTTCGCCCATGTCATGCAGCAGGAAATCGGAATAGGGCCAGACCAGCTGGAACGCGTGCGCCGTGTTGGCGGCATCGCGGCGGGTAACGAATTTCGGCACATGGCAGGACACGCAGCCGGTGTCGTAAAACACCTTCTTGCCCGCAAGCGTTTCGGCAAAGCTTGCCTTGCGCCGCGCCGGAACGGCGAGGTTCTCGGAATAGAACGTGATGAGGCCAAGGACAGGATCCGGCGCTTCCGTATCGCCCAGGCGCGGCTGCACGCCGTCTGCCATCGACAGACAGGCCGTCTGGGCGGGCGTGCAATCGCCGTGGCTGCGCCGGGCATCGGGCGACGAGATGCCGATATCATTGGCCAGCGCATCGGCTGCCTGCTGCCGCACCGTGGCGCTCTGCGCCTTCCAGCCGAAACGCCCGAGCGCCAGTTTTCCGGATTGCGGATCGCGGACCACCGGCAGCTTGCCGCTGATGCCATCGCCATCCGCATCGGCCGGATCGGCATTCGCGACGATATCGGCGGGGTGAATTGCCTCGATAAGACTGAGCCCGGACATCACCTGCGTCACCCTTGGCGACAGGGTGGTCGCCGGGTCGAGCGGGCCGTAACCGGGCTTATCGACCGAATAGCTTGGCTTGCGCAGGGAAACGCTTTCCCCGCCCGCCAGCGCCACCGGAGTTTCGGTGTAGCGAATCCGCATATGGCCTTCGGCAGCAAGACCGGGGACGGCGCTATCCTGCAGCTGCTGGCCGTAGACCGGATCAGGAAAATTCAGCACGTCATGCGCCGCGATCGCCGCGCGCTCGGCATCGTTTTTCGGCGCACGGGCAAGGCGCAAGAACATCGACGTGGCATCATTGGACCCCTCCGGCGGATGGCCCCGGCCGTCCTTCAGATGACAGGTCTGACAGGCGCGGGCGTTGTAGAGCGGTCCCAGACCATCCGAAGCCTGCGTAGAGGACGGCGATGACACCCAGAGCTTGCGAAACAGCGCATTGCCGAGCTTGAAGCTCTCTTCCTCGGCAAAGCCGATATTGGCGGAAAATTGCGAGAGACTATCCTGGTTGACGGATGCGATCGACGTGCCCGCTCCGCCGGACATGGCTTCGAACTTTTCAGCCTTGGAAAAATCAGTGGCGGGGCGCGTGAGAGTCTCGACGCGAGCTCGATCAGCCTCAGTCAGATCATCACGGGTGGAGGAAAGCGGGAGCTGTTCCGCAAGACTTTCTGTCTTGGCAGGCCGCATACCCCCCTCTGCCACATCGATCTCGCTCACCCGCTCGAATTTTCCAGTTTTTGACAGCAAGGGCTCTGAAAGATGGTTTTGCTCTGAGCCGATCTCCCCCCTTGAGGGGGAGATGTCACGCAGTGACAGAGGGGGGTATGCCGCACCCGCAAAAATATTGCCGTCAAGAACGGAAAAGCCGCCCGCCGCTGTCAGAAACAGAACGGCAGACGGCAAGATCAGGCGTCGGACAAGCCAAGTACGCATTCAGAAAAAACCGGGCCGCTCGCGGCAAGCGGCGGCCCGCCTTTGCTTTCTCATTGGAAGACAGCGTTAGGATTATCCAGGCTGTCTGAACCTTCAAGCTCGATCGTACCAAGTTCCAGCGACGCAATGACGCGCTCCACCGTCTTTGCCTGCGCAACGAGGCCATCAATGGCGGCCTGCACGACGGCATTGCCCTCGGTATTGCCCTCGCCGATCATCTGGTCGTATTTTTCCACGGTCTCGCCGCGCTTGGCCATGGCCTGCATCGCGGTGATCGTGGTCGCCAGCTTTTCCTTCATTTCCTTGTCGAGCGCCGGATCCTTGGCGGCAACGAGTTCGGACAGCGACGGGCCGGTCACCTTGGTACCATCGACCTTGGTATAGTCGCCGGTATAGGCCGACTGAATGCCGATCGCGTCATGCAGATGCGAGTTGTAGGTGTTGTCGGAGAAGCAGTCGTGTTCTTCTTCCGGATCGTGCAACAGCAGGCCGAGCTTCATACGCTCGCCAGCCAGTTCGCCGTAGGACAGCGAGCCCATGCCGGTCAGGATGGCGCCGAGGCCAGCCTTGGGGTCGGCTTCGACATTCTTGGTGGCAGCGCCGTCCGGCGTCCAGTTGGCAACCATGTCCTTCAGATCGGACACCAGCAGGTCGCTGGCAGCCTTCAGATAGGCAGCGCGGCGGTCGCAATTGCCGTTGGTGCAGGCCTTGGCATCATAATCGGTGTAGGGCCGGTTGCCGGCGCCCGGGCCGGTTCCGTTCAGATCCTGGCCCCAGAGCAGGAATTCGATGGCGTGGTAGCCGGTGGCGACGTTCGCCTCGATGCCGCCTGCCTCCTGCAGGGTGCCGGCGAGGAATTCCGGCGTGATATTGGTCGCGTCGACATCCTTGCCGTCGATCTTGATCGACTTGTTGGCAATAACGTTGGCGGTGAACAGCGCGTTCTCGTCGCTTTCCGCGCCATAGCTCGGGTCGACATAATCGATCAGGCCTTCGTCCAGCGGCCAGGCGTTGACCTTGCCTTCCCACTCATCGACGATCGGGTTGCCGAAACGGTAGACCTCGGTTTCCTGATAGGGGTTGCGGGCGGCGAGCCAGGCTTCGCGGGCGGCCTTCAGCGTCGCTTCGCTGGGGGTGGCGATCAGCGCGTCAACGGCCTTGTCGAGCGCCTCTGCAGTCGAAAGAGCATCCGAAAATTTTGCATGCGCCACATCGGCATAGTGCTTGACGACTGCGGCGGCATCAGTGGCAGCCTGCGCCGGCTGCAGCGCAAGCATCGAGGTAGCGGTGGCAAGCGCCAGCGCAGCGCCGCGAAGGAATGATTTGGTCATGGCCTCTCCTGGTATTTTCCCGGAAAAATCCGGCGTTCCCGCCGCCCGGTCCGGTCGCGCAAGCCGCGCGGCCCGAGATTAGGGCGTCGCTGTTCAGCCCGGTTTTCATGAACCAAAAGCAAACTGGTGTCAAAGTGTATAGTTTAGAATGTTTTCAATGTGGGGTGCCGCAGAAAGGCCCGCCGCATCTGTAGCGACGAGCCTATCGAGAACCTCGATCAGGGCTCAGTTCTTGCGGCCCATCACACAGAAGAAGAAGCCATCGGTATCGGTCGATGCTGGGGTCAGTGTCACGGTCTTCATGTCCGCAGACCACGGCTGCCTCTTGTCGGTGCCGTAGAGATCGGCCCAGGCGTCGGCTGCCGACAGGATTTCAAACTCGGGATTGTCCTCACAGAACGCATAGACCTGCGCCTCGTTTTCCTCCGGCAGTACCGAACAGGTAACGTAGATCAGATGACCGCCGGGACGCACGAAGGAGGCGGCACCGCCAAGCGCTTCCTGCTGCTGGCCCAGCCGCTCTTCAAGGTTCTTCTGCGTCAGCCGCCACTTGGTATCCGGACGGCGGCGCCAGGTGCCGGTGCCGGTGCACGGCGCATCGACGAGAACGCGATCGAACTTGCCGGTAAACGGCATCAGGCCGTCCAGCCGGTCATGGACCTGCACGTTGCGGGTGCCGGCGCGCTTCAGACGCTCGATGATCGGGGCCAGACGCTTGCGGTCGGTGTCGTAGGCGTGGATCTGGCCCTTGTTGTTCATGGCGGCTGCCATGGCCAAGGTCTTGCCGCCACCGCCGGCGCAATAGTCGAGGATCTGGTCGTTTTCCTTCGGCATGACGAGATCGGCGACGATCTGCGACCCCTCGTCCTGAACCTCGAACCAGCCCTTTTCGAAGGAGATTTCGGCGGTGACGTTGGGAAGGCGCGATGCACCCTCGCCCGCCTTGACGCGGATGCCGTTGCGGGCGATCGCCGTCGGCTCGACCGCGCTGCGATCCAGTGCCTTCAAAACCTTGTCGCGCGTCGATTTCAGCGTGTTGACCCGTAGGTCGAGCGCCGGACGGCCAGCCAAAGCCTGGGCTTCTTCAAGCCAGTCTTCGTCAAAATTTTCTTCAAACGACGGCTGAACCCATGCCGGGATATCGCCCTGCACATGCAGCGGCGCATCTTCGAGCTTGCGGCTGGCAAACGCGGCGGTCATTTCGGCGGTCAGCGGCTCAGGCGCAAACTTGTCGCCATCCAGTTCAGCGGCCAGCTGTTCGGGCGAAACGCCCCACTGGCGAAACATGACGGCATGGCCGAGCGCCGTGGCGCTGTCGCTATCCATCAGATAGGCATGCGAGAGTTTCATGCGCAGCGCGTCATAGACGATATTGCCGATCGCGGCACGATCGCCGGACCCGGCGAAGCGGTGCGCCAGCCCCCAATCTTTGAGGGCGTCGGCAACGGGACGCTTGCGCGTTTCGATATCGGCAAGAACCTCAATGGCTCCGGCGAGCCTGCCACCCAGTCGCATCTTTTAAACTCCATTTTCCGCCGTGGTAGCGGTGATGGCCGTCAAGAGCAAGCCGGGAGGTGCTGGCGTATGACGAATGCTGACCAGATGGGAGGCTGTGGTTTATGTCGGAAGGCAGCGCCTTTCCGTTCGAACCGTATCAAATGCATCCGGAACAATTCCCGGGCGGACGTGTTTGTTGTCAGCTGACGACGCGGTAACAGATGCTGGCAGTACCCGAGCTGACCATGCCGATATGGGATGCGGCGGCCTTGGAAAGATCGAGGACACGGCCGCGAATAAACGGGCCACGATCGTTGATGCGAACAACGACGGTCTTGCCGTTGCGCTTGTTTGTAACGGCGACCTTGGTGCCGAATTTGAGATTGCGATGAGCAGCAGTGAGAAAGCTGGCGTTCATGCGTTCGCCGGAGGCGGTGCGCGATGAGAGCGCATACCAGGAGGCACCGCCGCAATTACCGGCCCGGGCCTTTGACTGACCAGATGCAGCCTGGCTCGGTGTCACCGCTGTAAAAGTTGCCCCCAAGGCAAAAACCGCTGCTAGAGCAACAGACGTTATTTTCATCTTGATCAAACAGATGACCCCTACGCTGGAAAATTAGTTAAGTCTTAAGAATGAAGGCTTGTGTTTTCAGCGGGAAAAATGGCGAAAACGTGCTTCAACCTTTAACGTTGCGTTAGGAACTTTTGGCGATCTACGAAAAATTCAAATTACGAAATTTTGAAATTCTGTCACAAAGCTGCAGAAATGCTTTGGATTCAGGCGTTAGCCTGCTGGAGTCAATTACCATCCTCGTGAGCCTCTATAGCCTCAAGAAAAAGGATTCAATTTTTTGAAATCGTCTAAAACCCTCCCATTTCTAAGCTAGAGAATCCAATATTCCCGTCATAAGTGTATGAATTTGGCAATACCACGGGGATATTCTTGCCGCTCCGATAGACCATACGGCCATCGCCGGGGCGATATTTCGCCACAATTCGCCCCGATCTATCGGAAACAAAACATAGACTATCGGGAGCGTTTTTTACTTGAAATATTAGCCACGCCAGTGGCCGTTACTCCATAATTCAGCTAGCGAAATCCGATAGTCTGGGAAGCGGAAGACGAAGCCGAGATCACGCAGCCGTCTATTGGAAACGCGCTTGTTTTCCCCATAGAAAGACCGGGCCATCGGCGAAAGTTCGGCGGTTTCGAAGGGTATTTCCGGCGGTGGCGCCACACCCATCAGGCGGGCCGCCTCAGCGACGATATCCTGTGGCGGCGCCGGTTCGTGATCCGTGACATTGTAAATGCCGCCGATCGACCTCCCGGAGAGAAAGACGGCAGCACCGGCAATATCCTCGACCCGGATGCGGTTGAAGACCTGGTTGGGCTTGATCAGGCGGCGCGCGGTTCCAGCCGCAAGATTGCAGAATGCATTGCGGCCGGGTCCATAGATGCCGGAGAGCCGCAGCACGGCCACGGGGATGTTGCTGGCCTGTCCGATAGCCAGCCATGCCTGTTCGGCCGCGACCCGCTCGACGGAACGGGCGGAAACGGGCTCCAGAGAGGCATCCTCAGTCACCCAGGCGCCGCCATGGTCGCCGTAAACGCCAACTGTCGAAAGATAGCCCGCCCATTCCAGATTGGGCATCAGCTCGGCAAGAGACTGCGCGCTGGGCCGCATCATCGGATCGCCGTCGCGGCCCGGCGCAATCGACTGGATAAGATGCGTCGTGCGCTTCATGATTGCGGCCAGTTCCGGCGAGATCGCCGTACCGTCATAGACAAGCGCATCGATGCCCAAAGCGCGCAGGCCGGCAAGCTTGTCCTCGGAGCGTGTCGTTCCGGTCACCGATTGCGCCAAGGGTAGAAAAGCCTTGGCGCTCGCCGAGCCGGAGAAACCGGCGCCCAGAACCAGAACATGCATCAGACCACTCCTGCCAGTTTCCATTCGGCGAGAACCTCGGGATCGGTCTCGTCCTGCCGTCTTGCCGCAAAATCAGAGAAATCGCCAGCCGTCATCAACCGCGACAGCGCCCAGACCGCCATGCCCCGCACAATCGCCGACGGATCAGCTGACAGGACGCGACAAAGGTCGATCAGGTTGGTCTCACCGGAATTTCCGGCAGCAATCAGACAGTTGCGGACAAACCGGTCGCGGCCGATACGCTTGACCGG
This sequence comes from Pararhizobium sp. DWP1-1-3, assembly GCF_049896125.1. Taxonomy (NCBI): domain Bacteria; kingdom Pseudomonadati; phylum Pseudomonadota; class Alphaproteobacteria; order Hyphomicrobiales; family Rhizobiaceae; genus Pararhizobium; species Pararhizobium sp. DWP1-1-3. The sequence continues at coordinate 124,247 of NZ_JAFCTR010000014.1, forward strand.
CGAGCCGGAAAAGAACGTCCGGAATGCCGGATCGTCGAGCGTCAGCAGAAACGACAGCGGCGGTTCCTTCAGGTCCTCGCGTGCCTTCAGCTTCATCTCGGAGGCTGCGGCTGCAAACTTGTTCCACGGACAGACGGCAAGACAGTCGTCGCAGCCATAGATGCGGTTGCCGATCTTTTGGCGGATGGCAGGATCGATCGGACCTTTATGTTCGATCGTCAGGTAGGAGACGCAACGGCGCGCGTCGATCCGGTGGGGTGCCGGAAACGCGTCGGTCGGGCAGGCATCGAGGCAGGCACGGCAGGAGCCGCAATGATCCCGCTCGGGCGCATCGATCGACAGATCGGCCGTGGTGAAAAGGCTACCGAGAAACAGCCAGGAGCCGAACTCGCGGCTGACGAGATTGGTGTGCTTGCCCTGCCAGCCGAGGCCAGCCTGCTCGGCGAGCGGTTTTTCCATCACCGGTGCGGTATCGACGAACACCTTGACGTCCTCGCCTGCCCTTGCGGCAAAACGGCTGGCGACTTCCTTCAGCTTGCCCTTGATCACGTCGTGGTAATCGCGATTGCGGGCATAGACCGAGATGGCGCCGAGTTCCGGCCTGTCGAGAAGATAACGCGGGTCTTCGTCCGGCCCATAATTCATGCCGAACAAAACGACGGAGCGCACATCGCTCCAAAGGACACGGGGATCGGCCCGGCGGTCGGCCGTATCGGCCATCCAGTCCATCGTACCGTGATAGCCTTCGGCAAGGAAGTCGGCGAGGCGCTCCGGTGCTTTGGGAATGGAATCGGGCAGCGTCACCCGGCAGACGTCGAAACCCTTGTCGCGGGCCTCGTCCTTCAGGAAGCTGGTGAGCGTCCGGCGCCGCTTGTCATGCTTCTCCTCAAGGAGCGCATTGCCGGGCACGGGACCGCTCCTTAAAAATCGAGGTCGGCGTAATGGGAAACGGGCGTAACCCCGCGCACGCGCTCAGCCAGCAATGGGCGGAACGATGGACGCGACTTGAGGCGCTGATACCAGTCCTTGACGGCCGGTGCTTCCGACCAGTCGATTTCACCGAGATAGTCCAGGACCGAGATGGCAGCAGCGGCGGCAAGATCGGCGTAGGACAACCGGTCGCCGGCCAGATAGGTGCGCGAGCCCGCAAGCCAGCCGAGGTATTTCAGGTGCTGGCGGATATTGGCGCGCGATGTGCGCAGCATTTTCGAGTCCGGCGCGCCGCCACCCTGATCGGGTGTCATCTGCAGCTTGAAGATACGTTCGCGCACCAGTGGCCGCGTCACGTCGGCTTCCATCTTCTGCAGGAACCATTCGACCAGCCGGCGGATTTCCGCACGCTGGAACGGGTCTTCCGCCAGAAGCCGACGGTCGCGCTTCAGCACGCCGTGGGTTTCGTCGACATATTCGGAAATGACCATCGCACCACAGAGCGCCCGCATGCTGTCATCGACATAAACCGGCAATGTGCCCGCCGGATTGAGCGTCAGGAAATCCCGGCGCTTCTCCCAGGGCTGCTCCTCCGCCAGTTCCGTCTGATAGCCGTATTCCGACAGGATCAGGCGGACGAACCGGGAGGATGTGGACATCGGGTGGTGATAAAGTGTCGGCATAAGCGATCGGATTTCGTCAGTTCGGTTAGGAGGGGATGGGTGTGTCGTGGCGGTTTCGTCTGGCCACGGTGTGTTAGAAAAAGCTATAGGAACTTGCTGCCGCAAACACAAGCGAATCAGCCAATGCCCTTCATTGGCCCAGAGCCTAACCTCCAATGCTTCAGGGAAGCTTAATTCATGGCCGATCAATCGATCATCAGTGCGCTTATCCTTGGCCTCATCGAAGGCCTGACCGAATTCATTCCGGTATCGTCCACCGCCCATGTCCTGCTCGCCGGGCATTTCCTCGGGTTCAAATCGCCCGGCAATACCTTTGCAGTGCTCATCCAGCTCGGTGCGATCCTCGCCATCCTGCTGGTCTATTTCCAGCGGCTGCTCTCCATCGCGCTGGCCCTGCCCTCAAGCGCGAAGGCCCGGCGGTTCGTCCTGTCGGTCCTTCTCGCCTTCCTGCCGGCGGCCGTGATCGGCGCCATAGCGCATGACTTCATCAAGGCAGTTCTGTTCGAAACACCGGCGCTGATCTGCGTCGTTCTGATCATCGGCGGTGTCATTCTCTACGCGATCGACCGCATGCCTCTGAAGCCGATATATCGCGACATCATGGATTATCCACCCTCGCTGGCGTTCAAAATCGGCCTGTTCCAGTGCCTGGCGATGATCCCCGGCACCTCGCGCTCCGGCGCGACGATCGCCGGCGCGCTGCTGATGGGAACCGACAAGCGTTCGGCGGCCGAATTCTCGTTCTTCCTCGCCATGCCGACAATGCTCGGCGCCTTCACGCTCGATCTCTACAAGAACCGTGACGCACTCAACTTCGACGACGTGACGCTGATTGCAGTCGGCTTCATCGCCGCCTTCTTCTCCGCGCTGCTGGTGGTGCGTTCGCTTCTGAACTTCGTCTCGAACCGGGGCTTCGCACCGTTTGCCATCTGGCGCATCCTCGTCGGCACGGCCGGCCTCATCGGCCTTTGGCTGTTCGGCTGAGCCCAATAAAAAAACCGCATGCACCTCAAAGAAGAGGATGCATGCGGTCCCTGGCCCCCGCCATAGTCCATGCCGCCTTTTGAAAGGCGGAAACTCTTATTCTGCTGCGAGCGCACCGATCGACGCGGTCGTGCAAGGATCGACGCCATAGGCAGGCGCGCAGCCGCTATGATTGCTGGCGACCGTCTTTGGCGCCGCGAAGGATCCAGCCAGGACGATAAGTGCCGCGCACGCAAAGAAAATCGCGATCGACTTGCCCATAAAAATGTGCCTCTCAAGATGATGTGACGGCGCCGGTCATTCCTTGGGTAAACGATGCGGCGCGGCTGCTGTGTATGTGCTGGAACCGTTGTTATCAATATCGATACATGTTGAATCGACGGTAAAGACCAATCGCTTTTTTAAGTGAGGCAGAACTGCAACGTTTTATTCTGCGACGGTCAAAAAGAAACCGCCGGTGGGTACCGGCGGCTTGTTCAACAACAGATTTTCAAGCTGCAGTCAGCGTGATCAGGCAGCGCTGCCGGAGCGGGTATACTGGCCCTGCGGGCGATAGCGGACCACGTAGGAGGGCAGCACGGCCTCGACCGAGGTCGGCTCGATGCCAAACGCTTCCAATGTGCGGCCTTCGGCCTGCGCCTTGGCAGAGACGATATTGTCGCTCTTCAGCAGGGTCACCTGATCGACGGTCAGCGGCGGCGCGATGAACGGTACCATCGAGGCGACGGAGCCGATCAGGGATGCGAGACCGAACGGGATCGGCAGCAAGGTGCGCTTGCGATCGATGGTCTTCAGGAGAATTTCGAGACAGTTCTTGAAGGTGAGGACGTCCGGTCCGCCGATCTCATAGATCCGGCCGCGCGCAACCTTGCCCTCGACGGCCTTGGCAACGGCCTCGGCGATGTCGGTCACATAGATCGGCTGGAACGCCGTATTGCCACCGCCGACCAGCGGCAGGACCGGCGAAAAGCGTGCCATTTCGGCAAACTTGTTGAAGAAGCCGTCCTCTGGACCGAAGACGATCGAAGGCCGCAGGATGACAGCTTCCGGGACGGTCTCGAGGACCGCCTTTTCCGCACGGCCCTTGCTGCGGGCATACAGTGATTCAGCATTGGCATCGGCACCGATGGCGGACACATGCGTCAATGTCGCGCCGGCACCACGGGCGGCCTCGGCGACTGCGCGGGCGCCGAAATCCTGAACCGAGTCGAAGGTGTTGCGCCCGGCTTCAAACAGGATGCCGACGCAGTTGACGACGTGATCGGAGCCAAGAACGGCCGAATCGACCGACTTGCGGTAGCGCAGATTGGCTTGGACGAAGGAAATCTGACCGACATTGCCCAAAGGCTGCAGGAAGCCTGCGAGATCGGGACGGCGAACGGCAACGCGAATGCGAAAGCCGCGCTTGGCCAGGGCCCGCACGACATGCCGGCCGACAAACCCGGAACCGCCGAAAACGGTGACGAGCGGCGGGAGATTGGACAAAGTCATGGCACAGGCACTCCTGATCTGCAGTATGGCGTATATGAGCTACATAGCCCAATCGTAGGGCCACGGGAAGGCTTATCGCCAAGGCTTTTCTGCCGCTTTACGCCGCAGTTGCGGCCGGGCGTCAGACGCCCTCGACAACGACCATTTCAGCATCGGCGACCTGCTGGCGGATTGCAGCGGCGATCTGGTATTCGGGAGAATTGTAGCAATCGATCGCCGCCTGCAGCGACGGGAATTCGATCACCACGTTGCGGGCACGCACATCGCCCTCCAGACGCTGGAAAGCGCCGCCACGCGCCAGGAAATTCGCACCGTATTTCTCGAACGCCGGCTTGGCGGCTGTGACATAGTCCTTGTAACGCTCGGCATCGCGAACATCGACCCGTGCAATCCAGTAGCCCTTGGCCATGGCAATCTCCTCAATCTCTCCGCTTGCTGCGAATTGTCGCCTCGATTTCTTCCGTCAAATCCCCGGTTTGGTCAAGCCGAGGGAAGACATGTCCAGGGTGGCATCTGCAGCAGGCGTAGCAGGGCGATTGCCTAGAGGGCGCCGGTCATTTCATTCAGGATAGCCAGGGCCGCAGCGTGCGGATCGGCGGCCTTGACGATCGGGCGGGCGACGACGAGATGGCTCGACCCGGCGCGCAAGGCATCGGCCGGTGTCATCACGCGCTTCTGGTCGCCCTTGTCGCTGCCGGCCGGACGAATACCTGGGGTGACGACGGCCATGTCCGCGCCGACGATCTTGCGGACGGCGGACGATTCTTCGGCCGAGCAGACGATGCCGCCCATGCCGGCGGCGCGGGCCTGTTCTGCACGGCGCAACACCAGCGTATGGGTGTCGTGCTGATAACCGGCGTCGATGACGTCCTGCTCGTCCATGGAGGTGAGCACGGTGACGCCGAGCAGACAGAGATCGGAGCCACGTGCGGCTTCCACGGCCGCCCGCATCGCCTTCGGATAGGCATGCAGCGTCAGCATCGACATCCCCATCTTGGCGATGTTTTCGACACCCTTGGCAACCGTGTTGTCGATGTCGAGCAGCTTCATGTCGAGAAAGATCTTCTTGCCGTCGGCAGCCAGATCGCGGGCAAATTCGAGACCGCCGGCGAAGGCCAGCTGGTAGCCGATCTTGTAGAACAGCACGTCGTCGCCGAGCGCTTTGACGATAACCTCTGCCTCGCCGATGGTGGGGATATCAAGACCGACGATCAGCCGGTCGCGCGCGGTTGCAGTCATTGTTGCCATCCTTGCCAGAGCTCCATGGCGGTCCAGTCGCATGCAAGGGAACGGTCCGCAAGGGAAAATGCGTAGAGGCAGCCACCGCCTGGCAACTGGTCGTGGCTGCGGGAAATCGGCAGACCGGCCAAGTGGCATTTCAACAGCGTTCCGACGCCGCCATGCCCGACAAAGGCAATCGGCCTGGCCGGATCATGCCGGTCCAGCACGGACGTGACTGCCGTGACAATCCGCCTCTGGGCATCGATCGCCCGCTCCCAGCCATGAAAACTCTGTTCGGGATTGGCGAAGAACCAGTTGGCGGCCTTTTCGAATTCTTCGGGTATGAGAAAGCCAGTGGCCGAGCGGTCGTTTTCACCGGAATGTTCCAGGACCTCGACTTCGATGCCGCTTGCCCGTGCCATGATCGCGGCCGTTTCCAGCGCCTTGGTCTCGTCGCTGGAGAGGATGCGGGAAAGCTGGTTTGTCCAACTCAGCTGCGCCGTCTTTTCGGCCCGCGCGATGCCGACCTCAGACAGTCCCCAGCGTGGAACCGGCACATCCGGCTCCAGACGGATTTGCGGATGCGTCATATAAACTCCGAACATCGACAGGCCTCAATGCGTCTTGCGGTAAACCCATAGCTGCGCCGGCGGGATGTTGCGGACGACGAAATCATAATGGGAGATCTGGTAGCGATCCGGCATGGCGACAACAGGCGAGAGCGGGCCGTAGGAAATCTGGATGACCGGGCGGCCGACGGGGATACGCGACAGGAGATCATCAATCAGCGAGACACGCTTATGCATCGGGAAGTTCAACAGCGGCACGGCGGAAACGACACTGTCGAACTGCTGGTCGCGGCGTGTGCCGAGCGTCTTGTCGAGATCGAAGGCATCGCCATTGATGAAATCGACATCCGGATAGGTCTTGACCAGATGCTGGAAGAAATCGGTGGAAAATTCGACCGACACGAGGTTTTCCGGCTGAACGCCCTTCTGCAGGATCGCCTTGGTGATGACGCCGGTGCCAGGCCCGAGCTCGAGAACGGGGAGGCCTGAATGCGGATTGACGACGCTGGCCATCCGCCGCGCGGTGATGCCGGATGTCGGCACGATCGAACCGACCGCCTTCATATTGCTGCGCCAGCCCTTGAAGAAACGGATTTCCTCATCGAATTTCTTGCCAAAACGCTCTTTCAGACGAAAATTCATGCGTATCTCCAGAAATCCCCCGTCTGCGTCTCAAACAGGCTTCATGCCTGCCGGCGCAAACGCAGCGGCCCCAACTGCAAAATGATTATGTCTTGCCCTATGCGACAAAAACAAGTCATTCCGCGCCATTATAGTCGACTACCAACAAGCGGGTAAGTCCTTGCCGCACGTGGATAACCGCATACGAAAACGGCCGGATCAGGTCCGGCCGCTTTCGATTTCAAATATCTACCGGGCCTAAACCCGCATCGGCATCAGAACATAGAGAGCGTCATCGCCCGCCATGTCGCGCACCAAAGTCGGCGAGCCAGCATCGGCCAGCATGAAGACGGCATCGGTGCCAGACAGCTGGGCGGTGATGTCCAGCAGGTACTTGGCGTTGAAGCCGATTTCCAGCGGATCGCTGTCGTAACCGACGGCGAGTTCTTCCGTGGCGCTGCCGGAATCCGGGTTGTTGACGGTGAGCGTCAGCTGTCCGTCCGACAGCGCCAGCTTGACGGCGCGGCCGCGCTCGGACGAAATCGTCGAAACACGGTCAACGGCCTGGGCGAAGGACTGGCAATCGATCTTCAGCTCCTTATCGTTATTGGCCGGAATGACGCGCTGGTAATCGGGGAACGTGCCGTCGATCAGCTTCGAGGTCATGATGATCGAACCGATCGTCAGGCGGATCTTCGCATCCGACACTTCGACGGTGACGACGACATCCGGATTGTCGACCAGCTTCTGCAATTCGCTGACGGTCTTGCGCGGGATGATGATGCCCGGCATGCCTTCCGAGCCCGACGGGGCTTCGAGATCGGCGCGGGCGAGACGATGGCCGTCGGTGGCGACGGCGCGCAGCTTCAGCTGCCCCTTGCTTTCGATCGTGTGGATATAGATGCCGTTCAGATAATAGCGTGTCTCTTCCGTCGAGATCGCAAACTGGGTGCGATCGATCAGCATCTTCAAATCCGTCGCCTTCATGCGGAACGTGTGGGTGAAGGCACCGGCGGTCAGATCCGGAAAATCGGACTGGGGCAGGCATTGCAGCGAGAATTTCGAGCGGCCGGACTGGACGGTCATCGCCGTGCCTTCGGCATTGGTAGCCAGCGCCACTTCCGAACCGTCCGGCAGCTTGCGAACGATATCGTAGAGCAGGTGTGCCGGCACCGTCGTTGCACCGGGTGTTTCCACCTGCGCCGGGGTTGCCTCGGTGATTTCGAGGTCGAGGTCGGTTGCCTTCATTTCAAGGCTGGCACCGTCGGAGCGCAAAAGCACGTTCGAGAGGATCGGAATGGTATTGCGACGCTCGACCACGCGGTGAACGTGGTTCAGCGACTTCAGGAGATTGGACCGCTCGAGAGTAATGCGCATGAGATGCTACCGCTTTCAACCATCGCCGGGCGGGCCGCGCCTCCCGGCTTGAACTTTTGAAGTGTCCCCTTTCGGACGGGGAAGATGTGGACGGGCAAAATGGCAGAAACAAGCCGTCAAAAGCAAGGGGTAACGCCGGAAAGACGGGACGATTGTCAACGGGATTGATTGGTCATCCCCATTATACAAACGCCTTCGGCCGCTGGAACACTGTGGCAGAAGATTCAGCATATCTCTTCCGCTCGCATATGATCGAGTTTGAGCGCACGGATATGCTTTTGGCCCCGTCCAATTTGGGGACGGTTAAATCGGATGGAAAGCCCTGTTCCCTGTGGACATAAAGCCCATCCGCCAGCCATAGTTTCTTGGATGACAGAAGCCAAGCCATGAACACTCAGGGGAACTAAAGGTGAGTGCCAAAAGTGATCAATTAGCGATCCTTCAGTATCTCTACCAGCGCTTAGCTAAAGGAGATACGCGGTATTGCACTATTCCGACGATCAAGAAAAACACGGGCCTTGAGTACGCTAATCAATATATGTTGGCTTTGACAGATGACTTAGAGTCCGCTGGGTTGGTTATAACACGCCAAGCTTATCAAATGTCCGGCGGTAGATTGTTTCAGATTACCGCCGCAGGGTTCGATGCGGTTGATGAGGGCAAGGTCCCAATCAGAGTAGACAGTGCAGCTTGGACCGGCCGCTTTGACTTGTCCGAATATCAGAAGGCTGAGATTAGGCGCATTCTTAAAGAGATGCGCGTTGTCATCGAATCCGCCAGGCTATCCAACGCTCGTACCGCCAACGCCTTGGCACTGATTGAGTCTGCGGAGAAGCTGATCGAAACCCCGGACCCACTCTGGCCTGAAATCATGCGTCTCTTACGCTCTCCCACGCTTTCGGGGGTGATAGGAATCGCAGGCCTCTTGATAACCCTCGTACAGATCGTGATGGCTACGGCGAATTAAAACGTACATTAGGGGCCACGCCGTGCTCTTCTCACACATTATCCTCCCTTCAATCGGCGACATGGCACCTACAAAACTACGTGAGCGGGGACAGCAAGGCGTGCGGTATATCCCTTAATACCCGCATACAGGGAGAATGTGGCCGACAGGCCGCATGAGGGGCCTGTGCCGGGTTCAGTTTGCCCCTCCCCCTACCCTTGACCCCCCTCGCTGGGAGAGGAAACAGCGAAGAGCGTGGCCCTTGCCCCCGACCCGGCACTCCCCCATAAAGACCGGGCGCCGGCTCAACGGCGGGCAAAGGCATGAGGGCATAGCGTTTTGGAAAAGCAGGCATCGGGCGAAACGCAGACGAACGAGCGGCAGAAGAGCTACCGCCTGCACAATGTCGCGGTGCCCGCACGGCCGCTGGAACCGGCGCTCTATCTGGTCGCAACCCCGATCGGCAATCTCTCCGACATCACTCTGCGCGCCTTGGAAACGCTGGCCGGGGCCGATGTGCTGGCCTGCGAGGACACCCGCGTCACCCGCGTGCTGCTCGATCGTTACGGCATCGTCAACCGGCCCTATGCCTATCACGAATACAATGCCAACGAAGTCGGCCCCAAGCTCCTGGCAGCGCTCGACGAGGGCAAGTCCGTTGCGCTTGTCTCTGACGCCGGCACGCCGCTGGTTTCCGATCCCGGCTACCGGCTCGGCCAGATCGCCATTGAGGCCGGGCACCGGGTGGTGCCGATCCCTGGCGCTTCGGCGCCCTTGGCAGCCCTGGTCGGCTCCGGCCTGCCGAACGACGCCTTCCTGTTTGCAGGCTTTCTGCCCTCCAAGGACAAGGCGCGCCGCGACCGGTTTGCCGAGCTTGCCGATATTCCAGCGACACTGATGTTCTTTGAATCGCCGCACCGGATCGCAGCCAGCATCGTTGCGGCCCATGATGTGCTGGGCGGCGAACGGCGGGCGTCCGTCTGCCGCGAATTGACCAAGACCTTCGAGGAATTCCGCCGCGGCACGCTGGCCGAACTCAAGGCGTTCTACGACGAAGGCGCCACCGTCAAGGGCGAGATCGTGCTGGTCATCGGTCCGCCGGATGCACCGGCGGCACCGGAGGCCGACGATGTCGATGCGATCCTCTTGAAACTCGTCAAGGACATGTCGACCGGCAAGGCAGCGACCGAGGCGGCGAAACAGACCGGCCTCAACCGCAAGGAACTCTACGACCGGCTGCTGGAGCTCAAAGACCGGGATGAAACCTGAGCCACCGGACCAGAAAAGACGGAAGGCGCTGCGGCGCGGCGCGCTTGCGGAATATCGCGCCGCCCTTTGCCTCCTCCTCAAGGGCTACCGCATCGTCGCGTTCCGCTACCGCACGAAGCTCGGGGAAATCGACATCATTGCACGCAAGGGCAATCTGATCGCCTGCGTCGAGGTGAAGGCCCGCCGCTCGCTTGAAGATTCTGTATTCGCCGTTTCCGATTTTGCACAGCGCCGCATCCGCGCCGCAAGCGACCTCTGGCTCGCCAAACAGCCGGATTTTTCCGCTCTTTCAGTCCGCTATGACATAATCTCCGTCACGCCCTGGCGCTGGCCGGTCCATCTTGCGGATGCTTTTTGAACAGCTGTGCACAGTTGTAATCGTCCCGACATAAAAGCGTTATGCTGATGTCATGAAAGGGCTTTAGCCGGTTCCTCACCCTAAACCTGGTGAAAGGAACTGCCATGATCAGGAAATATACGATGACCGGCCTCGCGCTGGTTTTTTCCGCCACCTCCTCGTTTGCCGCGACCAATATCAGCTGGTGGCACGGCATGGCCGGCCGCAACGGTGAAGTCATCAACGAGATCGCCACCAAGTTCAACGCCTCGCAGACCGCCTGCGCGCTGACACCGGTTTCCAAAGGCACCTATGAGGAAGCGCTGGCTTCCGGTATCGCCGCTTTCCGTTCGGGCGAACAGCCGAACATCCTGCAGGTCTTCGATGCTGGTGCGGCAACGATCATCAATGCCAAGGGCGCCGTCATCCCGGCCGAAGACCTGATCAACAATGCCGGCTACAAGTTCGACCGCGAAGCTTTCATCGACGGCGTTCGCTACTTCTACGCCGATAGCGACGGCAAGTTCGTCGGCATGCCGTTCAACTCGTCGGCGCCGATCATGTACATCAACGACGAAGCCCTGAAGAAGGCCGGCGTCGAAGCCCCGAAGACCTGGGAAGAATTCGAAACTGCCGCTCCGAAGCTGAAGGAAGCCGGTTACATCCCGCTCGTCCAGTCGCAGCTGACCTGGCAGTTCACCGAGAACTTCTTCTCGCGCAACAACATCCAGTTCGCCACCAACAATAACGGTTATGACAGCGTCACCGACACCCAGCTGAAGGTCACCGATCCGAACCTTATCATGATGTTCGACAAGCTGAAGGCCTGGGCGGACGAAGGCTACTTCGCCTTTTACGGTGCCGGCTGGAACGATAACCAGAAGATGTTCGAAGAAAACAAGGCCGCCCTCTGGATCGGTTCGTCCGGCTCGTTCGGCGGCCTGCAGAAGACGGCCCAGATGCCGTTCTCGGCAACCTTCCTGCCCTATTGGGGTTCGATCAAGGGCGCGGGCACCTCGTCCTTCATCGGTGGTGCAGCGCTCTTTGCAATGGCCGGCAAGCCTGAAGCAGAAAACAAGTGCGTCGCCGACTTCTTCCAGTTCCTGACCTCGCCTGAAATCCAGGTTTTCTACCACAAGGCCACCGGCTACGTTGCCATCACCAAGGCAGCCTACGAGCTTGCCAAGAAGGAAGGCTACTACGCCGAGAAGCCGGCTGCCGAAGTCGGCATCCAGCAGCTGATGCTGCCGGCCGGTGAATGGTCGAAGGGCTACCGCCTCGGCTTCTACCCGCAGATCCGCGAAATCATGGAACGCGAATACGGCCGCATCTTCTCGGGCGAAGTCACCGTCAAGGACGCCTTCGACACGATCGAGAAGGAAGGCAACGAACTGCTTGCCCGTTTTGCAAAGACGGCTGGTTGATCTCTGATCTTTCCCTCCCCCTTGTGGGGAGGGTGGCCCGAAGGGTCGGGAGGGGTTCTTTCTTCTTAGGAAGTCCCCTCCCCAACCCTCCCCACAAGGGGGAGGGAGTTCGCCTCGCGCTCGCCGACATTTCCACCGCCCTTAAGGCCACACCATGACGAACACGCCCTCATCTTCGGCCATGTCCGCAACACTCACGGCCCACGTCCCAGGCGGGTTTTGGCGCATGTTCGGCCTGAACAAATCCGCCAGCAGACCGCCTGAAGAGACCGACGCCAAGCGCGTGCAGTTCAACTCGCGGTTCCTGCCCTATCTCTTCCTCGCCCCGCAGATGGCGATCATCTTCGTGTTCTTCTACTGGCCCTCGGTTCAGGCGATCCATTCGTCCTTCTACCTTGAGGACCCCTTCGGCTTCGGCTCGACCTTCGTCGGCATGGCCAACTATACCGACGTGCTGAAATCCGGCGAATATCTGGGCATCGCCCGCTTCACCGCCGTGTTCACCGCCCTCGTCACCTTCTTCTCGCTGGCGATCGGCCTGCTGCTTGCCGTCAAGGCTGACGGCGTGATCCGCGGCAATGCCACCTACAAGACGCTTTTGATCTGGGTCTATGCCATTGCCCCGCCGGTTGCCGGCCTGATGGGCATGATGATGTTCGACCAGCATATCGGCCCGCTGGTCAAATTCGCCGCCTTCTTCGGATGGGATATCAAGGTCGGGCTCAACTACAACGACACGGCCTTCGCGATGATCGTCGTCTCGGTCTGGAAGCAGATCCCCTACAATTTCATCTTCTTCCTGTCCGGCCTTCAGGGCATTCCGGTCTCGGTTCGCGAGGCGGCGCTGATGGATTGCCGCTCCGGTTTCCGCCGCTTCTGGACGGTCATCCTGCCGCTGCTGGCGCCGACAGCCTTCTTCCTCCTGATCATCAACACCACCTACGCCCTGTTCGACACGTTCGGCGTCATCGACGTGATGGTGAAGGACAAGGCCGCCAACAACCCGATCACGCTGGTCTACAAGGTCTATATGGACGGTTTCCGCGGCAATGATCTCGGCGGTTCCTCGGCCCAGTCGGTCATCCTGATGATCATCGTCTTCGTGCTCACCATCTTCCAGTTCCGCTTCATCGAGCGGCGCGTTCACTATAATTGAGCGGGGGCGAGAACATGCATCGCACGAAACTTTTCGACCACTTTATCCTGATGATGGGCGTCTTCTTCATGGTCGGGCCATTGCTCGTCGCCCTGATGACCTCTAGCCACGAGGCCGCCGATATCCATCGCAACGGCTTGCAGATCCTGCCCGGCGGCCATTTCATCGATACCTACACCACCGTCTTGACCAAGCAGGGCGGCTTTACCGGCAAGATCACCGGCCTCAGAATGATGATGAACTCGCTGATCCTCGGCATTGGCTTTGCCGCGGGCAAGATCATCCTGTCTATGCTGGCGGCCTATGCGCTGGTCTATTTCCGCTTCCGCTTTGCCACCATCACCTTCTGGATGATCTTCACGACGCTGCTTCTACCGCTCGAAGTGCGCATCCTGCCGTCCTACGAGGTGATGAACACGCTGAAGCTGACCAATACCTATACCGGCCTGATCGTGCCGCTTCTGGCGTCGGCCACCGGCACCTTCTATTTCCGCCAGTTCTTCAAATCGATCCCCGACGAACTTTTGGAGGCCGCCCGCATCGACGGCGCCGGACCCTTCAAGTTCTTCATCGACGTGATCGTGCCTTTGTCGAAGACGATGATCGCGGCGATCTTCATCATCATGTTCGTCTATGGCTGGAACCAGTATCTCTGGCCGACCCTGATGACCACCGACGAGAGTTTCTTCACGCTGGTGCGCGGCATCAAGCAGATCCTGCTGGTCTGGGTCGGCTCCAACATTCCCGACTATAACGAGGCCTTTGCCCTGGCGATCCTTGCCATGGTGCCGCCTGTGATGATCGTCATGATCTTCCAGCGCTGGTTCATCAAAGGCCTTACCGAAAGCGACAAGTAGAGGAACGCCACCATGGCAGCGATCAACATCACCAATGTTTCGAAGATCTACGCAGGCGGCGTCGAGGCGGTCAAATCCGTCTCCATCGACATCGCCGACGGCGAATTCATCGTGCTGGTCGGCCCGTCCGGCTGCGGCAAGTCCACGCTTTTGCGCATGGTGGCGGGCCTTGAGGCTATCTCGAAGGGCACCGTCGAAATCGGCGACCGCGTCATCAATGACGTGGAACCAGCCGAGCGCGACATCGCCATGGTGTTCCAGAACTATGCGCTCTATCCGCATATGACCGTCTACAACAATCTTGCCTATGGCCTGAAAAACCGCGGCACGCCGAAGGCCGAGATCGAGGCGCGCGTCGCTGAAGCCGCCCGGATGCTGGAGATCGAACAGTATCTCGCCCGCAAGCCGCGCGCGCTTTCCGGCGGCCAGCGCCAGCGCGTCGCCATGGGCCGCGCCATCGTCCGCAAACCCGCCGCCTTCCTGTTCGACGAACCCTTGTCCAATCTCGACGCCAAGCTGCGCGTTTCGATGCGCGGCGAGATCAAGCAGCTGCAAAAGCGCCTCGGCACCACCTCGCTCTACGTCACCCATGACCAGCTGGAAGCCATGACGCTGGCCGACCGCCTCGTCGTCCTCAATGGTGGCGAAATCGAGCAGATCGGCAAGCCGCTCGACGTCTACCACACGCCCGCTTCCACCTTCGTCGCCAGCTTCATCGGCTCTCCGGCGATGAACCTCGTCCAGGCGACGCGCGAAGGAACGCGCATTCATTTCGGCAGCCAGGTGCTCGACACGGGTCGCATGGCAAGCATGCCGGGACTGGTGACCGTCGGCATCCGCGCGGAGGACCTGCGGATTGCGGCCCCCGGCGAACCGTCGCTAACCCAGAAGGTCGACTATATCGAAGAACTCGGCGCCCAGCGCCTGGTGCACGGCACGATCGACGGCAAAAAGCTGACCGCCTCCCTGTCTCCCGAGATCGAGATCGGCGAAACGATGGCGCTGACCATCGCGCCGGAGCGCCTCCATTTCTTCGATGCCCAAAGCGGCAAACGGCTGGTGCAGCCGTTTGCCGTATCCGAGGGCAGGCGCGTGGAGAGACTTGAGGTCGCGGACGCATGACCACGAAAGGCCGTAAAGGCTGCTGCCGGCCCGTCGCGGACGTCCGTGTTGGTTCGCCTTGGCGCTGAAGCGCCTTATCGTTCAGCCCTTCGGTACGTAGATCAAATGAACTGTATCGTCATCGATCAATGTACTCGACATCAGTTGCAGCGCAGGCCTTGCCTCGTGGAAGAATGGCTTTCCCTTGCCGAGCACGAACGGCCTCACGTGCAGATGATATTCCTCGATCAGGCCCAGCCGGGTCACAAGGCCTGCCAGTTCCGGACCGGAAACGCTAAGGGTACCGTCGGTGCGGGCCACGATCTCGCGAATTTGCGTTTCAATATCGCCGGAGATGAGCGTGGCCTTCGGGCCGACCTCTGAAAGCGTGCGCGAAACGACCCATTTGGGCAGCTTGCGCCAGAGTGCCGCGAACTCGCGCAGCGAAACATCCCATTCCGCGTGATCATCGTCCCAGTAGCGCATCACCTCGTACATCCGCCGGCCATACACAGCGCCGGCATGGCTGCGAATCGTCTCGATCCAGTAATCGAAGTGCTTCCGGCTTGGTGCGCCCATGACCAGATTTCCGGCAAGGTCATCGACATAGCCATCGATGGAGACGTTCATTCCCAGGATAAGTTTGCCCATGACCGGCCCCTTCTCATGGTAGGTTTTCAGATTAAACTGCTTTTAGTTTGCAACTGGTCGAACGCTAGCGCAACTGTTTGCAAATCGCAAGCGGTATGGAAGGAAGCGTTCATGCCGCAAACGCGCCCTGCTTGTCCCGTCAACCTGACACCTAACTGCCAGGTGACTTGTGGCCTGTCCGCTGACAGCAAGAGCGGGCACGTACAGACGTCCGCACCCGGCGCGAAGCGGCCCCGGCGTCTCGGCCGCATGGGGCCGGTTCGCGCTGGTCCGCTCCGGTGCCGCATGTTCGAAAGCCGACGCACTGCTCCCATCCATCGTCACCCGTTGACTTCAGCATTTTTCACCGCGATAGCGTCAAGCCAAAAAATGCGGTAATCGCCAGCCAAACAACAACAGGAGTGTAACTAGTGAGCGAACCGACCGTAGCAGATGCAACAAACCGCATTTATGAATCGCTCCAGGCGGACAATGCCGATATCGACGTACATATCGCCAGTCTCAAGGCAGCGTTGACGCAGGCGGGTTTGAAAGAAGCCCTATTCGACCCGGCAAGGCTGGTGCAGAACAATCGTTCTGGCAGGAAGCTCATGCAGGCCTACTTCCGGCAACGCGGCGTGACTGTGAAATTCTCGGCTTCGTGAAGCCTTCCGATGACGTCAGACAGACCGCAGCATGACGGCAGACCTGATCAACCGCAATGCGGCCTGACACCGAGCCTTGGGCTTGAAGCGAATTGAAGAGCCGCGTCCGTTGCAGGGCGCGGGACTGCCGAAGGAATTTGGCAGGTTTAGGCCCGTTGCGGACATTGGCCGTCGCGAAACTCCGCCGCGAAATTTCAAAAAAAATCATCCCCGCAAATCCCCGCCCTTAAAACCCGTGCCATACTTCTTTCCGTCCCACCACGGATACACCGGAAAGCGTTGCTGGCGAGGTGGGGCCGGTGCCCGGATGGTTTGGCGAAACGCGCGCGAAATCCCCGGGGCTGCGTGAAAGGCGGTTCTCCTCCGGTTCGTGAAAGCGGACCGGGCGTGCCGGGTGGTCACGCCGTCCTTGGACGGCCCAGGGCCAAACCCCGCCTCATTGAAAAGCTCAGCGGATAAGCGGCCGGGCCGGGGCATTGGAGGCTTTCCCGTCAAAAAGGAAAGCGCAGAAGAACCTGAGAAGCGCGGCAAAAGACACTGAAACGGGGCACATCGTGTGTCACCTACTACTATCTACTGCGGCACCCGATGTGCCCCGGCCGACCCTGCCAGGCAAAAGCCGGCAGACATGCAGATGACGCAAACCACGGGCGAAAAAGCCGCCGCGTGAACGGCAAGGCGTGTTCGATGGAGACGGCGGCAGAAATCTGTATGGCGTCCCCGACGCCATTTGATATAGACAGGCTCTCTCAACGACGCAGACGATCAACAGGGAATGTCTCATGGCGAAAATTGTAAATGTCGCGATCCAGATGGATCATGTCTCCGGCATCAATATCGCTGGCGACAGCACGTTCGCGATGAGCCTTGAGGCGCAAGCGCGTGGCTACAAGCTCTTTCACTATACGCCCAACCAGCTGTCGCTGCGTGACGGCAAGGTGATCGCCACGGTCGAGCCGATGACGCTGCGCGACGTCAAGGGCGATCACTACACGCTGGGTGACGCCGAACGTATCGACCTTTCGACCATGGATGTGGTGCTCCTGCGCCAGGATCCGCCCTTCGACATGGCCTATATCACCTCGACGCATCTGCTCGAGCGCATCCACCCGAAGACGCTTGTGGTCAACGATCCGGCCTGGGTGCGCAATTCGCCGGAAAAGATCTTCGTCACCGAATTTCCCGACCTGATGCCAAAGACGCTGATCACCCGCGATCCGGCCGAGATCGCCAGCTTCCGCGCCGAAATGGGCGACATCATCCTGAAACCGCTCTATGGCAATGGCGGCGCCGGCGTCTTTCATTCGACCCGCGACGACCGCAATATGTCGTCCTTGCTCGAAATGTTCGGCCAGATGTTCCGCGAGCCCTTCATCGCCCAGGAATACCTGCCGGCGGTGCGCAAGGGCGACAAGCGCATCATTCTCGTCGATGGCGAGCCCGTCGGCGCGATCAACCGGGTGCCGGCTGAACACGACGCCCGCTCCAACATGCATGCCGGCGGCACGCCGATGCCGACCGAACTGACCGCGCGTGAAAAGGAAATCTGCGCCCGTATCGGACCAGCACTGCGCGAGCGCGGCTTCCTGCTCGTCGGCATCGACGTGATCGGCGACGTGATGACCGAGATCAACGTCACCTCTCCCACCGGCATTCGCGAAGTCAAGAAATTCGGCGGCGCCGATATCGCCGCCCTGCTCTGGGACGCGATCGAGCGCAAGCGCGCCTGACTGCGTCTTCAACGGACCGGGGCGGATAGCCGTTCCGGTTCGGCCGATGCAACCTGATTTCACCCTCCGGATGTTCGCGGTTGTTCCGCTTCGTTCCGGAAGGACAACCGGCCTGCAACCTGGCCGTTTGTGCAGGGCGAATCCGTTCGATTATTGTTCTTGTTTTATTTCGTTATTCGTGCAAGATTTTACACCACAACCGGAGAAGGTTGTGGTGGCGGGTTGTCGGCCTGCCTCGCGGCGAGAGGGGCAATCATGGTCGCGCGTGTCAGTACGGTTGCATTTCAGGGCATCGAGGGCGTGCCTGTCGATGTTCAGGTGATGGTTGCACCGGGAAAAGTCGGCATGCAGATCGTCGGCCTGCCGGACAAGGCCGTGGCCGAAAGCCGCGAGCGGGTCCAGGCAGCGCTGCACGCATCCGGCCTGTCGCTTCCCGCCAAGAAGGTGACTATCAATCTTGCGCCTGCCGATCTTCCCAAGGAAGGCAGTCACTTCGATCTTCCCATCGCGCTCGGCCTGATGGCAGCGCTCGGCGCCATTCCCGGCGATGCGCTGGATGGTTATGTGGTGATCGGCGAGCTCAATCTCGACGGCACGATTGCCGCCGTCTCCGGAGCCCTGCCTGCGGCCATCGGCGCCAACGGGCTGGGCAAGGGCCTGATCTGCCCGTCCGACAGCGGCGCCGAGGCTGCCTGGGCAGGCGCGGACATCGACATTCTGGCACCCCGTAGCCTGATTGCGCTCGCCAATCATTTTCGCGGCACGCAGGTTCTGGCGCGTCCCGAGCCCGCCGTGCGCGCCAGCCCCGCCAACATGCCGGATCTGGCCGACATCAAGGGCCAGGAAAGCGCCAAGCGGGCGCTGGAAGTGGCGGCCGCCGGCAACCATAACCTGCTGATGGTCGGACCGCCCGGCTCCGGCAAGTCGATGCTGGCCGCCCGCCTGCCCTCGATCCTGCCGCCGCTGTCGCCGGCCGAACTGCTCGAAGTGTCGATGATCCATTCGATTGCCGGGCAGCTGGCGGGCGGCAAGCTCTCAGACCGCAGGCCGTTCCGCACGCCGCACCATTCGGCCACCATGGCGGCAATGATCGGCGGCGGTTTGCGTGCCAGACCGGGCGAGGCGTCGCTGGCCCATAACGGCGTGCTGTTCCTCGACGAATTTCCGGAATTCACGCCGCAGGTTCTCGATGCGCTGCGCCAGCCGCTGGAAACCGCCGAATGCATCATCGCCCGCGCCAACCACCGCGTCACCTATCCGGCGGCGATCCAGCTGGTGGCCGCGATGAACCCCTGCCGGTGCGGCATGGCGGGAGAGCCCGGCCATAGCTGCGCCCGGGGGCCGCGCTGCGTTTCCGATTATCAGGGCCGCATATCCGGCCCGCTGATGGACCGGATCGATATCCGCATCGACGTGCCCTCGGTCACGGCCGCCGACCTGATCCGCCCGGCGCCCGCCGAACCCAGCAGCGTCGTTGCCCGGCGGGTGGCGCGCGCCCGCGACATCCAGATGGACCGCTTCATCGCCCTGGGCATGCCGCACATCCTCTCCAATGCCCGCTGCTCGACAGCAATGATCGAAAAGATGGCCGAGCCCGATGCCGGAGGACTGCAATTGCTGCGCGATGCGGCAGAAAAGATGAAGTTTTCGGCGCGCGGCTATCACCGGGTCCTGAAAGTGGCCCGCACCCTTGCCGACCTCGATGAAAAGATGACGGTCGGCCGCATTCATCTCGCCGAAGCGATCTCCTACCGGATCGCCGGCGAGCGTTTGAGTGCGGCGGCTTAGAGTGGTGGCGGACCTGAAGATGCTCAGCAAGCCGACGTTTATGAAACTGAACATCGACTGGAATGCGGATCCCAACGTTCCTTCCCCAGACGTCATTCCGGACTCAAGTTCGATACGATTACGTTTTTATCTCAATCCGTGGATTCACGTGGCAAGGCAGGACCAAAAAGGCACTGTTACATTCGCCAATTGCAGTCGATGGCGGCTTGGTCCCACGAACGACGAAGGCTGGTATCGAGGGCAATGCCGTTACAGCGGGGTCGCGCCTGGATGGGGTGAATTCTACGAACTGATAGGGGATGACGACCACCGCGACGACCCGCCCGACTGGGTATGCAGCAATGCGCCAAGTTTAGGCCAAAGGCATTTTCTCTTTTATTTTAGAGACGAAACTTTCGAATGCTTCAGCGCCGACTGGCATTATCAGGCGGACCAAGCCTGAGCCCAGTCCGCCACCGATATATGCGAGCCTTAGCCGCCCAGCCCTTCGAACAGCGCCGTCGACAGATAGCGCTCGGCAAAGGACGGGATGATCACCACGATGGTCTTGCCTTCGTTTTCCGGGCGCTGGCCGATCGTGATCGCAGCCTTCAGGGCGGCACCCGACGAGATGCCGACCGGGACGCCCTCAAGACGCGCCACGTGGCGGGCGGTCTCGATCGCGTCCGGGCTCGAAACGGTGACGATCTCGTCGTAGATCTTGGTATCGAGGATGGCCGGCGCGAAACCCGCGCCGATGCCTTGAATCTTGTGCGGACCGGGAGCGCCGCCGGACAGCACCGGGGATTCCGCCGGCTCGACGGCGATGACCTTGATCGACGGCTTTTTGCCCTTCAGCACCTGGCCGACGCCGGTGATCGTGCCGCCGGTGCCGATGCCGGAAACGAGGATATCGACGCCGCCGTCGGTGTCGTTCCAGATTTCCTCGGCCGTCGTCTTGCGGTGGATTTCCGGGTTGGCCGGGTTTTCGAACTGCTGCGGGATGATCGCATCCGGCAGCGACGCGGCAAGCTCTTCGGCCTTGGCGATGGCGCCCTTCATGCCCTTCGGCCCCTCGGTCAGCACCAGTTCGGCACCGAGCAGCGCCAGCATCTTGCGGCGCTCGACCGACATGGTTTCGGGCATGGTGAGGATGAGCTTGTAGCCCTTGGCGGCGGCGGCAAAGGCCAGCGCGATGCCGGTATTGCCGGAGGTCGGCTCGATCAGCGTCGTCTTGCCGGGGGTGATCTTGCCCTGGGCTTCCAGCGCCTCGATCATCGCCACGCCGATGCGGTCCTTGACGGAGGCAATCGGGTTGAAGAATTCGAGCTTGGCCAGAAGGTTGGCCTTGACGCCATTTTCCTTGGCCAGCTTGTCGAGGCGCACGATCGGCGTATCGCCGATGGTCTCGGTGATCGAGGAATAGACGCGGCCGCGGCCGGGCTTGCGCTGTTCTGACATGGTGCTCTCCCTTTTCTCATCAGTTGCAGGGAGAATAGGGGCAAAGCCGTCCGCTTGCCAGAGTGTCATTCGCCAGCACTTTGTTTCGCTTGGAAAAAACGATTGCGGAACCGCCTGTTTCAGAACGATTTTTTCAGGCGGCGCGTGTGGCGATATAGGCGGCGGTCGTTCCGATAATACCGGCGGCAATGCGGTTCAACGACTTCAACGCCCGGGGCTGCTTGAGAAGCAGCCGTGCCCGCGAAGCCAAAAGGATATAGGGAACGAGCACTGCCATCAGCACCAGGAATGTTGCGACCACAAGCACGGCATATTCATTGAGGCCGATCGTGTGCACGTCGATCAATGTCGGGACCAGCGCCACATAGAACAGCATGGTCTTCGGGTTGCCAAACGTCACCAAGAGGCCGGACAGGAAGGACAAGCCCATGCTGGTGCTTTTCTTGGCCTGGATATCCTGCGGCAAAAGCCCGGCAGTCCAGAGCTTGTAGGCGATGTAAACGAGATAGAGGGCGCCAAGGATCTTGATCACCATGAAAGTCGTGGTGAAGGTCTGTGCAACAAGCGCGAGCCCGAGGATGACTGCGGTCAGATAGACGAGATCGCCGAGCGCAAGGCCAAGTCCCATGAAGAAGGTCTCGCGAAAGCCCGAGCCCAGCGCCCGCGCCACGATCGCGGTCATGCCGGGACCGGGGATCGCGGCGGCGATGAAAAGCGCGGTGCAATAGGCAAAAAGCGTGGTGAGGCTCATCATCGGCTCCGTAGATCTGCGAAGGGAATATCTAGCCGGTTTTCTAGACGCTGGCAATTTGCCCGGCATTGATCGAAACATCCGTTCCCGCTAATGCAATGCAAATCACAGACCGGGATACCCGCCTCATACATTCTTCAATGGAGATAACGTTCATGCCCGAAGCAACAAGTCTTGCAGCCTTTGCCCTCGTGGCACTCGGCATGGTGCTGACGCCCGGCCCGAACATGATCTACCTGATTTCCCGCTCGCTCTGTCAGGGCCCGGCAGCGGGGCTGATTTCGCTGATCGGCGTCGCGCTCGGCTTTCTCGTCTACATGCTGTCGGCCGCTTTCGGCATCACCGCGCTGCTGTTTGCCGTGCCCTATGCCTATGATGCGCTGCGGATCGGCGGCGCGCTCTACCTTCTCTATCTCGCCTGGCAGGCGGTGCGTCCCGGTGGGCGATCGGCTTTCGAAGTTCGCGATCTGCCGAAGGATTCACCCAAGCGTCTGTTTCTGATGGGCTTTGCGACCAGTCTGCTCAATCCGAAAGTAGCCGTACTCTATCTGTCGCTGCTGCCGCAATTCATTGATCCGTCGCTCGGCCATATCTTTCTGCAGTCCGTCGCCTTCGGAACCATCCAGATTGTCACCAGCGTTACCGTCAACAGCCTTTTCGTGCTGACGGCAGGCTCCATCGCCATCTTCCTCGCGGGCCGTCCAGTCTGGCTTTCCATGCAACGCTGGCTGATGGGTGGCGTTCTCGGTGCGCTTGCCTTGCGGATGGCGATGGACAGCCAGCGCTGAGCCTCATCCTTTTTCGACAACAAGAACAGAGCATACCCATGACAACAGCACTTCTCATCATCGACGTTCAGAACGCCGTTCTCGACGGCGAGGGAACGCCCGAGCGCCAGCCGGCCATCGATGCCGCGCTCACTGAAACCATCGGCCGCCTCCAGTCGATCCAGGCCCGGGCCCGGGCCGCGCATATTCCGGTTATTCTCGTCCAGCATGACGGCGGCCCCGGGGATCCCCTGGCGCGCTCCTCCAACGGTTGGGGTCTGCGCCACGAAATCGCGCCGGTTCTCGGAGAAACGATCATTCACAAGGTAAGCTGCGACAGCTTTTTCCAGACCAGCCTTGAGGACGAGCTAACGAAACTGTCGATCACCCATTTGGTTATCGGCGGCTGTCAGACGCAATTCTGCGTCGATACCACGGCGCGCCGCGCCGTCACGCTGGGCTACGATGTTACACTTTTGTCCGACGGCCATACGACCGGCGACATGGGCGAACTGACCTTTTCCCAGATCATCGCCCACCACAATCGCGTGCTCGGCGGCTTCAATGCCGGAGGACACGCGATCGAACTGCGCGGGTCGGGTGAAATCACGTTTTGAGTTTGCTTAAAAGACCGGCCGCATGAAGCTGCGCTCGTAGCTGACGATGCAACGGGTCTTTTCGGCCAACGCAAAGGCTGAGAGACATTCGGCATCTTTGGCCATTTTCACGCGGTAGTCTTCATAGGCCGCGAGACTCGGAAAGCTGAAGAGGGCGAGTGCGATATTGTTCGTCCCTTCATGCGGCATGAAATAGCCGTGATGCGTGCCGCCAAGACGGTTGACCAGCGGTATCCAGAGCTTGGCGTATTCCTCGAATTCGGCAAGCTTGTAGGGATCGATCGTGTAGCGCAGATAGCAGGTGATCATTTGGGCCTCCATGGGTGAACTCAGCCTGCCTGATGCCGCATCCGGCGGGGCCATGTCCAGCCGAATGTCATGCCGGCCGCCGCAATCAGGATCGCTGCAGAGCCGAGAAGCTGCGTCGCCTGCAGTTGATGCCCAAAGGCGAGGCGATCAACGGCGAGCGCTGCAATCGGATAGATGAAGGACAGCGCGCCGGTCAGATGGGTCGGCAGCTTCTGGATCGCACCATAGAGCAGCACATACATCAGCCCGGTATGAACAGCCCCCATCGTCACCAGCAGCGCCCATTGATCGGCCTGCGCCGGCAGGCCGGAAGCGCCGGCGAAGGGTGCGAGCATCAAAAGGCCGGTGACCACCTGGATGAGCGCGATTAGATGCGGCGGGGTTCCCTTCAGCCGCTTGGCGACAAGCGCCGCCAGCGCGTAAAAGAACGCGGCTGCCAGAGCCATGGCAATGCCCATCAGGTAATCGCTGCCCGAGTAACCACCCGCCGGCTTTGCCTGAACGATCGCGACCATACCGGCAAAGGCGACCGCGAGCCAGCCGAGCTTCGTGGCGGTGATCTTTTCCTGGAAAACCAGGCCACCGATGGCGAGCAGCATGAAGGGCTGAGTGTTGTAGACCATGGTGGCGATCGAGATCGATGAGCGCGCATAGGCGCCGAACAAAAGCAGCCAGTTGACGACGATGGCGACGCCGCCAAGCACCGCGAGCCCGAACAGCCGCCATGTCAGGATGCCGGAGTGGAAATGGCCAAGTGCCGCGCAGATCGCCAAAAGCGTCAGTGCCCCAAACAGGCAACGCCAGAACACCACATCGATCACCGGCTGGCCGGACATCAGCACGAACCAGCCGATCGTGCCCGAAATCAGCATGGCCGCCGTCATTTCGAGACTGCCGGTTCTGATATCCTTTTCCATCACATCCACTCCTTTGAACGAAGCAGAAGATTATGACGATGCAGCGCTGGGATATATGGATATCCGAAGGCAATGACGATAAAATGGCTTTTCATAAAAGGAAGATTATCAATTTCACCTTCCGGAGCTCCCATGCTTGACGATCTCGACCGGCGCCTGCTCGATATCCTCTCCCTCAATGCCCGTATCTCGCTGAAAGAGCTGGCACAGGAGGCGGGCTTGTCATCGCCCAGCACCGCCGACCGCCTGAGACGGCTGGAGGATCGCGGTGTGATCACCGGCTTTACCATTTCCATCAATCCGGTAGCGCTCGGTTATGCGCTGCAGGCGATCGTGCGGGTTCGCCCGATGCCCGGCATGCTGCATATCGTTGAGAAGATGATCCAGGAGACGCCGGAATTCGTCGAATGCGACAAGGTGACGGGCGACGACTGCTTCATCGCCAAGCTGCTGGTGCGCGACATGGAGCAGTTGGACGCAATCCTCGACCGGATCGCCGAGCGATCCCAGACCAACACGTCGATTGTCAAATCATCACCGGTCAAGCGCCGGCTACCGCCGCTCGGCGTCAGTAAATAGGCATCAGAACTCGGCCATGGGCGACAGCATGACGGGGCCGGCCGGGACGGCAGCGCTGCCGCGAACCATCAGGCTGATATCGGTTTCGAAGGTCTCCGGCGTACCCTGCCAATCCAGCCGGTCTGGCGGGAAGCAAACCTCGACACGGCCGGGGCGCCGATCAAGCGCTCCGAGAATGGCGGAGAGCGGCGGGATCGTTTTGCCGGCAATATCGAGAAGCTGGAAGGACGTTTCATCCTCTTTCCAAGCGACTACGGCCTGGAACTGGTCGAGATAAGTGAGCCCGACATCGGGATCGAAGAAACCGTTGAGCAGAAACATTTCTGCCTGCGCCGCAACCGCAAAAACAGAAGAAACGGGTGTTCTTTCGCGCAACACACGACGGATCAGGGCGATATCAGCGGCGGTGTCGAGCGAGAGCCCGTGCGCCGTACCCGCAAGCCTCCTCTCCAAAGGCGGCGCGCCAACGAACTTCCGTTGCGGCACGACCGTAAAGCCATACGGCTCATACATCGCCGGCTTGTCCGTCAGGAGAATACCGAGCTCAAACCCCTGTTCGTCAGACCAGCCGAACGCACGGTTCATCAGGTCACGATAAAGCCCTTTGCCCCGCCATTGCGGCCGCACCGCGCCGGACTGGAAACCGGCAGCCTTCACCACGCGGCCATCGATCGTCATCGGCATGGAAAAGGCACTGAAATTGGCGGTGCAAACGCCGCCTTCATCGAAACAGCCAAACGGCATGCTGCTCGGATCCGGCCCACCGAAGCGATCTTGAATGCTGACATCGATGCCAAACGTATCCTCAAGCAACGCCACGAGTGCTGCCCAGGCTGCCGGATCGCTGAAATAATCCTGCCGGAATGTCAGGCCGTACCTGTTCGCAGCGGCGGTCATCAAACGCCGGTGGAGCCGAAGCCGCCGGCGCCGCGCGCGGTTTCGCTGGCATCCGTTGTTTCCAGCACGGCCACCTGCGTCACCGGAGCAATCACCATCTGGGCAATGCGCATACCGCGCTCGACGAGGAAATCCTCGTCGCCGAGATTGATCAGCAGGACCTTGACCTCACCGCGGTAATCGCTGTCGATCGTGCCGGGTGTATTCAGGCAAGTGATGCCGTGCTTGAAGGCAAGACCCGAGCGCGGGCGGATCTGCGCTTCATATCCTGCTGGGATTTCGAAGATGAAGCCGGTCGGCACCAGTGCCCGCTTGCCGGGACCGAGGAACAACGGCCGGTCCGCCTCGACGGCGGCGCGAAGGTCCATGCCGGCCGCGCCCGCAGTCTCGTAGGCGGGAAGATCGATGCCCTCGCCGTTTTGCAGGCGAACAAGGTTGAGGGTCGGGCGGGTCGAGGATTGAATAGACATTCTTCTCCCTAGCAATTCCGGCTCGGGTACGGCCAATGCGAATTGCAAGTTATCCACGGAATCGCTACATACGCGGCAACTCACAGGATTCATATCATGGCCGAAAGTATCGCCGAGGCGGTTTCCCGCCGTCGCACCTTTGCTATTATTGCGCACCCGGACGCGGGTAAAACGACGCTTACCGAAAAGCTGCTGCTGTTCGGCGGCGCCATCCAGCTTGCCGGTGAAGTGAAGGCCAAGAAGGACCGCATCCAGACGCGATCCGACTGGATGAAGATCGAGCGCGAACGCGGCATCTCGGTCGTCACCTCGGTGATGACCTTCGAATATCACGGCAATGTCTTCAACATTCTCGATACGCCCGGCCACGAAGACTTCGCCGACGACACCTACCGCACGCTGACCGCCGTCGATGCGGCCGTGATGGTCATCGATGCCGCCAAGGGCATCGAGCCGCGGACGCTAAAACTGTTCGAAGTCTGCCGCATGCGCGATATTCCGATCATCACCTTCATCAACAAGATGGACCGGGAAAGCCGCGACCCCTTCGAGGTTCTCGATGAAATCGAAGAGAAGCTGGCGCTCGACTGCGCGCCGGTGACCTGGCCGATCGGGCGTTCGAAAACATTCTGCGGCTCCTATCATCTGGCCGACAATACCGTTCGCGGCGCCGATACGCAGGAAATTCCCACCAAGGTCAACGGCCCGGAAATGGCCGCCCACCGCCTGCCGGAAAACGAGCGCGAGGCCTTCATCGATGAAACCTCGCTCGCCATAGAGGCCTGCAAGCCCTTCGACAGGAAGGCTTTCCTCGAAGGTCACCTGACGCCGGTCTTCTTCGGCTCGGCACTCCGGAACTTCGGTGTTCGCGACCTGATCAACGCGCTCGGCGAAATCGCGCCGCCGCCGCGCGACCAGGTGGCCGATATTCGCACCGTGCATGCGACCGACGACAAAATGACGGCCTTCGTCTTCAAGATTCAAGCCAACATGGACCCGAACCATCGCGACCGCATCGCCTTTGCCCGCGTCTGCTCCGGCAAGCTGGAGCGCGGCATGAAGGCGCGGCTGGCGCGCACCGGCAAGCAGCTGGGCCTCACGGCGCCGCAGTTCTTTTTTGCCTCGCAACGGCAGCTGGCTGACACGGCCTATGCCGGCGACGTGGTTGGCATCCCCAACCACGGCACGCTGAGGATCGGCGATACGCTGACCGAAGGCGAACAGCTGGTGTTCCAGGGCGTACCGAACTTCTCGCCGGAAATCCTGCGCCGCGTGCGCCTGGAAGATGCGATGAAGGCGAAAAAGCTGAAGGAAGCGCTGCAGCAGATGGCCGAGGAAGGCGTCGTGCAGTTGTTTTCGCCAGAAGACGGCTCGCCTGCCATTGTCGGCGTTGTTGGCGCGCTGCAGTTGGACGTTTTGAAAGAACGGCTGCAATCGGAATACGGCCTGCCGGTGTCTTTCGATATCGCCCGCTTCTCCGTCTGCCGCTGGATTTCGGCCGACCTTCCAGCGGATCTCGACAAGTTCATCACCGCCCGGCGCGGCGACATCGCCCGCGATCTCGACGGCGATCCGGTGTTTCTGGCGCAGGACGCGTTCTCGCTGCGTTACGAGGCGGAGCGCTATCCGGCCATCAAGATGATCGCCATCAAGGAATATCACGTCGCCAAGGCGGCGTGATCGGTCTCGATCTCCCTTCTCCCCAGCGGGGAGAGCGACTGTCTTGTTCGTCAAGCGTTTTGCCATGGTTTATTGTCCCGGATGATGGCATTGAGAATGGTGAGAAGCTTGCGCATTGTCGCAACGATGGCGAC